>JAZQWH010000023.1:0-17880 GCA_045632205.1 Eubacteriales bacterium
GATATCTTTGATCAAGGAGATTTTTAATGAATCAAGAATTATTTGATTATATCGAATCCTGCCCCACCTCCTTCCACACGGTCGGGCACACCGCCTCCCTTTTGCGAGAGGCAGGCTACGAGGAGCTTTTTGAAGGCTCGGATTGGTCTCTTTGCGCAGGAGGCCGCTATTACACCACGCGGAACGGCTCTTCCCTCATCGCGTTTCGTATACCGAAAAACGATTACACGGGCTTTCTGATCGCCGCCGCGCACGGAGACAGCCCCCTTTTCCGCATCAAGGAAAACGGGGCGCTGATCAATTCCGATTATATCCGTCTTTCCACCGAAAAATACGGCGGAATGATCTTTTCCTCCTGGCTTGACCGTCCTCTTTCGGTTGCAGGGCGCGTAACCGTGCGCACCGAAAAAGGCATTGCAACCCGATTGGTCGATCTCAAAAAGCCGATCGCGGTGATCCCAAACGTTGCCATTCACCAAAACCGCGAGATCAACAACGGATATCAATACAACCCCGCCGTGGATCTCCTTCCGCTCGTTGGAACCGCAGAAGCAGGCATTGATCTCCGAGGGAAGATCTGCGAGGCGCTTGGAATAGATGCAAAGGATCTGCTCTCCTCCGATCTCTGCCTTTACACCGCACAGCGCGGAATTTGCTATGGGGATCTGATCTCCGCACCGCGTCTTGATGATCTGCAATGCGCGTTTGCCGCAACGCAGGCGTTTTTGACAAGCGAAGGAGGCGCTTCCGTTCCTGTCCTCGCGATCTTTGATAACGAGGAGGTGGGAAGCACGACCAAGCAGGGAGCGGCATCCACGTTCCTCTTCGACGTGCTTGCGCGCATTCAACCCGATCCTACGGCTCTCCGCCGCAAGCTCCCCTCCTCCCTGCTCGTTTCCTGCGACAACGCGCACGCCGTCCATCCCAATCATCCCGAATATGCCGACAAAAATCACACCGCAAGGCTCAATGAAGGCATCGTCATCAAATACAACGCAAACCAGAAGTACACGACGGATGCGGTGTCTGCAGGGATTTTCAAATTGATCTGCGAAAAAGCGGACGTTCCCGTGCAGAGATATGCAAACCGCGCGGATCTTGCGGGCGGCTCCACGCTCGGCAACATTGCAACCACGCAGGTCTCTATCAACGCCATCGACGTCGGCCTTCCCCAGCTTGCAATGCATTCCGCTTACGAAACTGCGGGAGCTGACGACACGGAATTTATGATCCGTGCGCTCCACCGCTTCTTTTCCACCGAGTTGTCTGCTCTTTCCGACGGCAGCTACGCGGTCAACTGAATCAAAAAAAGACAGAGAATTTGAATTCTCTGTCTTTTTTACTGCAATCAGATCGCGTGAACGCCGAGAGCCTTATCGGAATTCTCTGCGTCGATTCCGTACTTGTGTGCCTTGCGGTACTCGAAGAACTTCTTGGAGACCTCAGGGAACAGTGCGTAGGAGAGAACGTCCTCATCCTGCTCGAGATACTGTGCGATCTCGCTTCTCAGCTGCTCAAGCTCGGGCTTGAGTGCGTCTGCGGGACGGGTGGTGATGGGCTGATCGTCACCGATGATCTTCTTGATGAAGGCGGGATCGATCTCAACGGGAGTTTTACCGTATTCGCCCTTGACAATGCCCTTGAACTCCTTGGTAACCAGCTTGTAGCGCTCGCCCATAATAACGTTGAACACAGCCTGCGTACCAACGATCTGAGAGGAAGGCGTAACAAGCGGAGGATAGCCGACGTCTGCACGGACGCGCGGAACCTCCTCAAGCACCTCGGTGAGCTGATCGGACTTTCCTGCCTGTGCGAGCTGGCTCATCAGGTTAGAAAGCATACCGCCGGGAACCTGGTAAACAAGCGCGTTGACGTCAACCTTGAGTGCCTTGGGATTGAGCAGACCGCTCGAGAGATATTTCTCGCGCAGAGGCTCGAAGTGCTTGGTGATCTTATCGAGATCGGCAAGATGAATGCCCGTATCGTAGGGAGTGCCCTGCAGTGCGGCAACCAGCGCCTCCGTTGGAGGCTGAGAGGTACCCATTGCCATAGGAGAGATCGCGGTATCGATCACGTCGACACCTGCCTCGACTGCCTTCATCAAGGTCATGGAAGCCAGACCTGCGGTGTAGTGCGTGTGAAGCTGAACGGGAACCTTGACCGATTCCTTGATGGTCTTGACAAGCTCGAATGCATCGTAGGGACGCAGAAGTCCTGCCATATCCTTAATGCAGATCGAATCCGCACCCATCTCCTCAAGCTGCTTTGCGTACTTGGAATAGTACTCCATCGTGTAGACGGGACCCGTGGTATAGGAGAATGCCGCCTGCACGTGACCGCCCTCGCGACGTGTTGCGTCGATTGCGGTCTTGAGGTTACGGGGATCATTCAGTGCATCGAAAATACGGATGATATCAATGCCGTTTGCAAGCGATTTCTGCACGAAATACTCAACCACGTCATCGGAATAGTGACGGTAGCCGAGGATGTTCTGACCGCGGAAAAGCATTTGAAGCTTGGTGTTCTTTACGCGATCGCGGATCTTGCGCAGACGCTCCCACGGATCCTCGTTGAGGAAGCGCATGCAAGCGTCGAAGGTCGCGCCGCCCCATGCCTCCAGGGAATGGTAGCCAACCTTGTCCATCTGCTCCAGAATGGGCAGCATCTCCTCGGTGGTCATTCTCGTCGCAATGAGCGACTGATGGGAGTCACGAAGAACTGTTTCTGTAATTTTTACGTTTGCCATATGAATTCAGAATCTCCTTGTCGTGAAATTAGGCGAAGCAAGCAAGCAGAACGCCCGCCGCCACCGCAGAACCGATGACACCTGCTACGTTCGGTCCCATTGCGTGCATCAGGAGGAAGTTGGAGGGATCTGCCTTCTGTCCTTCCCTTTGCGATACGCGCGCCGCCATAGGAACTGCGGAAACGCCCGCAGAGCCGATGAGTGGGTTGATGGTTCCGCCGCAGAACTTGTTCATGATCTTTGCGGTCAGAAGTCCGCCAAGGGTGGAAATTGCAAATGCAACCAAGCCGAGGCAGATGATGAGAATGGTCTGGAAGCTGAGGAAGGATGCCGCCGTTGCGGTTGCACCGACACTGAGTCCCAGGAAAATGGTAACGGTATTCATCAAGCCGTTCTGAGAGGTCTTGGAGAGACGGTCGGTCACACCGCAGACGTTGATCAGGTTACCGAACATCAGGCATCCGATCAGCACGAGTGCATCGGGGACGATGAGTCCGACAATCGCGGTAACGACGACGGGGAAAATGATCAGCTCTGCCTTAGAGACCTTTCGAAGCTCCTTCATCTTGATCTTGCGCTCCTCTTCCGTGGTCATAAGACGCATCAGAGGGGGCTGGATCATAGGAATGAGTGCCATATAGGAATATGCCGCGATTGCGATCGCACCGAGAAGCTCGGGCGCGAGCGTTTTCGTGACCGTGATCGCGGTCGGTCCGTCCGCACCGCCGATGATGCCGATGGAAGCCGCCTGCTCGGGCGTAAATACACCCGAAAGAAGCGCGCCGGAGAACGCTACGAATACGCCAAGCTGCGCGCCCGCACCGATCAGAAGGCTCTTGGGGTTGGAAATCAAGGGGGTAAAATCGGTCATTGCGCCGATTCCGATAAAGATCAGACAAGGATACAAGCCCGTCTTGACACCTATGTAAAGGATATCAAGCAGACCACCGTGCTGAAGGATCTCCAGGTAATCGATGTCTCCGCTGGTCATGAAATAGTCCGAATGGAACATTCCGCCACCGGGGAGATTGGTGAGAAGCATACCGATCGCGATAGGAAGCAGGAGCAGAGGCTCAAAGCCGCGTACAACGGCAAGGTAAACCAGCACGCAAACGATTGCGAGCATCAGAATGGTCTGCCACCACTGTGCATCCATACTCGTGATCAAGCGAAAAACACCCGTCGATTCCCAGAAGTTTTGCAAACTATCCAGTAAATCCATGAAAAGTGTTCCTTTCTGTTGGAGTCAAAAAGTCAGATCGGATCAGTTGAGGGTTACGAGAACTGCATCGGTTGCAACGGAGGAGCCCTGCGTTGCCTCTACGGATGCAACAACACCGTCAGCGGGAGCCATAATATCGTTCTCCATCTTCATTGCCTCGAGAACGCAGAGGACGTCGCCCTTCTTAACTGCATCGCCGGGCTTTACGTTTACCTTAATGAGCGTGCCGGGCATAGGAGCCTTGACTGCGGTTGCGCCTGCCTTGCCTGCGGGAGCGGGAGCTGCTGCGGGTGCAGGAGCTGCTGCGGGTGCGGGAGCTGCTACGGGTGCGGGAGCTGCTACGGGTGCTGCGGGAGCAACGTAAGGAACGTATGCTGCGCCTGCGGTCTCTTCTACTACTACGTCATAAACGACTCCGTTTACTGTTACACGATAATTCTTCATAATATTCACCATAAACCTTTCTTATTTTTTATCAGTCAATCAGAATTTTCTGCGTGCGTTTGCCGCGCGCTTGAAGGAGACTACGCGGAAATCGCTCGTCTCGCCTGCCTCAGCTCTTGCTGCCATAATTGCCGCCGTGATCGCCGCTACGATCGCACCCTCATCCTCGGATGCCGCGATCGCTGCCGCAATTGCCGCCGCAACAGCCGCATCGTCCGCCTTCGGGGTAGCCACTGTGGGGGTCTCTGCGGGCTTTTCCGCTTTTTTCTCCTTGTGGATGATGTGGTGCATGATCTCGATCGATGCCCACAAAAGAGAGAGCACGAGGAAGATCGTCACCATTCCCTGCAAGGAGACAATACCCGAGGTGGATGCACGGTCAGCAAAGCTGTTTGCCAAAACTGCAATATTCATTTGATTACCTCCGATTAGAGAGGAAGATTGCAATGCTTGCGCGCAGGTGCGGATGCATTTTTCATCATCAGCATATAAATTGCCGCGCAAATACGCTGACGGAGCTCGGATGCATCGATCACGTCATCAATGCTGCCGTCGCAAGCCGCAGCCTCTGCACTTGCCTGCTCGTTCTTCCACTTTTCCTCAAGGTCTGCGCGCGTGCAAGACTCGGTGATCTGCTCGTTCCAAAGGAACGCGACTGCCGATGCGGGAGCCATTACGCTGATCTCTGCCGTAGGAAGCGCATAGACCATATCCGCACCCATTGCCTTAGAGCCCATCAACGTGAATGCCGCACCGTATGCCTTACCGACAACAGCGGTCACCTTTGCGGTGGTAGCGGAAGCGTATGCCATTGCCAGCTTTGCGAGCTGTGCGGCAAGCGCGCCGTCCTCTGCCTCGCGGGTAGCCTCAACGCCAACGCTATCGGTCAGGGTTACAACGGGAATGGAGAAGCTATCGCAGAACGCAACAAGCTTTGCAGCCTTTGCAGCAGCCTTTGCGGTGATCACACCGTTGGAAGCGGTTGCATCGTTTGCAACGACACCGCAGGTGACGCCGCCAAAGCTTGCAAGTCCCGTGATCATCTCGTCGGCATAGCCTGCACCAAGCTCAACAAAGCTTGCGGCATCTGCAACGACCTCAACCAAAGCCTTGCCTGCGAGTCCCTCGACTGCTACCTTACGGTTCTCGTCGTCGGAATTCTCATTGATGAATGCGCCCTCCTCGTTGTTTGCGGGAAGAAGCGCGATCAGCTTGCGTGCCTTTGCAATTGCATCAGCCTCGTCCTCCGCAACAGCAGAGGTCAAGCCGCTCTGTACCGTATAGTCTGCTCCGCCAACCTCTTTTCCAACCAGGAAAGGAGCGTTGACAAAGAGCTTGGATACGTCCTTGATCGAAACGACAACGTCAAACATTGCCGCAACGGTTGCCGCCATACCTGCGCATACACCCGTGATGACCGCGATCTGCGGGATCACGCCGGATGCGTCGCTGACCGTACGGATCAGCTTTCCGTAGGCAGACATCACACCTGCTCCGTCTCCTACCATTGCTCCCACGCTATCGAACATACCGATAACGGGTGCTCCGTTCTTCATTGCCAGCTCATAAAGCTTTGCAATTTTCTCTGCCTGCAACGCGTCAAACGCGCCACGGGTCCGATCGCTGTCCTGCGAAAACGCGTAAACCAGCTTGCCGTCGATTGCGCCGTAGCCACAGACAACACCCGTTACGGATCCGTCCGCACGCTTCATAAACGCGCCCGTCTCGACAAAGGTTCCGGCATCGAAGAGCGCGGCGATCTTCTGACTGCCGACTGTTGTGCCTTTCTCCATAAAGACGTCCTCCAAATTGTTTTTTTTCGAGATTTTCCGAGGCTTTTATCAAAAAACCTCTTCTACCCCATTTTAATGAAATTATAACATAATCCCCTCCCGTTGTCAAGGAAAGACGCAATAATTTTATGAACATTCTGTAAACCTTTGTCAAAATCTTAACAATTCTGTATCATAAAAAAGCCCCCTGCGAGGAGAGAGTATGCCCTCTCCCGGCAGGGGAAATTCTTTGTAAAATTTACATACCCGATCAGGACTTATCTCCGAGCACGATCAGCTCCTCAGAGAGGAAGCGATCGGTATTTGCCAAGAGCTTTTGCAGATACGAGGAATTGACGTAAAAGAGTCCAAGCTCTGCCTCGGGATCGTTCTGGGATTGCCAATCGGTGGTGGGATTACCGTCCGAGCCGTATGCGCCGACAACCTCCATCGTCATAAAGCTATGTCCGCTGTACGTGTAGAAGCGGCATACCTTTGCCACGCTGTTTCCGCGCAGATCCACGCCGCGGAAATAGAGAATGAGATCGCAATACTGATCGTCGAGATAACGGATGCTGTCGGGATCGAGTCCATCCGCCGCTCCGTCTCCGTTAAAGTCGGTAGCCGCCAGCTTGGCAAGCTCCTCTTCATCCATCACGCTCTCAAGTGAGATATACTGCAGGATCTGATAGTATTCTCGGAAATTCTCGAGCGAGGTAACGGTTTTGGTCATTTCCTTGCCCGTATCCGAAACGTAGGAATGAAGGATCTTATAGTCGATCAGCCGCTCCCCATCGCCCGTATTGGCATAGATCTTAAGCTTATCACTTCCCGATCCGTCGGTCAGGTTGGAGGTGCTCTCGGAGTTATCGAGGCGGAACTTGTAGAAGCGATCGCCCGCGATGATCTCCAGATCCGTCATATAAGCGATCTCAAGCCAGCTGAAATACTGACTGTACCAATCGTCCTTCTCCCATTTCAGGAAGTCAAAGTGCTGTGCACCGACCTCAACGATCATATCGTAGAGCGGAACCGCAACGTAATAGACTCCGTCTTCGGTCTTTTGAGAGATCATGATCTCATTGACGACGTAGATCTCATAGGTGTCGCGGTCATAGCGAAATCCCGCATCGGTTGCCTCGAGCTTTTTGGCGACCGATTCCACCTTTTTCGAAAGCTCGGGAACGTTGAGCGCAATGCTTTCGGGCAAGGGATCCGCCGTTTGACCGAGATCGATGAGCATTCCTCTGCAGAAGTTGTAGATCTCGTGCAGCTGTGCCGCCTTATCGAAGAGCATATCGCCCTCAAGGTAATAGCCCATAGATTCCATCGCCTGCTGCGCTTCCTTCATAGTCAGCTTACTGACATCCGCGTTGGTGTACTCACGGAGAGCAGCCTTTGCCTCCTCCAGATAGCGTGCGTGGAACTCCGCCTCGCTCTCATCGCTCATACGGATCAGCACTGCAGAGCGCTTGACCACGTTATAGCGATAGGTGAGATGGTAGACCTCCGCACGGTCCTTTCCGCCGAAGATATACTCACGGATGGCATCCTCTGTGATCCCGTGCTTGACACAAACGGTATTATTCAAGCGTCCCAAGGCGTGCATCGCATCGGAAACGTAGCTGGAATCCAGGAAATAGCCCTTCATAAAATCGGTCTTTGTGGTAAAGGGATGCATCGAATACATCGAATGCTCACGTTCAAGCAGATCCTGATAGGAGAAATCGACAACGTGCGTTTTATCGGGCGAGAGGAACTCTCCTCCGTTTGCAAAGTGATACGCATTCTCCAGGGAAATGCTTCCGCTCTCCAGAAGGAAATCCTTGACCATAAGATAATCGGTAGAGGACATCGGATAGAGGACGGTGGGAGACACCATTGCCTCGGAGGATTTGACCAACGTAGGGGCAACGGTGGGGCTGAGGATATAGACCGCTTCTCTGCCCTCAAGCTTCGCGTAATAGCCGGAGCCTGTGAGCGTGACGTTTCCGACGCGTACCGTATAGGAAGCATGATCGCCTGTTGCGGCAACGGTCTCTCCCTTTTCGTTATACGCGCGCTTGGTAATGGTGAAAACGATGGGCTCGTCGGCATCGGAAAGTCCGTATGCCGCGTAGTTGACCGATCCGTCCGGCAGACGCGGTGCCTCTGTCGCGGAAAGATCGAGCTTTTCAACGGTCAGTGTGTAGCCGCAAGCGACCGAAAGGTTTGCAAAGGCTTGATCGCTGAGCACGTTGAGGCGGTTTTCGGTTCCCTTGAGGTATGCCGTACCGTTCGCGTGGCGAAGCACCTCAAAGACCTCGTTCTTATTTTTCACTCGAATGGAATAAATGTCCGATTGCGAGATCTGCGGATACATCATAACACGTGCGCCGTGTCCGAGCAGCTCTCCGCTTGCCGCATCAAAGCTGTCAACAAGCGCGTAAAGCGTGCATTTTCCCGTTTCTTCATCAATGTCATATTGATTTCCGCTCAGGGCAATGTGATAGCCGTCACTGTTGACCGCCATTTTTACGCCGTCCTCATCGTACATTCCCCAAGTCCCCTTGACCTCCTTGACGTAGTAGGTCTTGGTGAAGGCGTTGCCCGCTTCGTCATAGTAGCGATCCTCGACGGTGGAAACCGAAACGAGATCGTTGACGAAAATGAGCGCCAGCGCCAGGAGAACGATGAGCACCGCACAGCAGACGATGGCAATGCGTTGCTTTTTGAGATTGGAGGCGCGCTTGGTGCCCGCCCTTTTGCTCCAACGTGCAACCAGCGTCAGGTCCGACTCCGATTCCACGGTCGCATCCGCATCAATGCACACGTCGCCAAGATACCATCCCTCAAAGGAATAGCCTGCGCGCTCGGGGGTTGGCAAAATGCCAAACGTCTCTCCGCACGTCGCCTCACGGCTCTGCACCGAGCAGACACCCCGCCCTGCATCGAATATCACGTTAATAATCTGTTGCTCTTTATTCATCCGAAATTGATACCTTTCTTTCGGGAGTTGTTTTTAATGGCGAGTTCTTCTTCTCACAAGAACGAACACGCCTGCCGCCGCAAATGCAAGCACGGGCAGGAGTGTGAGCACAACCGTCCATACGGTCGGTGAATACGTGCCGATCACACCCTCGTCAAAGCTCTCCTGATGGGAAACCTTGAGATTCAGTCCGACAGGCTCGATCTCGCGTCCCATCGAACGCAGGACGGAAAGCAGCGCATCGGCATTTCCGTAGGTGTCGCTCTGCAGCATCGCGTTGGAGACCATCTGCACCGAGCCTACCGCGCAAACGTAAGCGGATTCGGTTGCGGAGGTAAAGCCGCTTCCCTCTCCGATGCGATTGTCCTCTGCCGTAACCGTCATCAGACGGAAGGGAGACGCGGAATACGCGAGAGGATTGCCCTCCGCATCGGTCTGACGCTCGCCGTCCTTGACCACGTATGCGGTTGCATCCTTGCTGGTTTTGAAGAGATCGAACATCTGTCGGCTATAGCTGTTGCTCGAATACCATCCGTAGGTATATTCGACAGAGCGATCGTCCTCGTTGATCTGATAATAAGGCTGGTAGGAATCCGAATAGCGAATGCCGATAGCATCTCCGAAGATGACCTTGGGGAACGCGCCGAATTCGCGCATATCCGCCGTCCACGCCGCTACGGGCGCATCGATCTCATATTCTCCGATGAGATTGGTTGCCTGCGACTTGGAATCGAGCGAGGAGGTGGGATCGGACAGCTCGTAAAGCGCGTCGCTCACGTCTCCCTCGTACCGCTCAAACGCAATGCCCCATTCCTCCAGATACTCCTCCAAAACGGGAAGCTTTGGGGTATCCTCGCCCGCAAAGATCATATATGAATAGGATTTTGCAAGGAATTCCTGCAGCTTCTTGATCTCGGAATCCGCCTTGGGATCTCTGTAATTCGCGGTAAAATCCTTCTTGGGATCAAGCGTGATGATGAGACGGCAATTTTCGGGGATCTCTTCCTCCGAAAGCTTGAGATTACGAACCTCGTAGCCACAGCTCTCAAGCAGACGGCGGAATTCCGAATAGTTGCTTCCCTCATCTGCCGTATTCGGCTCTCCGTGATCGGTCGTGAGACAGCAGATGGGCTTCTCCGCCTGCGTCACGGCAAGGATATAGGACACGAAGTTCTTCTCTCCGTGGTACGCCCAAGGCGTCTCGTCTCCGTACTCCGAAAAAACGTAAAAGCTTCTTGCCTGGGCAATTCTGAATTCGGATCCGCTGGAGATGATGATATTGGTCTGATAGATCTGCGAATACGCGTTCGTGCGGTAAGCATCCACCGAGGAGGGATTGGTCCAGACGTTGGTGGTCTTGACCCTTACCGTATCGGGGAACGCACGCTGAAGCGAGAGCGCAGTGTAATAGACGTAGCGCATATCCTTGCTTTTGAGCAGCATATCGGGATCCGCGCAGAAGGTAATATCCACGGCAACGGGAGCCTCTCCCGCATTTGCGCGCGCCGCATTGATCTCCTCAAAGGAACGCTCGAGCAGATAGACCGTCTCGGGCATCAGCGTGTACATCGTCGTGGTGCGCTCGGTGTGGTCACCGTCGGAGGACATCGTGTAATAGGACTCGGGCGACATATCCAAAAAGATATGGAAATGCGAGAGGAGTGCCGTTGCGGCAACGTTGAGAAGCAGCACCGCGGCAATGACCGCCGCAGTCAACCCAACCGTGAGCGAGCCTCGACGGAGCTTCTGACTGTTTTTATTGAATTGTTTCAATTTGCAATCATCCTTTCTCCTGCATCAGGCACGGCGACGGCGAACGAGCACAACGATGGCAACCGCAGTGATCGTTACGGCGGGAATGAGAGTCAGACAAAGCGTCCAACGCAGCATCTGCGCGGTGGTAACGGTGCTGATCTCGGTGGTGGAAAAGGGCTTGAGGAGTAATCCCTCAGTGGTCTCCTCCTGACCGACGTTGGCAAATACTCTCTGCAAAACGTCGGGATTGCCGTAAACGGCGGATTGAAGAAGCTCACGCGATGCAAAATCGGTGGAAGCGATGACACCGACGTAGGAGGTTCCCCGATCGGTCGTCTGCTCCGTCACGGTCATAAGGAGTGCATCGTCTCCGTCGGTGGCAACGCCGTTTGCCCAAAGGACTGCGCCATCGGAGCTTTCAAAAACGGGATAGACCGTGCGCGCACCCTTTTGGTACGCACCGTTTCCAAGTGCGACAAAATCAGTTGCGTGGTTGAGCGCGGTCGCATTCTTAAACACCGCTCTCTCCCCCGCCCCCGCAAGCCTTGTTTGCGTGGTGGCGTTCTCGGAGAGCTGACCGTAGATCGTATATCCGTCCGAGGTCAGAGACTGCGCGGTATTCTGCACCGTCTGGCGGTAGGTCTTGCCCGTTGTATGATCACGGTAGTAGGAGCTTACCACACCCCATTTTTCAAGATACGATTCCAGATTCTTGAGCGTGGGAGAGGCGTTGGAAAGGAACACGAGATAGCTATTCCCCTCCTCTGCAAGAAATGCCTCCAGCTTTGCATCCTCGGCAATCCCCGCGCTCACGTCAAGGTCGGTGCAGGGATTGTAGGTGATGAGCATCGTGCAATCCTTTGGAATGTCTTCCTTGGAAAGATCAAAATTCGTTTTCACGGTATAGCCTGCCGCATCAAGCAGATAAGCAAGCTCGAAATCCGAAAAGATCTCGCCGTGGTTGCCTGTGAGACAAACGGTCTCACTCTGGCGGTTGATGGCACGCATAATGCCTGCCGCCAGCGTGCGCTCTCCGTTATATCCCCAGACCTCTGTCTGCTCAATATCCTTGAACACGAAGAAATCCTTGAGCTGGTAGACACGGAAATAGTCCTCGCACGCGACGATGACGTCGGTGGTATTGAGTCGGATCGTCTCCCCCGTTACGGGATCGGTCGTGTAGCTTGCAAAAACGGTGGGATCAAGGAAGAGATCGTGGAATTCCACGGTCAGCCGCTCATAGCGTGCGTCAAGAGAGCGTGCGGAATGATAAAGATAGCTTTGCGTAAGGTCCTCGACCCACACGTCCTCCGTATCGCAGAAAATAAGCTTGACGGGAGCCTGCCGCTTGGCAGGATTCTCCTCGGTCACGCTCGCGAAGGCACGGTCAAGAATGCCGTAGCAAACGCCTGAGACGTCATAATTTGCCTCGGCATTCATGGGGATCGCCCACTGATAGCGCTTGGCAAGCGAGCCGAACACCGAGTTTGCAAGAATGACCGCAACGATGACGAAAACCGTCAGGAGTGCGGAAACGCTTGCATAACGCATGCGTCGGTTGCGGAAAAATCGTTTTTTCATAAATCTGCGTCCTCCGTCGGCGATCAGCCCCAACGGCGTTTATCGTAAACGCGAACGGTGATGAAGAGGAAGATGAATGCCAGCGACGCATAGTAAAGCAGGGCGGCAAAATCGAAGATGCCGTTGACAAAGGCGTTGAAGCGGCTGAGAACCGACACCCAATCGATAACGTAGCGGATCGCGTAGCTTGCGATCAGAGGCTGTCCGTCGCCGTCGGTGAGCTGATTGATCACGCTCAGAAGCACCATTGCGGCAATAACGCCAACGGTGATCACGGCAGAGGAAAGCTGGTTCTCGGTCAGAGAGGAGATCAGCGTACCGACCGCGATGAGCGCCGCGCCAAGCAGAATGACCGCAAACACACCGCCAACGATCTGTCCCGTGATCGGGCCGATCTGCGTCAGCTTGCTTCCGTCCTCAAGCGCCGCTTCTCTCGAGCCGATGATATAAAGCGGCAGGAAGTTGATGCAGGAAACGAGCACGCCCGCAACGTACATCGTCAGCGCGGCAAAGTATTTTCCAAGCACCATACCCGTAAGGCTGACGGGAGCGGTGAGCAGGAGCTGCTCGGTGCGGAGCTTCTTTTCCTCCGCAAAAAGTCGCATCGTCAGAACGGGAACGAGGATAATGAGCGAGAAAATAAGAAAGATGAAATACTGCGAGGTGCTGTAGGTTGCCGAGATCAGCGTTGTGTAGCAGCAAAGCAGTGCGGAGAACGCCAGAAAGATCCCGAGATAAATATATCCGATGGGATTGATGAAATAGGATCGCATCTCTTTACGGTAGATGGCAAGCATAATAGATTTCCTTTCCTAACAAAGCAAATAATGTCGGGGGCGGCGAGGATCAATCCTCGTCCTCCTCATCGGTAGCGGTTGCGGCAGCCTCTTCTCTTTGGCGCTTCGCCTCGGCTACCAGTGTCTCGCCCAGCTCCTGCTCGACAAGAATTCTCTCGCGACGTCCGCGGCGTGCGGTGCGCTGACGGGAGCCGACGGCACGAGATTCCTCGGACTTGTCCACAACGGAAATGAAGATATCCTCCAGGTTCATACCGAGTGCCTCCATCCCGATCATGGGCCAGCTGCGCTCTGCAAGCGTATAGAACAGCTTCTTACGAACGTCCGAGCCCGGCGCGCACTCGATCAGATAGGAATACGCATCCCCGTCGCGCTCCGCAAGCGTCTCCACGTAGGTAATGCCCGGAATTCCGCGAAGCGTGGGAAGAACCTCCTTCTGAGGTCCTGCGATCTTGAGGTTAAAGCGGCGGTTGCTTTCCACCACGCGAGAAATGTTCTCGGTGCGCTCGTTCGCAACGATCTTACCCTTGTTGATAATGATGATCCGATCGCAGACCGCCTGCACCTCCTGCAGAATATGCGTGGAGAGAATGACTGTATGCTCTCTTCCCAAGCCGCGAATGAGGTTGCGGATCTCGATGATCTGCTTGGGGTCAAGTCCGACCGTGGGCTCGTCGAAAATAATGACCTTGGGATTGCCGACAAGCGCCTGCGCAATGCCGACTCTCTGACGGTAGCCCTTGGAGAGCGTACGGATGACACGGTGGAACACGTCACGGATCTTGACCGTCTCGCAAACCTGCTCAAGGTGTGCGCGGCGATCGAGCTTGCATCCCTTCAGCTCATAGCAGAAGTTGAGATATTCCTCGACCGTCATATCAAGATAGAGCGGAGGCTGCTCGGGCAGATAGCCGATCAGACGCTTCGCGCCAAGCGGATCGCGCAGAATATCGATCCCCGCGATCATCGCCTTTCCCGAGGTCGAGGAGAGGTACCCCGTGAGAATATTCATCGTGGTACTCTTTCCCGCACCGTTGGGGCCGAGGAAGCCGACGATCTCGCCTGCCTCCACCTCAAAGCTGACGTCATCCACTGCACAGTTCGTGCCGTAATTCTTTACAAGATGTTCGATCTTTATCATAAAAGTCGGAAGGTCCTTTCTGTTTTTGTTTTCTTTTTCGAAGGTTGATCCGAATTGGTCACAACACAGAGTTAGTATATCATATAAATATGAATACAATATGAATATCTAAAAAAAACATTCTCCCGATCCTGTCGCGGAGCGGACACCTTTGCGGATTTTTTCCGTAAATCCGAGAATTTTTCCTTTCCCTGCATAAACGCGGACAATCAGGCAAAAATAACGGTAGCAAAGACAAGCCTACACTTGTTCGTTTCTGCAAATCATCTCATAAAAAGCAAAGGAGTTTCAAGAAAGCTATGTGGAAAAAATGGAAGGAATCCGATTTTTACAAAAAAATGCGTACGGTACGGGTGAACCGAGCCGTATACGTCTCTGCCGTTGTCATTCTGCTCACCCTGGCGCTCATTCTCGCCGTGACCGCCTCTCTCAACCGTGCCAAGCGCAACGAGAGCGAGGAGCCGCCCACGTTGACCGATCTCCCGCAAACCACCCCCTCCACGTCGGGTGATTCTGCCCCCACGGGCACCGAGGACAAGATCCCCACGCTTGCGCTTCCCACCTCCGGCAAGCTCCTCAAGGAGCACAGCACCGACGTGCAGGTGTTTTCCCCCACGATGAAGGATTGGAGAGTCCACCTCGGCGTTGACATTGCCTGTGCGGCAGACGCCCCCGTTTGCGCCGCCGCTGACGGTACGGTCGCACAGATCTGGGAGGATCCGATGATGGGCTGGTGCATTGCCCTCACCCACGCGGGCGATTGTGTAACCGTTTACAAGAATCTTGCCAAGGATATGGCAGAGGGTCTTGAGGTTGGCAGCACGGTTCTGCAGGGTCAGCTCCTCGGTCAGGTCGGCGACTCGGCACTCCTGGAGATCGCGGAGGAATCTCACCTGCATATGGAAATGACGGTTGGCGGCTTGCAGGTCGATCCCCTCGACTATTTCAGCAAGTCTGTGCTCAACACGCTCACCGAGGATGAGATCTACGAGGACGGCAAATAAAAGAGAAAGCAGGCGTTGTACCGCGGTACAACGTCTGCTTTTTTCATTGGAAGAAGCCTTTATACGGGCAACCACGCGGTGATGAGCGTTTCCCAATCTCTTCCCGCCGAGCCGTAATCGACAAGCGAAAATTCCCCACCCTCCGCATCGGTCAGGACGCAGTGAAGAAGAGGCTTCACGTCGGGGAGGCACTTCTCGTCCGAGAGACGGTAGATCGGCTCACCCTCCGCGTATCGGAAGGTAAAGCGCGAATCCGCCGCCTTGCCCGTGCGCGAATCTGCCGCCAGCGTGATCGGGCCGCGCATCAGACAAACGAACGCATCGTCCTCTGCGCGATGCTCGATCTCCATCGGACCTGCAAGATACGCCTCCTTGGTTGTCCAGGAGCGGTCGGTGTAAACGAGATCGCGCTCCCACTCTACGGGCTTGAGCGTACGAAGCTTCAGCGCAAGCTCAACCGCAATTTCCGTGCGATCGGAGGTCAGATTGACGATCGCATAACCGCCCTCCATCGCGTGCGAGCCTTTCACGGAGAAGGACTCTGCCCACGCGGGAATGCGGATCTTACAGCGCTTGGTCGTACTGCCGAAGCGGTCGATCAACACGCGGAAGCGTCCGTTTACGGGATATTCGCTATCCACGGTCACGTGCAAAGCGCCACCGTGACAGTGGAAGCGATACGTTCCCTTCTCAAAGAAATTGACTACAACACTTTCCTCGTCGGACATAACCGCGCTTGAGAGGAAGCTGCCGACCCCCGCAGGGCTGATGCACGCACAGCAGCCGTAGTAGGTGCCGTCATCCAGCATCTGAAGTCCGCCAACCTGCACACCGCGCGTCTCGGGAGTGAGGGGCGAATAGCTATCCACGGGCAAAAAGGTATCGACGTAGGAATCAAGTCCCAGGCGGACGATGCATTTATCGTGCAGATATTTGGGATAGGTTTTATGCTCGGTATTGAGCGCACCGCGATATGCGTTGTAGTAGGAGATCTCCAATTCATCGGCAAAGGCGGGATCCCCCGTGAGACGAAGCAGACGCGCGCAGAATTTCATCCACGTCACGGTCACGCAGGTCTCCTGACGGACAACGTCGCTATATGCGGTCTGCCGATTCTTTGCGTGATCGAGCAGCTCGTGTGTTGCGCCGAGCGAGCCGATGACCGAAACGTCCGACGCGATGAGCGCCTTGGCAAAATTCACCGTTGCGGTGACGTATTTTTCCTGCCCCGTTACGATCGCGTATTCCAAAAGTCCCTCAAAATTGGAGATCATCTCGTACGCCTTGGAAATGCCGTACTGATACGGATAAAGCTTATTTTCGCACGCCATTTCAAAAATGTTCGCCATCGAGGAGCCACCCTGACGGACGATATGGGACGCAAAATTGAGGTAACGCTCCTCGCCCGTAATGGCGTAGAGGCGCACGATCGGCTCCAGAATGGAGGAGGAATTGAGTCCGCCCCAGCTTCTGCCCGTTTGCAATACGGTGCGCTTTCCCTCGCCGTCACCGATGAAGGAAAGGACGTAATCGGCGCATCCCTGCATAAAACGCACAACGTCGCACTTGAGTGCTTCGTCCGTGCAAACCTCATAAAAATACTGCAAGCCGAGCAAAACGTATTTGCGGCACCACATATCCCAGCCGTCAAACTCGGTCTCGCGCGAATAAGAGGAAACTCTGCCGTCCGCCTCCGCAACGGTGAGAAGATCGCGCACCGTTTCGGTCATCGTCGCATAGAGCTTGGGATCACGCGTGCAGGCATAGATCATCGCCGCGCCGCGCATCATTTTTCCCCAATATTCGCCTCTCCACGCAAGTCGCTCTCCGTCGGGCTGCGTGCGGAATACGCGGACAAATTTTGCCCACAGTACAGAATCGGTCAGTGCCTCACGCGTAAAAAACGAGTCAACGTCCATCGCGCCCTCAACCGTCATTTCCGCATCCGTTACAAAAAAACGATCGTTCTTTTTCAGCATTTTTCAGTCTCCTTTTCATTTTTCGCATTCATTATAGCAGAAGAAAAACGGAAAGTCAACAGTTTCCCAAACATTTGCAAATCCTTCATATCCTTCAAAATCTTCTATACAAACCCGATCAAAATCAATCATTCGCGCAAAAGCAATTGACTTTCTAAAAGAATTATGATATAATAGATCATCATACCATCATTGGGAGGAACATTATGAAAATCGATCTTCTGCCCTCCGGCGGGAACTTTTACAAGGCAAATCTGCACGCGCACACCACGCTTTCCGACGGATATCAAACGCCCGAGCAGGTCAAGGAGCTCTACCGATCGATGGGCTATTCGATCGTTGCCTATACCGTCCACGATCTGCTCCTGGATCGCAGCGAGCTTTCGGACGGGGAGTTTTTGGCGCTCAACGGAATCGAATTGGAGATCAACGGGCGGAATTTTGGACACGGCTGGATCAATATGGAGACCT
>JAZQWH010000024.1:0-22129 GCA_045632205.1 Eubacteriales bacterium
CCTCCCCTTGGGGCGTCCACCCCCGCTCGTGATTTTGCGTCTGTTTGTCTTGACTTTTTACGCCGATTGCGATATAATAAATTGATACCGAACAGATAGGAGGATCAGCGATGAAGTGTGCTACATTCGGTCCCGGCGGAAACGGCGACCTTTTTTACAGCGAAGGCAACAAATCCACCCTCCAAGCCCCCGGCTGGCTGGAGCGCTACGGACTTGACGCATACGAATACGAGGCGGGAAACGGCATTACCGCAGGAGAGGCAACCCTGCGCGCCATCGGCGAAAAGGCAAGGGAGCATCACATTCTGATGTCGCTCCACACGCCCTATTTCATCTCCCTCTCGGGGGTAGATCCCGAAAAGCGCCTCAAGAGCATTGAATATATCCGCAAATCGCTTTGGGCAGCGGAGCTTTTGGGTGCTGACACCGTTGTCATTCACAGCGGAAGCGCCGCAAAGATCTCGCGCGAGGAGGCAATGGCGCTCTCCAAGGATACGCTTTTGCGCGTGGCGGAGGAGTTTGCCGACACCAAGATCCGCCTCGGAATTGAAACGATGGGAAAGATCAACCAGCTCGGCACACTCTCGGAGGTCATTGAGCAATGCCGCGTCTCTCCTCTGTTTGCCCCCGTTGTGGATTTCGGGCACCTGAACGCACGCAACGTAGGCGGCGCATTCCCCGACGTCGACAGCTACCGCCGTGTCTTTGACGAGATTGCAACCTCGCTCGGAGACACCTATGCCAAGGAGCTTCACTGCCATTTCTCCAAAATCGCTTACACGGGTGCGGGAGAAAAGAAGCACCTCACCTTTGCGGACGAGGAATTCGGACCGCTCTTTGAGCCGCTCGCAGAGGCGATCGTGCGCGAGGGCGTCGCTCCGCGCATCATTTGCGAATCGGACGGCACGCAGGCAGAGGACGCGCTCTATATGAAGCGTGCATACGAGAACGCATTACAGTAAAGGAATTCAAATGGAACAGATAGAAAGCAGATACCTCAAAATCAAACGGCTTCTCTTTGAAAAGGTCTATGCCTCTCTCAACGAGAAGCAGCAGGAAGCGGTATTCACCGTCAACGGTCCGCTTCTGGTTCTTGCGGGTGCGGGAAGCGGTAAGACCACCGTACTCGTTCGCCGCATCGCCTTTCTCATCCGATACGGGAATGCGTATTACAGCGAGTACATTCCATTCGGCGTCGATGAGGCGCGTGTCAGGGAGCTTGAGCAGGCACTCGAGCTTCCCGCCTCCGAAATCGAGGCGCATATCCTGGATCAGTTTGCAAGCGGTGCCTGCGCGCCCTACCGCGTGCTTGCCATCACCTTTACCAACAAGGCGGCAAACGAGATCAAGGAGCGTCTTGCGCGGATGTTCCCCGATGACAGCGAAACCGCGTCCGAGATCGTAACGGGCACCTTCCACTCGGTCTGTGTGCGCATCCTGCGCCGCCACGGCGAGCGTATGGGCTACCGCGAGGGCTTTACCATCTACGATACGGACGACACCAAGAAAACAATGCTCCAGGCGATGAAAAATTGCGGCGTGGATGAAAAGCTCCTGGCTGTCAAGACCGTTATGAACGCCATCAGCCGCGCAAAGGATGCGTTGATGACGCCCGATCTCTTTGCGATGGAGGCAGGCGGAGATTTCCGCAAAAAGCAGATCTCCCGTGTCTATGCGGAATACCAAAAGCTTTTGCGCGAATCGAACGCACTCGACTTTGACGATCTGATCATGCAGACCGTCCTGCTCCTCAAAAACCACGAGGACGTACGCAAATCCTATCAGCAGCGCTTCCAATACGTGTGCGTGGATGAGTTTCAGGACACCAACATCGCACAGCTTCAGCTCACCGTCGCGCTCTCGGGCTTCTATTGCAACCTGATGGTTGTGGGAGACGACGATCAGAGCATCTATAAATTCCGCGGTGCTACGATCGAAAATATCCTTTCCTTCGACCGCACCTTCCCCAACGCAAGGGTCATCAAGCTGGAGCAGAATTACCGCTCCACGCAAACCATTCTCGACGCGGCAAACGCCGTGATCGCGCACAACGCGGGCAGAAAGGGCAAAACGCTCTGGACCGCGCAGGGTGAGGGTGGAAAGATCCTTTTGCACTGCTGTGAGGATCAGAACGCGGAGGCACGACAGATCGTTGACACCGTCAACCGCGCCGTTGCGAAAAAGGAAGCGACCTACCGCGATTTTGCCGTGCTTTACCGCACCAACGCACAGGCGCAGAGCATCGAGAAGGCGTTTGCCCGCGCGGCTGTCCCCTACCGTGTCATCGGCGGCACGCGCTTCTCCGATCGCAAGGAGATCCGTGATGCCGTAGCATACCTCCAGCTTGTCAACAACCACGACGATAACCTCCGCCTCCGCCGCATCATCAACGAGCCGAGACGTAAGATCGGAGACAAAACGCTGGAGGCGATCGCCGCCATTGCCGCAGAGCAAAATTGCAGTCAGTTCGAGGTCATTGCAAGCGCCGACCGCTACGTCGCCCTTGAGCGCAGTAAGAACACACTGCTGCAATTTGCCGCGATCATTAACGATCTGACCGAGCTTGCCACCCGTGCAACCCCCGACGTCCTCTTTGACAGTATGCTCGACCGTTCGGGCTACCGTCAGATGCTCGTGGATGCAGGCCCCGAGGAGGCAGAGCGCCTCGAAAACCTCGACGAGTTCAAGTCGGGCATCCTCGAATATATGAAGGAAAACGAAGAGCCAACGCTCACAGGCTTTTTGGAGGAGACCGCGCTCGTTGCCGACGTCGACCGTTACGACGAAAGCGCGGATGCCGTGGTTCTGATGACCGTACATAGCGCAAAGGGACTTGAATTTCCGCACGTTTTCCTCCCCGGTATGGAGGACGGACTTTTCCCGGGAATGCAGACCATCACCGAGGGAGAAGCGGAAATGGAGGAGGAGCGCAGACTTGCCTACGTTGCCATCACGCGCGCAAAGAAGCAGCTCTACGTCCTGCACACACGCAACCGCTTGCTCTACGGACAAACGATGTACAATCCCGTCTCACGCTTTGTCAGTGAGATCCCCTCAGCGCTTGTAGATCGCGTGGAGGATCCTTATGCCAACCGCGCGGCAACGCATACCGTATACGGCGCCTCTGCGGGCGCATACGGCTCTTATCGCGGCGGTATTTACGGCGCACGCGGCGCGGAGGCACCCGTTTCCAAGCCTCGCACCTACTATTCCGAGCGTCCCGTCTCCAATGATATCACGGTCGGAAAACCGCTCACCACCCCCAAAAAAGCAAGCGTGGGCGCGCAATTCCAACCCGGCGACCGCGTCAAGCACCTCACCTTCGGCACGGGAGAGATCCTCTCCGCAAAGCCGATGGGTGCGGATATTCTCTATGAGATCATCTTTGACCGCGTCGGCACCAAAAAGCTGATGGCAACCTACGCCAAGCTGACGAAGATCTGAATACAAAAAAGCCCGTTCCGAATGGGACGTACTCTTAAGGACAGTTTTTGAAATTTATCAGAATACGTTACCTACCGACAGGAGGACAGATGGTGTTTTACACTCTCTGTCCTCTCTGTTATCCAACGGGCGATGAAAAGAGCCTCCCTTGTGTAAAGGGAGGTGGCACGGCTTGCCGTGACGGAGGGATTGTAAATGTTAGACTCGAGAGAAAGACAACCCCCCAGCCGCCGTCGGCCCCAGCTCCCTTTACACAAGGGAGCCTTTTTTTACGTTCATCTATAACTTGTCAATTTTCTTGACAAGCACTGCATTTGCAGACACAAATACAAAATACGGCATACCGCTTTCGAGGTATGCCGTATTCTTGCAAAGCGATCTCTCAGAGCATTGCTCTAAACGAACGTCTTACGTTAAAATCAATCCGCATATTCGCGGCGGAATCGCTTCCAGAGAGGGGTTGCAAAGAAGCAGACCGCCATACCGAGCAAGGAAACGATGCCCCAGGACAGGATCGTCACACCCCATCCGAGGTTCTCAGCAAGTGCCGCAAAGCCGTAGGTCGAGATCGCCGCACCGATGTAGGTAAACGCATTGAACAAGCCCGAATAGGTCGCAACGCGTCCGCTCTTGACAAAGCGCTTGGGAACGATGGTAATGAGCATCAGATTGACACCGTGCATGCACGCAACGATAATTCCCATAAAGAGCATCGGCACGACCGCAGGCGCGCCTGCCGCATTGGCAAAATACAGGCTGACCGCGCAGATCGCACTCGCACCGAAAATAACCGCCGAGCAGGAGATCTCGTTGGTCAGGATCTTACGGTGCAGAAAATCGAAGAACGTAAAGCTGACAATACTGAAGACCGCGAGGATCACCGTGGAAATGATCGCATTCTCCTCGGGAATTCGGAAGGTCTCCTGCATATAGAAGGGCATCCAGTTGGTCACACCGTCGCGAAGCACACCCTGCATTGCAATACCGATCATGATCAACACAATGGGAAGGTAGACAAATTTCGGAAGCGGAATTCTTGCAGGCTTTTCCTCGGTTGCCGCGGGAGACGCTTTTACGTGCGCGATCGGATCAACAAGCAATTTCGGATAAGACACGCCCCAAAGAATTGCCGCCCCAAATCCGACTGCCGCACAGATCAGCATCACCGTGCGCCAGCTCATCACGTAAAGGAGCAGAGGCGCTCCGAGGTAGAGCACGATGGTCGCAAGGGAAGATCCCCAATACAAGCGCACGGCGGCATAGCTGTACTCCGTATCGCTCAGATAGGTTGACATCAACCGCACGATCGGAGGCCAGAGCATTGCCTGCGCCAAGCCGTTCACGCACCACACCACAGTCATCATACCGACCGAATCACAGAACGACATTGCAATATTGCTGCATCCCGCAACCGTCAAGCCGCCAATGAGCATCCACTCCGCGCGCAGCTTGTCACCGAGAAATCCGCTAAAGATCTGTCCCGCGCCGTAGGTGATTGTCAAGCCCGTTACCACAATTGCCAACGCGGTCTTTTCCAAGCTCATCTCGCTGCAGATCTTGACCATCATAACCGCAAAGTTAATGCGCGTAATATAGCTCGAAAAATAAACGAACATCAGCGTCCAGGCGAGCGCCTTTGCACGTCCCCGAATCGTATGATCCATCTCATACACCTCACGTTTTCATAATACGCGTCTATTTTACACGATTCTGTCTCAAAAGTCAACACCTTTCAAAAAAAAGAGGTAGAGAGCCATCTCTCCACCTCTATCCGTCGTCTCGCGACTTATTTTCTTGTTCCGATCCGCTCGCCCATACGAACGGGAGTTTCCAAGCCGTCCGCAGTATGCGCAAACAACTCCGGTGCAAGCTCAGCGCGGTCACGCTCAAGCATCAGGATCACGGTGCTTCCTCCATAGAGGAACATTCCCTTCTCCTCGCCGCGCGCGACCCTCTGCGCGCCGTGGTGGTTTTTGATCCGCCCCACCAGCATCGCGCCAACCTCCATCTGCAAAACAGAGCCAAACGTATCCGATTCGGTCACCGTGTACTCACGGCAGTTTTGCACGAACACAGGGTACTTCGCCAACGCAATCGGACGAACCGTGTGCAATCTTCCGCGCAGAAAACGGTTTTCACCCTTCTCTCCGTCCACAGGATAGCAGTAGCGATGATAGTGATCGACGCAAAGACGAAAAACCAAGCACAAGCCGCCGCGGTATCGCTCCGCCAACGCATCGTCGGCAAGCAGATCGCGCACGGTATACGCGCTTTGCTTGACGGGCAGAACCGTTCCCTCCTCGATCCGATAAACGCTCAAAAGACCGTCACAGGGCGCGATCAACGCATTCGGATCAAGCTCGATCGGGCGCAATCCGTCCTTGATCTTGCGGCAGAAGCAATCGTTGAAGCATCGGAAGCCGTCCGACTCGAACTGCGAAAGATCAATTCCGTTTCCTGTCACAAACCGTCGGATCAAGGGCTTTGAGAGACGGCTGCTGAGAAACGCGCCGCAAAGCTTGGAGATCCAACGC
Source organism: Eubacteriales bacterium (assembly GCA_045632205.1). GTDB lineage: Bacteria > Bacillota > Clostridia > Oscillospirales > CAG-272 > UMGS1865. The sequence continues at coordinate 5,979 of JAZQWH010000024.1, forward strand.
GCCGTCAAAAGCCTGAGGAAAAAGCGACCGATGGGATTGTGATACAGAAAGCGCAACCCACCGCCATCCTCGGGAGGCTTCACTCCCGCTCTGATCTTCAATTCCGTCATACGATGCCCTTGGATTTCAGAACAAGGAATACCGCCAGCGCAACGCATTCCAGAACGCCGACGCCGATCATGATCAGAATTCCGCGCAGACCGGGCTTGGGAACCTCCATCTTGGAGAGGAACAAAAATGCCGTCAGAAGTGCCACGGGAACGTAAACGATCGAAATATCAATGGGAAGGATGTAACGCAGCAGCAGAACGCTGGGGAAAATGAGTGCCGCAGAGGTTACGGGCAGACCCGTGTAGGTCTTTCTCTTGCCGCCCTCCGTGCGTTGACGCTCCTCCTCGGTCACGTTGAAATACGCGAGACGGATCAGTGCCGCCAGGATATACAGGATCAGAATGGCATAGCATATGATCTTAAACACCACCGCGCTCCAATGCACGTGGAAGAAATTCTCGTGAAAGATTCCCTTTCCGGAAAGCACGGGAGAGGTACGCAGAAGCGCGATTCCGATGGTGGCGGGAAGCACACCGAACGCAATGACGTCCGCCAGAGAGTCGATCTGAATACCGAAATTGCACTCCAATTGCGTTCTGTTCTTCTTCATACGCGCAACACGTCCGTCAAACGCATCAAACAGACCGCACAAAAGCAGGAAAAATACACCCCAATACGGATGTCCGTTTCCCGTCAGCGAGACAACGATACCCGTTCCTGCAGACATCAGCGAGAGATAAGTCAGGATCACGGTATAATCGTAAATTCCAATCATGATAAAGTCCTCCTTCTTTTCAAAACCTGATATTGGATCAGCGTGGAAATACCGCAAAGGAAAATACAAATGTAGAACGAGAAGGATCGGGAAAGCAGCTCAAGATTGACCGCCGCCTGCTCACTCATAATCGTGCGGAAGCCATCGAGCATAATGTAATCCGATACTCCCATCGCCCCCGGAATGGGGATGGAGTTTGAGCCGATCACAACGTAGCCCTGCATTGCCCAAAGATCCCATGCCCGATCGAGAGCGCCGCCCGACGCAAGGTAGGTGAACATCGTCACCGCGATCTGTGCGGCACGCTGCAGGAAATTAAAGAGAAAAACGAAGAAAAGCGTTTTGTGGTGGCCCGAAAGGATCTGCGCGTAGCCACGGTAACGCTCCATACAGCCATCCAATCTTGCCTGCTTTCTTTCCTCGTTGCGCAAAATACGGATCTTGCACGCGAAGTGCAGACACGCACGGCAAATGCGGTGCAGAAGCGCGCCGTTCTTGAGCAGCAGGAAAAAGAAGAGCGCAAGTCCGAGCTGCATTACCACGCCAACCAGGATCAGGATCTTGGAAACCACGTTGAAGCTGAGAAAAATATCAAAGTGAAACGCAAAGCAGATCACGCCGATAGCAACGATGGCAAGCGTATACATACAAAGGTTTGCAACCAGCGCAACCGTAACCACCATACCCGGCATTCCGTCCTTCATCATGAAGTACGCGCTGGCAGGCTGTCCGCCCGTCGCAGACGGGGTGATTGCGGAAAAATAAATATCCGAGGCGGAATAGATGTAGCCGTTTCTCAGCTTTCGGCGATACCCGAACGCGCGGCAAATACAGAGCAGTGCAATTCCCTCAAAGAGGATAAAGCAGATCATGCTCAGCAGCGAAACGCCCAGCCACGGCAGAGACGCACCGGACAGATATTCCCAGAACTGTGCGAGCGAGAAATCCTTTGCCTGCAAAACGACCGCCAAAACGCTCGCCGCCGCGATCAGGATAAATACGATCGTCCAAAGCCACTGATTTTTTGCCGGTGGCTTTTCCTCGGCAGGCGCATTGGTAACGCTCTCAACCCGTGTGAGTCGCGCCTTGCGCTCGATTCCCAACCGTTCCTTTTTTTTCTTCATACGTCACCGTCTTTTTGAGGGAGGGCACGCTCGCGGCGAACCGCAGGAAGCTCGATCGCCTCCAGAAAGCGCCACAGGCGAAGCCGACGGGAAAGGAACCACGCGATCTCGACCGCCGCAATTCCTCCGAAAATATCCACCACAAAATGCTGCTTGACAAGCACCGTGGAGGCAAACACGCCAATCGAGAAAACAAGCTGTGCGGGCGCGTACCAACGGGGCGCATCCTTCATTTCCAGAGCCGCACGGAAGCAGATCCAGCTTGCAAGGCAATGGATCGAGGGGAAAAGATTGTGCGGAGAATCCGCCGCATAGATCAGCCCCGTGATCCAATTCCAAAGGCCTCCGCCCGTCAGCTCGGGACGAACGATCTCCGCGGGGATCACCAAAAAGCAAACGAGACAGATCAATCGAGCGATCATATCGGTCGTCGCGTAGTGGTAGCACGCCTCACGGCTTTTGCGGTAATGATAAATATAGTGCCAAGCCCATTGCACGTAGGCGAGAACGTAAAACGAGATAAAGAACGGAACAAAGGGGAGCTTCTCATCCAGGAAGATCGAAAGATCATAATGCTCCATAGAGGAGACAAAGGGCTTTGTGGCAAAGTAGACGAGCATATTGGAGCCCAACGCCAAAAGCATCGGAATATATGCGTAAAGAGGCAATATAAAATTCAGCAAACGGCGGATCTTATCCCACATATTCCCGCTCCTCCCTTCATACGGATCATACTTATATTTATCATACCACATCTCTTGCAAAAAAGCAAGTTTTTTTTCATACTTCCCGAAAATACCGCCAAAAAATCCGCACCCTCGCCAAATAGTGGGGTGCGGATTGCAAATATTCGTTTTTTTGACGCGATCAGACGCGGAACATCATATCACCGTAGGTGGGAACGGGCCAATGCTTGGAGGCGGTCAGCGTCTCCATCTCGTCGATGGCCTCGCGAAGCGCCTGCATTGCGGGAAGAACCTTTTCGCAATAGCATTCTGCGCGAAGCTTTGCGTCGGTCATTGCCGCAGCCTCGGTTTCGATCCTCTTGAGCGCCTCCATCGCGTTGAACGCACGTCCGTTGAGATCGGACAGGCGGCGGATCAATTCGCTCTCCACACGCAGGGAGATCCCCTCGGAGATCGACTTCTTCTTGACCGCAACGTCCGCAAGCTCGGAGATGTAGCGCTCCACTGCGGGAATGTAATCGCGAGTCGCCATTACGATCATCGTCAGTGCCTCGATGTTGACGATCTTGGCATAGTTTTCAAAGAAGATCTCCTCGCGCGAATGCATCTCGGTCTCGCTCATAACGCCGTGAGAGGAGAAGAGCTTGACGTTCTTGGGAGCCATAAAGGTCTTGTAGGCATCGATCGAGGTGCGGAGATTGTGCAGACCGCGATGCTCTGCCTCCTCTTCCCACGCGCGGGAATATCCGTTGCCGTCAAAGATGATGCGACGGTGTGCCGCAAAGGTCTCCTTGATCAGTCTTGCAACGGCGGCATCAAAGTTTTCAGCCTTTTCCAGCTCGTTTGCAAATTGACAGAACACCTCTGCAACAGCGGTGTTAAGCACCGTGTTGGGCATTGCAATGTTCTGGGACGAGCCGACCATACGGAACTCAAACTTGTTGCCCGTAAAAGCAAAGGGAGAGGTACGGTTGCGGTCGGTGGTATCCTTGCGGAATACGGGAACGGTGGGAATGCCGAGGTCCATCATTGCCGCCTTTGCTCCCTTATACGCGGTGCCGTCCACGATCGAATCGATCAGCGAGCCAAGCTCCTCACCGACAAAGATCGAAACGATGGCGGGAGGCGCCTCGTTTGCACCCAGACGGTGATCGTTGCCCGCGTGCGCGATCGAAATGCGGAGCAGATCCTGATAATCGTCAACCGCCTTGATCACGGCTGCAAGGATCAGGAGGAACTTTGCGTTCTCCTCGGGAGTCTTGCCGGGATCAAGCAGATTCTTGCCGTTTGCGGTAATGGACCAGTTGTTGTGCTTGCCCGATCCGTTGACACCTGCATAGGGCTTCTCGTGAAGCAGGCAGACAAGTCCGTGCTTCTCCGCGATCTTCTTCATATATTCCATCGTCAGAAGATTCTGATCGACTGCGATATTGACGGTTGCATAGATCGGAGCCAGCTCGTGCTGCGCGGGAGCCGCCTCGTTGTGCTTGGTCTTTGCGTTGATGCCCATTCTCCAAAGCGCCTCGTCGAGGTCGGACATAAACGCCGCAATGCGCGTCTTGAGAGGGCCGAAATAGTGATCCCCCAGCTCCTGTCCCTTCGGAGCGGGCGCGCCAAAGAGCGTACGTCCCGTGTAGACCAGGTCCTTGCGGCGATCGTACATTGCCTTGTCAATGATAAAATACTCCTGCTCGGCACCAACGGTAACCTCTACGCGGCGGCACTGCGTGTCACCGAAGAGACGGAGGATGCGAAGCGCCTCGTGGCTGATCGCGTCCATCGAACGGAGCAAGGGGGTCTTGGAGTCAAGCGCCTCGCCCGTGTAGGAGCAGAATGCGGTGGGAATATAGAGCGTGCCGTCCTTGACAAAGGCGTAGGAGGCGGGATCCCAAGCGGTGTAGCCGCGTGCCTCAAAGGTTGCGCGCAGGCCGCCCGAGGGGAACGAGGAGGCGTCGGATTCACCGCGGATCAGCTCCTTGCCCGAGAACTCCATAACGACCTTGCAGTTGCCGAGAGGAGCGATGAAGGCATCGTGCTTTTCCGCAGTCACGCCTGTCAGGGGCTGGAACCAATGCGTGTAGTGCGTAGCACCCTTCTCAACCGCCCAATCCTTCATGGCATTTGCAACCACGTCGGCGATGGAGGGATCGATGGTTCTTCCCGTTGCAACGCTCTTGGTCAGAGATTTATAAACTTCTTTGGGAAGTCTTTCGCGCATTACGTCGTCGTTGAAGACCATTGCGCCAAAGATTTCGGAAATATTTTTTACCATATGTATGCTGTAATTCCTTTCCCGTGTTTTGCACTTTAATAATTTATTATAACCGAATTCCACGCTTTTGTCAATCCTGCGCGAAAAAATTCTCTAAAAAGTGGAGCGCAAACCCCACAATTCGGCAAAAAACGCTTGCAAAGGGAGAAAAAGTGTGATATAATGAACGAGTCCGAAACAGAATATGCACCATTAGCTCAGATGGATAGAGCACAAGCCTCCGACGCTTGGTGTCGACGGTTCGAGTCCGCCATGGTGCGCCAAAAAAGGGAAGCCGCTTTTGCGGCTTCCCTTTTTTGGCGCACCATGGTCACCCGACTCGACCGCGCGCAATTTTTGAAAAAAATTGCAGACGAGGTGCAACTCGTTTTCTCCATTTGGTGACGACTCTTCCCCTTGCACCGAAGTTCGGTTCAGAGTCCGCCGAATGAAATCTACGTTTTTGAAAAGGGTTCTGCTTATTTATATTGACAAAAGCATTCCGCTTATGTTATAATCGAAATGGAAATATTTTCATATTCATATCAAAAAAGGAGAGTCTCGCATGAAATGGCTTGCATATTTCCTTTTGGCACTGGTCGGCGGCGCCTTCTTTCTGCCCCATGGAGATTCCGGAATAAGAAACGTTCCGATTTTGCTCGGAATTTTAGGTTGCATCGCCGTTTTTCTCGCATATAATTTTCTATCCCTTCTGCTTCTTGCGCACAGGGTAAAGAAAGGATTGAAAAGGAAAGGTTATCAAGCAAAAATCACACGCCTTTTCGTTCGATCGGGTTACGTTGTTGCAAAAGTCGAGGAAGAAACCGTTGAGGTTCTCCTCCTGCTTCGAAGAAAAAATTACTGTCGTCATCATTTCAGCGACGAAAATCATATTGAATGGTGGAAATCCACCCGTCTTGTCACCAAAAGAAGTATGGCAGGAAGCATTGCAAGAGGTTCCGTAGACACGAGAAGGGTCGGAAAAGCAACAATTTATTGGAGTACACCGAGCACCAAGAAGACAGCCGGACGAATGATCGTAATGAACAAATTGCCCAATCGCATTTCCGATTCTGCAAAAAGCGCGGAATTATCGGCGGGAGACCGCATTTGCTCCTCTGATATCGTATTGTTCGATTTGAACGGATTTCTGAATCATATGAACCAACCCACACTATAATCCACCTTTTTTGAGGTGCGAGAGCTTAAGAGGGAGGGACTTCTTACAAGAAGTCCCTCCCTCTTATGGTCTTTCCCCTGTTTCACTTGACCTTCCAGAACGCCATCCACGGCTGTACCCCGTGCCGCTTGGCATACTTGCGGATGTAAGGACGCTCCAAAAGCCGCTTGAAGCGGAAGAAAAGATTGGTCTTATCGTGAATGGGCGGAACAATGATCGCGGGAAGCCCGATGTGCTTTCCGCCGTACGCATCGGTGAGGAGCTGATCGCCCAATACCGCGGTTTCCGCAGGGGATACGCCGAGCGCCTCCATTGCGCGCAAAAGCGTTTTGCGAGAGGGCTTTCCGCTATCCGAGAACGCGAGAAGTCCGAGCGTTTCATTGAATCGCTCTACGCGCGGCGCGTGATTGTTGGATACCAATGCCGCCGAGATCCCGTTCTCCGCAAGAGTCGCAAACCACGCGCGGATCGCTTCGTCGGGATCGGGCTGCTCATAGGGAGCCAACGTATTGTCAATATCGATCAGAAGCGCACGGATCCCCCGTTCCAGCAAAAATGCGGGAGTGATCTCGCGATAGGAACCGAACATATAATCGGGAGTCAGATAATCTTTCATTGTTATTCCTTTCCTTTAGCCAACGGAATGACCGTTGTAAAAAGCCTCCAGGATCCTTGCCGCCGTCAACGCGGCATATTCTCCCATATAGCCTTGCTCCAAAACGACCGAAATTACGATCTCGGTTCGATTCAAAGGTGCCGCCGCCACAAAAAGCGCGTTGTCACAGCTGGAGCTGTTCTGCGCGGTACCCGTCTTGCCGCCCACGGTCACGGATACCGATTTCATCCATTCGTCAATGCGTCGGTGATCCTCGATAACCTGCTCCATTCCGCGGAAGACCTCACGTCGCACCGAATCGGGAATTTCAATTCGGTCAAGCACGGTGTCGTCGCTCTGCTCGTAAACGTAGATCGGGATCGCGTTTCCAAACTCGTAAACGCTGTGAAGCAGATGCGCGGAGTAGCGCGTGCCTCCGTTTGCAAGCGTGGCGGTATAGCAGGCAAGCTGAAGCGGAGACGCCTGATTTTCCGCCTGTCCGATCGCCGTGTGCCAGGTGTCACCCGGTGCCCAGGGAGAGCCGGTGTTGGATTGCTCACGGTAGGTAGAGCCTGCAAGAATGCCCGATTGTCCTCCAAGCTCCAAGCCCGTATCCTGCCCAAATCCGAAGCGACCCATATAGTCCTCGATTCGGGAGATCCCGAGGCGATTTCCAAGCTCGCAGAAGAAGGTATTGCAGGATTGCGCGATCGCGGTCACAAGCTTCGTTTCACGCCTGTGCGCACTGCCGTAGGTCGAGCAGCCGACCGCCCACGCACTGCCATACGGATATTCTCCCCGACAGTCGATCACCGATTCCGACGTGATCTCCTCCTCCATCAGCGCCGCCACCGCAATTCCAAGCTTATAGGTCGAGCCGGGCTCGTAAAGTCCGTTGAGCGCGCGGTTGACCAGCGGCTTTGCCTCGTTTGAGGCAAGATTGTTGTAATCCTTGTTATAGGTTGCGAGATTATAGGTTGGATGAGAGGCGATGGCAAGCACGTCAAAGGTGTTGGGGTCCATCGCCACAGCCGCGCCCGCATTGCAGCCCGAGCCGTACGCACCGACACCGAGGGAGTTGTCCACAACGTACTTCACGTTCTCGGCAAGCCCGTCCTCCGCCGCGATCTGCAGATCGATATCAATGGTCAGATAGACGTTTTTTCCCGACACAGGCGGCGTGATCATCGTTTCGCGCACGACACGCCCCGTCGAATCCACCTCAATCTCCATCTCTCCGTCCGAGCCGCGCAAATAGGATTCAAACGCCAATTCGCAGCCCGTTTTGCCGACAATGGCATTCATCTGATATCCGAGACTGTTGTAATATTTCCACTCCTCGGAGTAGATCGGACCGACCGTGCCGAGAATGTGGGAGGCGTAGCCCTCATACTCATACACGCGCGCCACGTTCGCCGTAAAGCTCGCTCCCACAATGCCCAATTCAGAGGCATACGGAATGAGATAGGACGACGCGGAAAGATCACGCGCAAGCTTGTAATCGTTAGAAGCGTTGAAGCGCAGAGCATCCATATCGTAGCGCAGGCGCAGAATGCGATCGATCTCCGCATTCGTAAAGAGGCGGTTGCCCGAGGAATCGGTTCCGTCAAGCTGATAGGTGTCAATGTAATACGCGATCAGATCGTATGGAGTCATCCGCTCGTCAAGCTTGAGATCGGACAGGATCCGCTTCATACGGTAGTACGGAATGGAATCACCGCTCACCATCTCTGCGGTAAGCGTGTAAGCGGGATAAGTGCCCGCAAACGGGAAATACTCCTCCTTATGCGAGGAATTCTCCCCGCAAAGCGTCAGCGCCTCAAGCAGCTGCAGACACGCCTGATTGGATTTGTATACCGTCATAGAGGAAAAGGAGGCGTGGTTGAGGATGAGATCGTAGGTATAGCGATTGGAAACCAGCTTTTTGCCGTTCCGATCGTAGATCTCGCCGCGTACCGCCTGAACGGTTACAGTCTGCGTTGTCGTTCCCGAGTCATAGGTATTTTGTCTGCCCGAGATCTGAATATAGAACAGTCTGCCGAGATAGAACAGGCAAACCACGCAAAAAAGAACCGATATGACAAGATATCGAAGCACGTGACTGTGCGAAGAGCCTCTCTGCATCCTCTGCACCTCCTTTCCCAAAAAATTCAACTTAAGATCAAAGCACGAACATCAGTGCGCAAACCGCCAAAAACACCCACACCGAGGGGTTGAGCAGCAAAACATAGCTCCAATCCCGCGACGAAAGCGGAACGCTTGCAAGATGCGGAGCAAGGATTCGCCTGCGGTAGTGCGTATACGTCACAATCGAGCCGACCACGGCAATAGTCATAATTCCAAGATAGCCGAACATCATCACCATACCGATCAGCTCTCCCGGAATATCGGAAAAGATCCATCCCCAGCTTGCACCCTCAAGCAGCTTTTGCGCCTCTGCGGCATAAACGCCGCCAACCAAATTAAGGATCATATGCATCGCGATGCTATACCGAATATTGCCTGTTCGCGTGTAAACGAAACCGAAAATAAGACCGACCGCCACCGCATAGAAAAGTTGGCTGAAGTTTCCGTGAACGAGACCGAACGCAATTCCCGAAATCAGAACCGCGGGGATCTCGCCGTAGGGATACAGCCGATCGATGAGAAGCTTGCGAAAAAAGATCTCCTCAAAAAGCGGCGCGAGCAGAACGGTAAAGATCAGGTTGACCCACATCGGCGATGCGAGCGTAACCGCCTCGATCTCGTTGATCGCTTCCCTTCCAAGCATCCTTGAAAAGGCCTCGTTTGCCGCTGTCCCGACTGCATTACACAAATAAATGCCCACAAAGCACAGGCAAAGCACGCCCCAGAAATTGCCCACGCCCAACCGACGCCTCATCGGTCTCTCGATCCGACTGCACTGACGGAAAAAGAAGAGCGAGAGCGGCATGGAAACCGCATACATCGGAAACGCGCTGATCCCCCAGGACCAGAACGGATGATCAAACATCCACGGGGCAAGCAAGGAAACGCCGATGATCACAAAGATCTGCAATCCAATCGACAGTAAAAAAATGAATGCAAGCGCCAACGCAACGAACCCAACGTCGCGCCGCTCGCGTCTGAGATCGACCATTCTCAGAGCCTCCTATCAATCTATCGGAATAAAGAGGGATGCGCGCGGGGAAACCTCTGCAAAAAAGGTTTCCCCGCGATCCTCTCGATTTGACTATTTTACCTTATAACGGACAAACTCCGAGAAATCGCCGTGCGTGCTTTGAAGCATTCTGCCAAGCCCCGCACAAACGCAATCCATCGGCTTGGGCGCGATCTTGACGCGAACGCCCGTCCGCTTGCTGATCGCCTCTCCCATACCGGGCAGAAGTGAGCCGCCGCCAACCATAACGATACCGAAATCAAAAATATCCGCGGAAAGCTCGGGCGGTGTTTCCTCAAGCGTCATCTTGACCATCGAAATGATCTCGGATACGGGCTCGCGGATCGCCGCGCGGATCTCATCGGTCGTCACCTCGATCGTTGTTGCAAGACCGGTTTTCAGATCCCGTCCGCAAACCGTCATGCTTCCTCGGTCAATTCCCTTGAGCGCGGTTCCAATGCGAACCTTGAGCATCTCCGCCGTGATCTCACCAATAAGGACGTTGCGGTATTGCTTGAGAAAATTGACAATGGCAATATCGATCTCATCTCCCGCGATGCGCAGAGAATTGGATTGCACCACGCCTCCAAGGCTGATGACCGCAGATTCGGAAACACCTCCGCCCAGGTCCACCAGCATTGCGCCGCGCGCCTTGTAGACGTGAATTCCGGCGCCTACCGCCGCCGCGATCGGCTCATCGATCAATCCCACGTTCTTTGCACCCGCCTCAAAGGTCGCATCCTCCACCGCACGCCGCTCAACCTCGGTAATTCCGTAAGGAATACAAACGAGCGCGGAGGGACGGTTGAAGAGGGATACCATATCCATCCGTTCAAAGAAATCGCGCAGCATCATAGAGGTGACCTGAAGGTCGGTGATCACTCCGTCCTTGAGCGGTCGGAGCGCGCGGATATTGCCGGGCGTTTTGCCAAGCATCAGCTTTGCCGTTCTTCCCGACGCGATCACCTCGTGCTTTGCGCGATCGATACTGACGACGGAGGGCGCACGCATCACAATGCCCTTATCCTTGACGTATATCTTGGTATTGGACGTACCGAGATCGATTCCGATCTGCTTTGCCATGGTGTTCCCTCCTCTCGTCCGTAGTGTTTTTTACAAAAGCTCCTTGCCGAACAGATCGGCATAAAGCGTGCACAGCTTGTGCACGGGCAGACCGACTACGTTGAAATAACAGCCGTCGATCCCCTCGATCCACATCGATGCCAATCCTTGAATGGCGTATGCCCCCGCCTTGTCAAAGGGCTCGCCCGAATCGAGGTAAAATGAAATATTATGCTCGGTCAAGGGCGCAAACCGAACGTGCGTGACCTCGTGCGTCACACCGCTCCGATCCGCCCCGATCAAGGCCACGCCGCTGATGACCTCGTGCGCACCGCCCGAAAGCTTACGAAGCATACGCTCCGCGTCCGCTCGGTCACGGGGCTTTCCGAGGATCTCTCCCTCTGCGGCAACAACCGTATCCGAGGAAATGATGACCGTTTCGGTCAGATCCTCGCCGCGTGCGCGGAGCATATCCGCCACCGCCTGCCCCTTGCGAAGGGAAAGCTCCTCCACAAGCGCGCAGGGATCGGTGACCGTGCTGCTCTCGTCGGTATCCGCGGTGATCACCTCAAAGCGTACACCGAGATTGGAAAGGATCTCGCGCCGCCTTGGGGATTTGGATGCCAGAATGAATCTCACGGTTATTTGCGTGCAAGTGCCGCCTTTGCAGCCTCTGCGATCTTCTCTGCGGTCAGGCCGTATGCCTCAAGCAGTGCGGGAACGGTGCCCGAATGGCCGTAAGTATCCTTCATACCGATGCGCTCCATTGGAACGGGGCAGGTCTCGCAAAGAACCTCTGCAACGGCAGAACCGAGACCGCCGATGACGTTATGCTCCTCTGCGGTTACGATCGCGCCCGTCTCGCGTGCCGCGCACTCGATGATCTCGCGGTCGATGGGCTTGATGGTGTGGATATTGACGACACGTGCATCGATACCGTCCTTTGCGAGCAGCTCGCGTGCCTCAAGTGCCATTGCGACCATAATACCGGTTGCAACGATGGTAACGTCCTTACCCTGTGCAACGGTCACACCGCGGCCAAGCTCAAACTTGTAGTCGGCACCGTCGTTGATGACCGGAACCGCGTATCTTCCAAAGCGGAGATAGAAGGGGCCCTCGTGAGAAAGCGCCGCCTCAACCGCAGCCTTTGCCTCAACCGCATCCGCAGGGTTGACAACGGTCATACCGGGGATGGTGCGCATCAGCGCGAGGTCCTCGTTGCACTGGTGGGTCGCGCCGTCCTCTCCGACGGTAATGCCCGCGTGCGTTGCGCCGATCTTGACGTTGAGGTGAGGGTAACCGATGGAGTTACGAACCTGCTCAAACGCTCTGCCTGCCGCAAACATTGCAAAGCTGGAAGCGAACACGGTCTTGCCCGTGGTTGCAATACCTGCCGCAACGCTCATCATATTTCCCTCTGCGATTCCGCAATCAAAGAAGCGCTCGGGATATGCCTTCTTGAATTTCACCGTCTTGGTTGCCTCCGCAAGGTCAGCATCCATTACTACAAAATCATATTTTTCTGCGAGCTCTACAAGCGCTGCGCCGTATGCCTCGCGAGTTGCAATCTTTTCTGCCATGATCTATACCCCCTATTACTGATTCAGCTCTGCCATCGCCTGTGCATACTGCTCATCGTTCGGAGCGGAGCCATGCCAGTTGACCTTGTTTTCCATAAAGGAAACGCCCTTGCCCTTCACCGTCTTTGCAACGATGGCAACAGGCTTGCCCTTCACCGTCTTTGCCTCATTGAACGCCGCCTCGATCTGATCGAAATCATGACCGTCGATGCGAATGACGTGGAAGCCGAACGCCTCAAGCTTTGCATCGTGCGGATAAGGATTCATAACCTCGGTTACGGGGCCGTCGATCTGAAGTCCGTTGCAATCGAAGATCGCGCAGAAGTTATCAAGCTTATAGTGAGCGGCAAACATGCATGCCTCCCAGACCTGTCCCTCCTGGCTCTCGCCGTCACCGACAGCGGTATAGACGCGGTAACTCTTACCGTCGATCTTTCCCGCCAGCGCCATACCTGCCGCAGAGCTGATGCCGAGACCGAGAGAGCCTGCGGACATATCCACACCGGGGGTAAGCGTCATATCGGGATGTCCCTGCAAGCGGGTTCCGATCTTGCGAAGCGTCGTCAGCTCCTCTACGGGGAAGAAGCCGCGCTCTGCAAGCGTTGCGTAAAGAGCGGGCGCGCAATGTCCCTTGGAAAGCACAAAACGGTCGCGATCTGCCATTTTGGGATTTGCGGGATCGATATTCATCTCCTCGAAATAAAGATACGTAAGAATATCGGTGATGGAGAGAGAGCCTCCGGGATGTCCCGACTTTGCCGCATGCGTCCCCTCAATGATACCCTTGCGAATGTTCCGGGCGATCGCCCCGAGCTTTTCTTTTTTGGTTTGTTCCATAGTAATCCTCCCAGTGTTTCTATTCACCGTGTTCGGCGTATTTTACTTCACCTTATATTATACCGCATAATATGGGGGTTGTCAAGAGCGCAAGCAGACGCAATGCCCCATTCTTGCCAAGATTTTTGAAAAAAACAAGAAAAAATCCGCAAAAAACAAAGGAAACGGAGGTTCAAACGAACACTCCGTTCCAAATGCGTTATCCCATTCGGTGTCTTCTTCTGAAATCGCGCGGAGACAGCCCCGTCATCCGTTTGACCAATTCGGAGAAGAACTTCACGTCGCGATACCCCACCATCTCCGTGATCTCCGCGAGCGAATGCTTTGAACCGGAGAGCAGACGGCAGCCCTGCATCACGCGATAATTCTGCAGATAATTGACAAACGTGACCCCCGTATCCTCCTTAAAGCGCTTGCTGATATACGGGAGACTGTAATTGAGACGCTGGGAAAGATCATTGAGTGTCAGCGGCTCCATATAATGCTCGGCAATGTAAGCGGTCAAAAACGAGCTGATATCCTGCCCCGTTGCCGCCTCCTGAACGCCTCCCAGGCTTCGCATCGTCAGCATCAGGATCTCGATGAGATAGCAGCGTACCAACGCGCGGTAGCCCGGCGCGCGCCGTGCGGATTCCTCCGAGATCTTCCGAAGCAATACGCGCACCTCGCCCGTATCGTCGTGAAACACCATACGCGCGGGATTCTGCACCATCGCCTGCATATTGAAATCGAGCAGATAATGCTCCAGCACCGAGCGCAGGCTCTTTCTTCCCTTCAGGACCGGATCAAGCAATTCGGGCAAAAAAAGGCAATCCACGTTGGAAAATCCGCTCGGATCAATGCTCGAATAGCTGTGTCGGCTGCCGTAATCGACGATAAAATAATCTCCCTCGTGCAAAATCGCTTGCTGACCGTCCAGATTATGCTCCACAGGCTTTCCCGTAATATAGGTCAATTCCAAAAAGTTATGCTCGTGCATATTGACCTGAAACTGCGAGGAATGCTCCTGAATATGAAATTTTTCACGTTCGATAATATCCTGTATCCGCCCCAATCGAGGTGTCACACCAATTGTTTGCATAATATAGCCCCCTAAAAAAGCAATAATAGCGGTTGATTTATTATAACATATCTGCTATACTGTATGCAAGAGGAATTTTTATTTTCCCAAATTTTTTGGAGAGTAGCATTATGAAAGCATCTGCAAAATGGATCACCTCCCCCATCGATCCCGGTTATTCCGTCGTTTCCTTCCGCACGTCATTCAAACCGAAAAAAACGATCAAGAGAGCGACCGTAAACGCGACCGCTATGGGTGTCTATACGTTTTTCCTCAACGGAGAGCGCGTTGGGCACGGTGTTTTGGCGCCCGGATGGACAAGCTATAACCACCGTGTGCAGTATCAATCCTATGACGTCACATCCATGCTCAAGCCCGAAAACGAGCTTCGCTTTGGAGTAGGCAGCGGCTGGGCAGTCGGACACCTGATGCGCCTGACACATCAGTTCCGCGATCAGATCGCCTTCCTCGCGTGGATGGACGTCACCTACACAGACGGCACGCGCGAAACGGTCGCAACGTCTCCCGAATGGAGCGTCTATACCGATCGGGTACTGTTCGCCGAGCTCTACAACGGAGAGACCGTGGATCTGACCGCAGAGCCAAGGCTCCTCGGCAAGGCGGTTCTGGCGGATGTCAAAACAAAATTGGTGCCGCAGGAGGGCGAATGGATCACCGAGCATGAGCGTCTCGCTCCAATCAGCCTCATCCGCACTCCCAAGGGGGAAACCGTTATCGACTTTGGACAGAATATGACAGGCTACGTTGAGGTCTCTGTCCGTGGAAATCGCGGCGACCGTATTGTTTTCCGCCACGCTGAGGTGCTTGATTCCGAAGGAAACTTCTACCTTGAGAACTACCGCACCGCACGCAACGAGATGACCTACGTCCTCAGCGGCGGGGACGACGTGTTCAAGCCCTCCTATTCCTTCCAGGGATTCCGATACATCCGATTGGAGGAGTATCCCTTCTCCGAGGTCGATCTCAACTCCTTCCGCGCCATCGTCGTTCACTCCGAGATGAAGCGCACGGGTCGCTTCCGCTGCGGAAACGAAAAGATCAATCAGCTCTATCACAACGTCATCTGGGGTCAGAAGAGCAATTACCTCGACGTTCCCACCGATTGTCCTCAGCGCGACGAGCGTATGGGCTGGACGGGAGACACACAGGTATTCTGCCGTACGGCGGCAATCAACTTTGACGTCGAGCGCTTCCTCGCAAAGTGGATGAGCGACGTAGCGCTTGAGCAGGACGCGGACGGAGCCGTTCACGGAATCGTTCCCCAACTGCCCTACGGCCGTCCGATGCGCATTTCCGCGGCGTGGGGCGACGTCGCTTGCATCGTTCCGTGGGAGATCCATCTCGCCTACGGCAACAAAAAGCTCCTCAAAAAGCACTTCCCCACAATGAAAAAATGGGTCGACTATATGCACGGTGCGGGCAACGAGGAATTCCTTTGGCTGCAGGGTCTGCACTACGGCGATTGGCTTGCAATGGACGCGGGCGAGGACTCCTACGTAGGTGCAACCTCAAACGACCTCATTGCATCCGCCTTCTTTGCCTACTCCACCTCGCTCCTGATCAAGGCGGGAGAGGCACTGGGCTACGACATGACCGAATATCGGGAGCTTTATCAAAACGTGCGTGCGGCGTTTCGCTCCTACTTTATGAAGGACGGTATGCCAAAGGAGGAGTTCCCCTACACCGAGATCACCACGGGAGGCCGTGCACCCGTCGATACCGTACGGCGTGGAATGACGCAGACCGCGCTGACGCTGATTCTTCATTTCGATCTCTGCGAGGAAAACGAG
>JAZQWH010000025.1:0-17388 GCA_045632205.1 Eubacteriales bacterium
GGGGGGGGGGAGAGTGGGGGGGGGGGAGGGGGTGTCCTGGAGGAGACCCCCCCTCCTCCCCCCGCGCCCCCTCTATCCCCAAGACCTTACCGAAAGGGAAGGGGGGACGGAGTTGCTTGCGCTGCTTTACGACCTTAAATCCTCCTCGATCCTGCGGAAAAGCTCTTTTTTATGCTCGGGAGAAAGGATGGCGTAGACAACGCAATCCCCAAAGCTTCTGACCTCCGCGTCGCGGAGCTTTGGCGTTTCCTCGGGGATATAGGAATCGTAGAAGGAGCGGTTTTCCTCAAGCGTGTCCTCAAGGTAATCCTCCAATTCGTCCTTCAATTCGCGCGGACGGTCGGAATAAAAGATGCCGAATTCGTCGAGGCGGTTTCCGTCGGCGGCAAAGTAAATTTCCCGAGAGGAGGAAAGGCTGTCGGTGGGAAGGTAGCCGTCGAGATAATTTTGCTCGGCACGCACGAAGCGGATGCTGTCGTCGATCCCCTCGATTGCGAGATTTGCAAGCTCATAGACGGGGACGTCGGTGCGATATTTTGTGGAGCAACCGATTGCGAAAAGCGAGAGCAGGGCGAGGAAAAGAGAGCAGATCCGTTTCATAAGGCTCGCCTCCATTCATTTTTTGTAATAGGGAGCGGTGTGGGAATATGATAGGCGTGAGTGCGCAAATAGGCAAGAATTTGCGTATACGCTCCCGCATTCAGATGAATTCCGTCCCCTGCGGAGTATTGAGGATCGAGCGAACCGTCTGCCTTTCGCAGCACCGATGCCGTATCCGCGATCCGCACGCCCGTGTTTGCGGCGGCGAGCGTGGGGAGCGCTTGGTTGATGGCTTGGATCATTTTGTTGATCTCCTCAACGGAGTGGGAAAAGCCCCATTTCGAGCCGTCGGTCGGCGCGGTCACGGGATAGACCGTTTGCAGGATGACGGCGGTTTTCGGGGATGCGGCTTGCACCGTATCGATCAGCGTCTGGTATGCCGCGAGATAGGAGCTCGGATCCTTCGCAAATCCCGTGATCCCGTTGAGCCCGAAGGAAAGCACGAGATAGGCGGGCGTGCGTGACCGAAGCGATTCCGTGAGCGTGACGGGTGTGTCCGCGAGGGGATCGTCGAGCAAGAGGGAGGGGAGCTTTTTGGAGAGCAGAAGCGTGCCGCCCTTGCCGGAAAGCACCTGCTTTGTATTCGTGCCGTCGGTCAGTGCGCCGCGTGCGCGCAGGTGCGAGGTCGTGGATTCTCCGAGAAAGACGAGGGCATTCTGGTAGTCAAGTCCCGCATCGGGGGTGCTTGCAAGCAGATATTCCTCGTCCGAAAAAGAAAAGACGGTGCTGCCTCCAAGGAGACAGACCGTCATAGCCGTTAACAGAACGGTGAAAATACGAAACGATCGTTTCATAGCCGTGTCCTTTCTTGTTTGCGTATTCAGGCAGAAAGGCGCGGCTGCTTTTTTATTTGCGCTTGCTTTTGCGGCTGAGAATGAATGCTCGGATCGCGTACGCCACCCAATAGATCGCGGTGAGCATCACGAGCATCAAAAATCCCGCCATCGGAGTTGCGATCGAATCGGAGGGGAGCCAGATGAAAAGGAAAAGCGCAAGCACGGTGAAGAGATAATGGCAGAGGATGCGTGCCCAGCGAGCGACCGTTTCCGTGCGTGCGATCTGCGTACCCATCGAGATGACAAGACCGCAGGGGAGCATCAGCAGGAAGGAGGATTCGCGCAGGACGGTTTTGGAGGCATCGTTGCCCATAAGGAGAGAAATGATGAGAAAGACGGCGGAGATCACCGTATAATAGATACAGCCGTCGGTCAGCCAATTTTTCAGAATGCGAAGCTTGTTCATAAAAATGCCTTTCTGTTTAGAATAGGATACATATAAATGTACCACATTATGCGCGCTTTTTCAAGGATTATTTTAGAAAAATCAAAAAATTTACAAACAAAGGCAAAAAGAACCCTCTTTTTTGCAAGGAATGTGAAAAAATGCATAAAAATGTGAAAATATTCATCAATGGTGTTGACTTTGGAGGGCGTTCGCGGTATAATTATATAGTATGGAATATTGTGCCCTCGACAAGTGGGCGCAAAAACGAAAAAGATTATGCATTTGCCGAGGGCAAGAAAGGTTTTTGGGACTTTTATGGCATCTATGACAAGAAAAGAAGCAAGAGAAGAGGCGTTCCGCCTGTTGTTTGAGACCGAATTCCGCGGTGAGAGTGCCGCAGAGGACATCTATGCGCTTTCCACCGACAACCGCGAGGTTGCGGAGAATGCGTACGTCCGCACGGTCTATTTCGGAGTGCGCGAGCATCTCTCGGAGATCGACGAGATCCTGACGCGTCATTCCAAGGGCTGGAAGGTCGAGCGCATTACGCCCGTATCTCGCTCCGCGATCCGTTTGTGCATCTACGAGATGCTCTATATGGAGGACATTCCCGCGGCGGTTTCGCTCAACGAGGCGATCGAGCTGGTGAAGAAGTTTGACGACGGCAAGATGCGCGCGTTCGTCAACGGCGTGCTCAACGGTGCGAAGGACGAGATCGAGGCTGCAAAAAAATGATGACGGAGCTCGTTGTCGGGTTTGATACGAGCAACTATACCACCTCCGTGGCGATCTGTACGAGGGAGGGGGAGATGGTTGCCAATCTCAAGCGCCCCTTGCCGGTATCGGAGGGTGCGTGCGGTCTGCGTCAGAGCGATGCGGTCTTTGCGCACGTCAAGAATCTTCCCTCGCTTACCGAGGAGCTTCGCCCGTATCTGGAGGGGGGCAGGGTGGTCGCCGTCGGTGTTTCCGCAACACCGAGGCAGGCACAGGATTCCTATATGCCTTGCTTTTTGTCGGGCGTAGCGGCTGCAAATGCCTTTGCCGCTGCCTGCGGCGCGCCGCTCTATTCCTGCTCACATCAGGACGGACACGTCCGTGCGGCGGTCTATTCATCGGGGGCGGAGGACGTGCTTCTCGCATCTCCCTTTGCGGCATTCCACGTATCGGGAGGAACCACCGAGATCCTGCGCGTAGCGCCGAGGGCAGACGGCTTTTCGGTCGAGCTTGTCGGGGAGACGGAGGATCTCAACGTCGGTCAGCTGATCGACCGCACGGGTGTGATGATGGGGCTTTCCTTCCCGTGCGGAAGGGAAATGGAAGCACTTGCCGCGCAGTGGACGGGAGAATTGCCGCAGGTCAAAACCTGTGTGCGCGGAATGCGGTGCAATCTTTCGGGCTTGCAGAATCTTGCGGAAAAATATTACCGCGATTGCAACGATCCCCGTGCCGTGAGTGCATACGTTCTGGCATCCGTGGCAAAAACTTTACAGAAGATGACCGCACAGCTTGACGAGGCGTGTGGGCGGATGCCCATCGTCTACGCGGGAGGTGTGATGAGCAACCGATATTTGCAATCGGTTCTGTCGCGTCGGCGGGACACCTATTTTGCCGAGCCGGCTTACTCCGCAGACAATGCGGCGGGCGTGGCACTTCTGACGGCAGATCGGATCAGAAGAAACTGAAAACGAAGGAAAGGAGCGCGCAATGAACAGAGAAAAGGGACCGTTGTCGGTCAGTCAGCTCAACGATTATCTGAAAATGCTTTTGGACGGTGACCGAGTTCTTTCCGACCTTTTCGTTCGCGGTGAGATCTCCAATCTCACGCTCGCGCGCTCGGGACATATCTATTTTACCCTCAAGGACGAATCGGGACAGATCAAGGCGGTGATGTTTTGCAGCTATGCGAGCAGACTGCGGATCCGACTTGCCGACGGAATGCGCGTCATCGTGCACGGTCACGTCTCGCTCTACGGTCCCTCGGGGCAGTATCAGCTCTATGCGGACGAGCTTCAGCCCGATGGGGTCGGTACGCTCGCGCTGCAGTTCGAGCAGCTCAAGCGGAAGCTTGCGGCGGAGGGACTTTTTGATGCCGAACGCAAAAAGCCCATTCCGCAGATCCCCTCGCGCGTTGGGATCATCACGTCTCCTACGGGTGCGGCGATCAGGGATATGATCCGCATCTCGGGCAGGCGTTTTCCCGCGGCGGAGATCCTGCTTTATCCCGCGTTGGTGCAGGGAGGAGAAGCGGCGGCAGAGCTGACGCTTGGCATTCAATTTTTCGATATGACGCATCTGGTCGACGTCATTATCATCGGTCGCGGCGGTGGCTCGGCGGAGGATCTTTGGGCATTCAACGACGAAGGACTTGCGCGTGCGATCGCGGATTGCTCGATCCCCGTGATCTCGGCGGTCGGGCACGAGAGCGACTTTACCATTTGCGATTTCGTTGCCGACCTGCGTGCGGCGACACCCTCCGCGGCGGCAGAGCTTGCCTTTCCCGACGGTGATGCGATCCGAGGATGGCTTGCGGAAAGTCGGGAGCGCTTGCAAACGGCGGCACTCAAAAAAACCAAGAGCGAGCGGCGCGTGCTTGACTCTCTGGCGCAATCGCGCGTGTTCCGCCATCCCGAGCAAATGACGGAGCAGGCAAGGATGCGGCTCTTGCGTGCGGAGGAAGCGCTTGAGCGCGACGTCGCGCAGCAGCAGACGGGGGCGCGTGAGCGCCTCGCGCGGCAATGTGCCCGTTTGGAGGCACTCAATCCCCTCTCCGTGCTTGCGCGCGGATACGCCGCGGTGAGCAGAGGAGGGGAGCTGATCACGCGAGCCGATTCGGTCGCGTGCGGAGATGAATTACAGATTCGGTTTGCCGACGGTGTGATCACCGCTGCGGCAACGGACGGAAGGGATCACTGATATGGCAAAAAAGGAATTGACCTTTGAGGCGGCAATGGAGCGACTGGAAGAGGTGCTTCGCTTGCTTGAAAACGGAAACGAAACGCTCGACGCGTCTTTGGCACTTTACGAGGAGGGGATCGCGTTGGTGCGCGCCTGCTCCGACCGATTGGAATCTGCGGAGCAGAGGATCAGAATGCTCAGCCTGCAGGCGGACGGCTCGGTTGCCCTGACCGACTTTGAAGGAGGAGAAGAGGCATGACGGGAGAGGCTTTGGAGCTTTTGATGCACCGTAACGCAACGGTCGTCGAAGCGGCGATGCAGCGTGTTTACGAGGAGGATGCCGATCTGCGCGTTCTGCTCGATTCCGAGA
This sequence comes from Eubacteriales bacterium, assembly GCA_045632205.1. Classification (GTDB taxonomy): domain Bacteria; phylum Bacillota; class Clostridia; order Oscillospirales; family CAG-272; genus UMGS1865. The sequence goes on from JAZQWH010000025.1 coordinate 5,090, forward strand.
GATACAGCCTTTTCGCGGGCGGCAAGCGCATCCGTCCGATGCTCACGCTGGAGTTTTGCAAGATGTTCGGCGGGGACGAGGCGGCGGCATTACCCTTTGCCTGCGCGGTGGAAATGATCCATACCTATTCGCTCATTCACGACGATCTGCCCTGTATGGACGATGACGATCTCCGCCGCGGCAAGCCCACCAACCACAAGGTGTTCGGAGAGGCGATCGCGCTTTTGGCGGGAGATTCGCTTCTGACGGGCGCGTTTGAGCTTGCGGCTTCCAACACGGCGGCGGGTGCGGAGAATTCCGCGCGCGCGGTGGCGTATCTTGCGGGATGCGCGGGACGCTACGGGATGATTGGCGGTCAGGTGATGGATCTGGAGGGAGAGGGACGCGAGATGACGCTCGAAGCTCTGCTCAAGCTCCATTCGCTCAAGACGGGCGCACTCATCAGTGCCGCTTGCGTGCTTGGCGCCTTGGCGGCAGGTGTCCGCTTTGAGGATCCGCGTATGGAGGCAGTCGTGACCTATGCGGAAAATATCGGCTTGGCATTCCAGATCGTCGACGATATTCTGGACCGAACGGGAGACGTCGCTGTGCTTGGTAAGGCAACGGGAATGGATGAGGAGCGCGAGAAGACGACGTTCCTGTCCTTCTATTCGGTTGATGAGGCACAGTATTATGCGGACAAGCTGACCGATGAGGCGATTGCCGCAATCGGAGAATTTGACGATTCCGAGATCCTTTGCACGCTTGCCGAGTGGCTCAAGGATCGAAAAAAATAAACATTAGGAGTCTGTATGGATTTTTTGAAGGATATTCTTGATAATTTCTGGTTGATTTCTGTTATTGCGGGATGGTTGACCGCGCAGATCCTGAAGGTGTTCACGGGAATCTTTCGTGAGCGTGAGTTCAGTGTGCGCGCAATGCTCTTCGGCAACGGCGGTATGCCCTCGTCGCACACGGCGGCGGTGATGGCGCTTGCCACGTCGGTTGCGCTGACAGAGGGGCTTGGATCGGTGGCGTTTGCGATCGCGATGCTGCTCGCCATTATCGTGATGAACGATGCAATGGGCGTGCGCCGCGAGACAGGCAAGCATTCCGAGGCACTCAACCGAATCGTGGAGACACTCAAAAAGAAGGAGAAGAAGCAGGATGGGGAGGCTGCTCCCGAGGAAAATCCCTTCAAGCTCTTCAAGGAGCTGGTGGGGCATACGCCTATGCAGGTCTTTTTCGGGCTTGTAACGGGTGTTGGCGTTGCGTTGCTTCTCTCCCTGATCCCCGCTTTCGGGATCTATTAAGATTTTTTTATGAGAGCAGACAGTTATTTGACCGCGCAGGGCTATGTGGTGAGCAGACAGCGTGCAAAGGCGCTGATCGAATCGGGCGACGTAACTGTGGACGGACGGATCTTGCGCAAGCCCTCGGAGGAGATCGATGAGACGTGCGCGCATACCGTTGCGGTCAACGATACGCAAAAATACGTCGGTCGCGGCGGCTACAAGCTGGAAGGCGCGCTCGATGCCTTTGGGATCGACGTGACGGGGCTTTCGGCAATCGACGTCGGTGCCTCTACGGGCGGCTTTACCGATTGCTTGCTTCAAAGAGGTGCGAAGCACGTCACGGCGATCGATGCGGGCGTGGGTCAGCTTGCAAAAAAGCTTTGCGAGGACGAGCGGGTGCGATCGATCGAGCATTTTAACGCGCGCGAGCTGACAGCGGATGCCGTTGGCGGCAGAGTGGATTTGATCGTGATGGACGTATCCTTTATTTCCGCAACCTATATCATTCCGCGATTTTTTGAGCTGCTCGTCCCCGAGGGCGAGGCGATCTGCCTGGTCAAGCCGCAGTTTGAGGTCGGACGCGCGATGCTGGGGAAGGGCGGGATCGTCAAGGATGCGGCGGCGCACCGATTTGCGATCGAGCGCGTGGCGGAGAGTGCCGTGCAGAGTGGGCTTGTGCCCATCGGGATCATTCCGTCTCCCATCAAGGGCGGCGACGGAAACCGTGAATTTTTAATACGACTGAAAAAGACCGAACGGGAGATTCCCCCGATCGGATTTGCAGATATTCGCCGCGCAGTGGGCGGCTGAAGAGAGAAGGAGACAGATCGAAATGAAAAGGATCGCCTTGATCACAAACTTTAATATCGCGGAAAAGGCGGCGGCGGCAATCACGGTTGCGGAGCGCCTTTTAAGGGAGGATTGCGAGGTCCTCATAGCCGCGTTTAACCGAGATAAGATCGTAAAAATGAATCGGGACCGCGAGGAATTCCGATATTTGCCGATCGATGCGGTTTATGCGGAGGCGGATATTCTCATCGTGCTGGGTGGCGACGGAAGTATTCTGGAGGCATCGCGGCGCGCAGTACATAGGGGAACTCCCATTCTCGGCATCAATCTCGGCAGACTTGGGTATATGGCAGAGCTTGAGCTTTCCGAGCTTGATCTGCTTTCCAAGCTTTTTACCGATGAGTATTATCTGGAGCCGCGCTCGATGCTTCGCGTGGAGCTTTACTCGGGCGGGGATCTCAAATCCTTCGGATACGCGCTCAACGATGCGGTCATCTCCAACGGTGCCGTTTCGCGTATGATCGATCTGGAGCTGTTTGAAAACGGGAAGCCCGTGACCACCTACCGCGCGGACGGACTCATTATTGCCACGCCAACGGGATCGACGGCATACTCGATGTCTGCAGGCGGCCCGATCGTCGAGCCGAGCGTTCCTTGCGTATGCGTGACTCCCATCTGTCCCCATTCGCTCACGGCGCGTCCCCTCATCTTCTCGGAGAATTCGGTGCTTGAGGTGCGTAATACCTGCGTGCGCGAGAAGATGCTCTATCTTACGGTTGACGGACGGATGAATTTTGAGATCTACCGCAACCAGCTGGTGCGTGTCACCAAGGCAAAGCTTGTCACCAATCTCGTCCGACTCAAGCCCAGCGCGTTTTACAGTAAGCTGCGCCAAAAAATGGGCAATTCTTACGCATGACCGAAAAGGAAGGTACGAAATTATGAAAAAGAACAGACATGAGAAAATGCTGGAGCTGATCACCCGATATGAGATCAATACGCAGGACGAATTGATCGACCGTCTCCGCGAGCATGGCTTTGACGTTACGCAGGCAACGGTCTCGCGTGATATCCGCGAGCTCAAGATCCTGAAAATGACGACGGGGAAGGGCTCGTATCGCTACGTTCTGCCAAAGCAGCCCGAAAACGGTGTCAAGTTCAGCACCGCGCTGATCGAATCCATCATTTCGGTCGATCACGCCTCCAATAACGTTGTCCTCAAGACCTATCCCGGTATGGCGCAGGCGGTTGCCGTCGGAATCGACAGGATGCAGATGCATCAGATCCTCGGCTCGATCGCGGGCGACGATACCATCCTTGTCATCGTGCGTGACGAGGAGGCGGCAAGTGAGATCGCTTACCGCATTCACGAATTGCTCAAGGACGTCTGATCAACTATGCTCAGATCGCTACATATCGAAAATATTGCGGTCATCCGACGTGCCGATCTCGACCTTGACAGAGGCTTTTCCGCGCTCACGGGTGAAACGGGAGCGGGAAAATCCATGATCATCGACAGCATCAATCTCCTGCTTGGAAACCGCGTTCCGCGTGAGATCATCCGAACGGGAGAGACACGGGCATTGGTGAGCGCGGTGTTCGAGGAGCTTTCCCCGAGCGTGACCGATGCGCTTGAGGAAATGGGATTTGAATGTGAGGACGGCACCCTGATGCTCCAACGCACCCTTTCGGTGGACGGAAGAGCGCAGACACGCCTCAACGGTCAGGTCATCACGCAGTCCCTCCAACGCGAGATCGCGCGAATGCTCATCAGCATTCACGGACAGTCGGATAATCAGAAATTATTGCAAAAAAGCACGCACAGAGCGCTTTTGGATGCCTACGCACGTCCCGATGCGATCGGGGCGGAATACGCAAGGGCTTATGCGGCGTGGCGTGCATTGAATCGGGAGTTGGAGTCGGTCTCGGGCGACGATGCCGAAAAGCTTCGCCGCGCAGAGATGCTCCGCTTTCAGATGGCGGATATCGACGCGCTCAAATTGCGCGACGGGGAAGAGGAAGCGCTCACGGCAGAGCGCGACAGACTCCTCAATTACGAGCGTATCAACAAGCAGGTGCGGCTCGTTTACCGTGCCCTGCGCGGCGGCGAACGCGGCGCGGCGGCAGATCTTCTCGCGCGAAGTGCCGCGGCACTCCGTTCTCTTGAGGGACTTCTTGACGGCGTGGACGCGCTTTGCGAGCGACTGTATGCCGTATCCTCGGAGGTGGAGGATATTGCGGAGCTTGTGCAGGGATATGCGGACGAGGACGGGGAGGATCCCGTTGTGCGAATCGACCGCATTGAGGAGAGATTGGACGGAATTTCCAAGCTCAAGCGCAAATACGGCGCAACAGTGGGCGAGATCCTTGCCTTCCGCGAGCGTGCGGCGGCAGAGCTTGATCGCTTAGAGCTTTCCGACGAGCGGCGCGCAAGCCTTGAGAAGGAGGCGCGTGCGGCATTCGGAAGGGTGCAGGAGCTGGCGGCGCGCTTGACGGCGGAAAGGCGTGCGGCGGCAGAGGAGGTCACGCGCGAGGTTACCGAGGCGCTGACGTTTCTCGATATGCCAAAGGTGCGCTTCTCGATTTCGATCGAGCCCTGCGAGCCTGCGGAGCACGGAGCGGATGAGATCGAATTTATGATCGCCACCAACCCCGGAGAACCGCTGATGCCGATGATCAAGATCGCGTCGGGCGGTGAGCTTTCGCGTATTATGCTCGCGCTTCGCTCGGTCCTCAACGATCGAGACGGCGCATCCACCGTCATTTTCGACGAGGTGGATACGGGCGTTTCGGGCAAAACGGCACGCAAGGTCGGTATGAAGCTGCTCGGAACCTCCAAGCACGCGCAGGTGCTTTGCGTGACGCACTCGGCGCAGATCGCCTCTCTTGCGGATACGCATTACCGCATCCAAAAGAGCGAGCGTGACGGACGTGCGGAGACCTCCGTGGAGCGATTGGACGATGCAGCTCGCATCGAGGAGATCGCGCGCATCCTCGGCGGCATTGACGTTACAGATACACAGCGTGCGGTCGCGAGAGAAATGATCGCGGAATATCGGGAGGTGAGAGGATGATCAAGACAAACGCGATGCGGATGCTTTCCGCGGCAAGGATCCCGTTCGAATCGCTCGAATACGAGGTGGACGAGAACGATCTTTCGGGCGTGCATATCGCGCATCAGATCGGCTTTCCCGAGGCACAGGTGTTCAAAACGCTGGTGGCGAGAGGGGACAAGACGGGACCCGTTGTGTTTTGCATTCCCTGCGCGGAGGAGCTTGATCTTCGCCGCGTTGCCGCACTGACGGGAAATAAACGGATCGAGATGGTCGCGGTCAAGGACCTTCTGGCGCTTACAGGCTATATCCGCGGCGGCTGCTCACCGATCGGAATGAAGAAAAAATTCCCGATCTGGGTTGACGAGAGTGCGCTCGCGCACGAACGCATTACGGTTTCTTCGGGAACGAAGGGCGCGCAGCTTTTGCTCAACCGTGCGCAATTGTTGCAATTTATCCAAGCGCAAACCGCCCCCCTGACCGTAAAATAAGTAAAATCGACACTTGCGAAAGCACCGATTTTGTAGTATAATATTCATATTGTCTTTCTAACACCGTATTTTTTAACAAACGAGGAAATACTATGCAAACGATGAAAAAAATGATCGCCGAGAAGATCCTCGGCGGCGTCAAGCAGATCAATCCCGCGGCAGAGATGACCGTGGAGGAGATCGTCAATATGCTCGAATATCCCCCCACACCCGATATGGGTGACCTCGCGTTCCCCTGCTTCAAGCTCAGCCGTACGCTCCGTCGCGCGCCCGTGCAGATCGCCGCGGCTCTGGCAGAGTGCGTGCAGTGCGAGTGCATTTCAAAGGTCGAGTCGGTCAGCGGATACCTCAATCTCACGATTTCTCCCGCCTATCTTGCAGGCACTGTCCTGCCCGAGATCCTGGAAAAGAAGGATCGCTACGGCGCGCAGACCTTTGGCGAGGGCAAGAAGGTCGTCATGGATTATTCCTCTCCCAACGTTGCAAAGCCCTTCCACATCGGACATCTCGGCACCACGGTCATCGGTCCCTCCCTGCGCCGCCTGCACGAGTTTGCGGGCTACGATTGCTTTGGCATCAACTATCTTGGCGACTGGGGCACGCAGTTCGGTAAGCTGATCGTTGCCTACCGCAAGTGGGGAAGCCGCGAGGCAGTTGAGGAGGGCGGAATCGATAAGCTCGTCGAGCTTTACGTCCGTATCAATAACGCCATCAAGGGCGATGAAGCAAACGGCATTCCCGCAGACACCGCTCTGGCGGATGAGTCGCGTGCCGAGTTCCACAAGCTTGAGATGGGCGACGAGGAGAACATCGAGCTTTGGAAGTGGTTCGTTTCCATCAGCTTGGCGGAATACGAAAAAACCTACAAGCAGCTCGGAATCGAGTTCGATTCCTACAACGGCGAAAGCTTTTATACCGATAAAATGCCCGCAGAGGTGGAAAAGCTTCGTGCGGCAGGTCTCCTCAAGATCGATGACGGCGCGTCCATCGTAGATCTTTCGGAATATAATATGCCTCCTTGCCTGATCCTCAAGCGCGACGGCTCCACGCTCTATCCTACGCGTGACATCGCGGCGGCGGTCTACCGCAAGGAGAACTACCACTTCGACAAGGCGATCTACGTCACCAGCGCGCAGCAGTGCCTGCACTTTGCGCAGTGGTTCAAGGTCGTGGAGCTGATGGGGTATCCGTGGTATGATGAGCTTGTACACGTTCCTTACGGCACGGTTTCGCTCAACGGCGAGAAGCTTGCAACCCGAACGGGCAACGTGGTTCTGCTCAAGGATCTCTTCCGTCTCGCGGTGGAGAAGGTTTCGGGCATCATTGATGAAAAGACCCCCAACCTTGAGAACAAGGCAGAGGTTGCAGAGGCGGTCGGCGTTGGCGCAATCGTCTTCTACTATCTCACCAACAACCGTATGAAGGATATCAACTTCGTTATGGAGGAGGCGCTCAGCTTCGACGGCAATACGGGTCCCTACGTGCAGTATACCTACGCGCGCGCTTGCTCGGTGCTCTCGCGTGCAGGTGCGCCTGCGGACGCGCCCATCACCGTTACCACCGAGGAGGAGGCGGCGCTCCTCAAAACGCTTTGCCGCTTCGGCGAGAGAGTTTGCTCTGCGATCGCGGATTACGAGCCCAGCCACATCACGCGCTTCATTCTTGACGTGGCAACGGCGTTCAACCGCTTCTATCATAACTGTCCTATCCTCACGGCGGAGGACGAATCGGTACGCGCTTCGCGTATCCGTATGACCGAGGCTGCCAAGACCGTGCTTGGAAATGCCTTCGATCTCATCTGTCTCAAGAAGACCGAAAAAATCTGATTACATTTTGAAAGGAAATAGAAAACCATGTCCGGACATAGCAAATGGGCGAATATTAAGCACAAAAAGGAAAAGACCGATGCCGCAAGAGGTAAGATCTTTACGAAGATCGGCAAGGAGATCACCATTGCCGTCAAGGCAGGCGGCGGAGACCCCACCTCCAACTCCAAGCTTCGTGATCTGATCCAGAAGGCAAAGGCAAACAACGTACCCAACGATAATATCGAGCGTTGCATCAAGAAGGCACTTGGTGCCTCCTCCGAGACCTTTGAGGAGGTCTCCTACGAGGGCTACGGCCCTGCGGGAATTGCCGTTCTTGTTACCGCAACCACCGATAACCGCAACCGTACTGCCGGAAACGTCCGCGCGTACTTCTCCAAGTACCACGGAAATATGGGACAGACGGGCTGCGTCGGCTATCTCTTTTCCGATATCGGCGAGATCGTCATCAACAACGAGGATGGCGACGTCGATGAGGACGCACTGATGGAGACCGCGCTTGAGGCAGGCGCATCGGATTTCAAGGCAGACGGTGAGGTATTCATCGTAACCACCGAGCCCGATGACGTTTACGATATTCAGGATGCCATCAAGGCGGCAGGATACGAGATCCTCTCGGCAGAGAAGACCAAGCAGGCTTCCACCTCCGTCACTCTGGATAACGAGGATGACATTAAGTTTATGAACCTCCTCATCGAGAAGCTTGAGGATGACGATGACGTTATGGACGTCTACCACAACTGGGAAAACTGCGATTGAGGAATCAATTTGCATTTATGCGTGAGAATAAGGGGTGCTTCTTACAAGAAGCACCCCTTATTCTTTTTTTATTGCGGATGATTTCAGTCCATATAGGGCTTGAGGAAATCTGCGGAGATCTTGAGCGATTCTACTGCGTTGGGAGAGTAGAACTCGTCCTGCTCGACGATGTAGTGCTTGACGCCCGTTGCCTTTGCCGCCTTGATCGCCTTGTCGAGGTTGACCATACCGTTTCCAAGCTCGGTTGACTTGGGGTAGAGTCTTCTGCCGTCGGCAAGGTGGAAGAGATCCTTGAGGTGAAGAATATCGATGCGTCCCTCAAGCTTGTAGATCCATTCCTCAACGTCGGCGCTTCCCGCTACGAGCCAAGCCGTATCGAGAATAAAGGAGGTGTTCTTGGGATCAAGGTTTTCAACGAGCAGATCCATCATATGCTTCTTGCCGTCCACGCGGATGAACTCGAAGTAGTGGTTGTGGTAGCCGAGGCGGTAGCCGTATTTTGCGTACTGCTCTGCAACCTTGTTGAAGCGGTCGATGAACTCACGGAGCTTTCCGAGATCGTTTCTTGCATCCGTAGGCATCATACCGACACCGATGTTCTTGGTGCCCCAAGCCTCGTGGATCTCCATCACCTTTTCGGGGTCGTTTTGGAGCTTATCCCAATTGTAGTGCGAGCCGATGATCTGAATTCCGTTCTTTTTGCAAAGCTCACCCAGTGTCTTTTCGTCAAACGCCTTGGAGACGTGCGCGGTGTGAAGCTCGGAATAGCCCAGCTTTGCAAGCCTTGCAAACGCGAGGTCCGCAACCTCGGGATCGATCATATAATCGCGTACGGTGTACTGCTGAAAGCCGATTTTGTTAAACATAACGTGATCCTCCTACTTTTTATCAATCCATCAGCGGCTTGAGGTATTCTGCACTGATGGCAAGGGATGCGATTGCATCGGGAGAGAAATGGTGATCCTGCTCAACGATGTAGTTCTTCACGCCAATCTTCTTAGCAGCGGCAATTGCAGCAGGGAAGGAGACGTTTCCGCGTCCGACCTCGGTGATCGCGGGATAGAATTTTTTGTCCTCGGGCTTGAGGTACATATCCTTGAGATGGAGGATGTCCACTCTGCCTGCAAGCTTTTCGATCCAGGTGCCGACGTCTGCGCCGCCTGCGGCGATCCAGCAGGTGTCAAGGACAAAGGAGATGTTCTTGGGATCGAAGTTTTCCACGAGCAGATCCATAATGGTCTTGAAGCCGTCGATGCGTGCAAACTCATAGTTGTGGTGGTGGTAGGTGAGGCGGAAGCCTTCCTTGGCGTAGATCTCAGCGGTCTTGTTGAACTGATCGATGAATTCCTTCAGATTCTCAAGGCTCTGACGGGGCTCCTTGCCCATACCGCCGATACCGACGTTCTTGGTGCCCCAGGCGTTGTGCGTTGCCATAACCGCCTCGGGATCTCCCACGATCTTATTCCAATCGTAGTGCGAGCCGATGATCTGAATTCCGTTCTTTTTGCAGAGCGCGCCAAGTGTCTCATCATCGATCGTGCCGGGCGTGTGTGCCGTGTGGATCTCGGAGTAGCCCATTTTTGCAAGCTTTGCAAGTGCAACGTCTGCAATATCGGGATCGCTCATATAGTCGCGTACGGTGTACATCTGAAAACCAAGCTTGTTAAACATCTTTCATCAACCTCCAAATGTTTTGATTTCACTTTTATTGTAGCACAGGAAATTGCTTTTTTCAAGGCATAATTTGCTAAAAAAGAGACATATTTTGCGTTCAAAGCAGGTCAGGTGCTTGGAATTGAAAAAAGCCTGCACCCCCGATAGAGAGGTGCAGACAGGTTGGATTTTTTTGGGGGAAGGATGCCGGGCGGGGGTGGGGGCAGATCTTATCCCTTTTCAAAAACGATCTTGTCCTCGCGGACGGTGGCTGTGACGGTATCTCCCGACTTGATCCGTCCCTCCAGCATTTCGGTTGAAAAGGCATCCTCGATGAGGCGGACAACGGCGCGGCGGAGCGGACGTGCCCCGTAAGCGGCGTCAAAGCCCTCTCGCGCGAGCAGAGCGGGGATGGAGGGATCGAAGGTGATGCCGATTCCGAGCGTGCGGATGCGAGCCTCAACGTCGGAGAGCATCAGAGATGCAATGCGCTCAATGGAGGGCGCGTCCAGACTGTTGAAGACGATGATATCGTCGATACGGTTGAGAAATTCGGGGCGGAAAGTGCCCTTGAGCGCAGACATCATACGGGCGCGCTTGGCATCGTCGTCGTCGCGTGTCGCCTCTGCGGTAAAGCCAAGCGACTTGGTTGCGGAAAGCTCGCTTGCTCCTACGTTGGAGGTGAGAATGATGACCGTGTTGCGGAAATCGACGCGTCTGCCCTGCGAATCGGTCAGGATTCCGTCCTCAAGCACCTGCAGGAGAATGTTGAATACGTCGGGGTGTGCCTTTTCGATCTCGTCAAAGAGAACGACGGAGTAGGGCTTTCGGCGGATCTTTTCGGTTAGCTGTCCGCCCTCGTCAAAGCCGACGTAGCCGGGAGGGGAGCCGATGAGCTTGGAAACGCTGTGCTTTTCCATATATTCGGACATATCGAGACGGATCATCGCGGAGACGTCTCCGAACATCACGTCGGCAAGTGCCTTTGCAAGCTCGGTCTTACCGATACCCGTGGGGCCCATAAAGATAAACGAGCCAACGGGGCGTCGGGGGTCCTTCAGTCCCATACGGCCGCGACGGATCGCGCGTGCAACGGCGGAAACCGCCTCGTCCTGACCGATCACGCGTGCGCGAAGCGTTTCGTCCAAACGCAAAAGCTTGTCGCTTTCCTCCTCCAGCAGGCGCGAGACGGGAATGCCCGTCCATTGCGTGACCACGTCGGCAATATCCGATTCGGTAACGGTCAGCTGCTTGTCACTCTGTTCCTTCTGCCACGCCTCCTTTTTTGCGTCAAACGCCTCCTTGAGTGTTTTTTCCTCGTCGCGCAAACGGGCGGCGGATTCGAAATCCTGCTTTGCGATCGCCTCCTCCTTGCGGTGGGCAAGATCGGCAAGCGCCGCCTCGTCTGCCTTGAGATCATCGGGGGAGGTGTGCGCGGAGATGCGCCGACGGGAGGCCGCCTCGTCGATCAGATCGATCGCCTTATCGGGGAGGTAACGGTCTGGAATATAACGGACAGAGAGCGTGACCGCCGCCTCGATCGCCTCATCGGAGATCTTGAGCGCGTGGTGCGTCTCGTATTTTTCACGCAGACCGTAGAGAATGCGGATCGCGTCCTCGCGGCTTGGCTCGCCAACCGTGACCGATTGGAAGCGACGCTCCAGTGCGGCATCCTTTTCGATGTGACGGCGGTATTCGCTGATGGTGGTGGCGCCGATGACCTGCATCTCACCGCGTGCGAGCGCAGGCTTGATAATGTTTGCCGCATCGACCGCGCCCTCTGCGGCACCCGCACCGACAATGGTGTGGATCTCATCGATGAAAATGATGAGATCGGGGTTCTTTTGCACCTCCTGCATCACGTTTTTAAAGCGCTCCTCAAATTCGCCGCGGTATTTTGCACCCGCGATCATCGAGGCGATATCAAGCGTGACGATGGTCTTTCCGCGCAGATTTTCGGGGATGTTGCCTGCAACGATGCGTTGCGCGAGTCCCTCAACCACGGCAGTTTTGCCGACACCAGGCTCGCCGATGAGGCAGGGATTGTTCTTGGTTCTTCGGGAAAGGATCTGGATCACACGCTCGGTTTCGGTATCGCGTCCGATAATGGGATCGATCTTGCCCGCACGCGCCAGAGCCGTCAGATCTCTGCCGTAGCTCTTGAGGGTGGGGGCGGTATCAAGCGTGGATTTTTCAGCATTCGGTGCGGAGGCGCGCGTTGCACCTGCGTGAGCGGTGGGGGTGTTGCCGAGATAGGTATTCAGATCGGAGCGGAGGTCACCTGTCGGAATTCCGAGGTTTTCAAGGATCCGGACGGCAACGCAATCCTGCTCCTCGAGAAGAGCCGCAAGGAGATGCTCGGTGCCGATCACGGCTTGTCCGCTTTTTTGTGCTGCGATCAGCGAACGCTCGATGATGCCCTTGGTGCGAGGCGTCATCCGTGCGGCGGAAACG
>JAZQWH010000026.1:0-17550 GCA_045632205.1 Eubacteriales bacterium
TAATTTTTTGGACGGCATCCAAACACAATGATACAGGATGATCCACCTCAAAAAAGCAGAAAGAATAGACATAAGATAAAATTAAAAGAGCCCTCACCCGACGGACTTTACATGCCGGCGTAAACACCGAAGTGCCAATGAGGACTCTATTGAGACGTTAGGTTACCGTGGCGCAATTTGCTTCAAAGAAGCCATTGCTAATACTCCACGTTCTCCCTAACAGCAGAGAGGTTCGACTGCTGAATATGCTGAAATAAATTCCCCCACAGCCTACGTCCGAAACGCCTGACGAATGCGACTCTGCATTGTTATTATAACACTTATCGCCGAATTTGTCAAGTAGGTAATGAAGCACCGTTCTGAATTAAATCAGAACGGTGCTTCATTTTTTCAACTAAATATTTTGCGACCGAAAAACACATTTTTTTGACTAAAAAGCCCCCAAAAAATCGGGGCTTTATGGCGGAGGGTGTGGGATTCTGAACCAAACTTCGCACACTTCCGTGTGCTCGTAGCGAAGTTGCTTCGCAATTCGCCGCGCGCGTCCGCGCGTGGGTTCTCTTCTCCACACCTCAAAAAAGCACTGCTCGCCTACAGGCGAGCAGTGCTTTTTGGCGGAGGGTGTGGGATTCGAACCCACGTGACATTGCTATCAAACGGTTTTCAAGACCGCCTCGTTATGACCGCTTCGATAACCCTCCGTAAATATGATGCAACAGCGTGCATCATATTTACGGAGCTTCTGAGATGCGGCTCGGCGAACTCTGTTCGTCGAATCCACTTCGCATTCCCCACCCGAAGATCGACAAGCTCGCAAGGCAAGCGCAGGGTGTGGGTATCTTCGCCAAAGGCGAAATAACTCTCCGTGATGCATACTGTGAACATTTTTATTAAGTTTTTAGATCTGCAAATTTTTCTGCGATATCGGGAAAGCAGACTTTCCACCCGTTTATTTTACCACACCCGTGCGCGATTGTCAAGTGCTTTTTGCACGGGTGCTAAGTGTTTTTTGCGATACGCTGTCAATTTTCGGCTTCCTCTGCAAGGACGCGCCACGCCTCCGCAAGTCGCTCAAGGCTCCAAGCGGCATTGGCGGGACTTGTCGATGGCAAGCGGATCGCCTCTCTCCCAACGCGCGGTCTTACAAGTCTTTCGTAGAGCCTTGCCGCCTCTCCTCCATTGACAAAAATCCGCTCAATGGGGGCGAGCTCCAACAGCCTTTCGATCTCGTTCGGCACGGCGTTTTTGATCGATGCATCCGAGGATCCCTCGATCTCGCACGATGCAACAACGTCCCAAAGCGCGATTCTCCGCTCTCTCAAAAACGCTATCTTTTCCTCCACCGTTTTGGGAACGGAAGCCCCGTACACCACCGAAAGAACACGCCAAAAGCGATTTTGCGGATGTCCGTAGAAGAATCCGACCTCGCGCGAGCGAACGGAGGGAAAGCTGCCGAGAATCAGAATACGGCTCTTTTCATCACAGACGGGAGGAATCGAATGAAGCACGCTCACGCGGGATCTCCTCCTACCAGGTGCACCGTACGGAACTCGTGCCCGACCGCGGGCAAAAATTTTTCAATCAGATCCGTAACCGAGATCCGCAGGCTGGACGTATTGACGCAAGGATGACACCCGAAATACGCTCCCGCCAGCACGTCCTCATCGATGAGAAGCTGCACGTTATTCTCGCGATCGTTCGCAAGTCCCATCACGCTGACCGCACCCGGGCGAATGTCGAGATACTCCTCCATCTTTTCGGGGCTTGCAAAGGAAAGGCGCGCCGAATTGATCTGTGCCGAAAGCTCCTTGGTTTTGAAGGGCTTGTCTCCCGGCATCATCAGCAGATAAAACGCCGTTCCCTGTCGGTTACAAAGAAAGAGATTTTTGCATATGGTCGCATCGAGCGATTCGTCGATCTCACGGCAAATCTCCATTGTGTCCGCCGCCTCGTGGTCGATCCGTCCGTACGCGATCCCCAATCGGTCAAGCAGATCGTAGGTGCGGATCTCCCGCTCCGCTCTGCCCGTGCAATCCGTAGGTCTTCCCTGCTCTAAAATCATTTTCGTTCCCCTCTTCCTGCTTTTTTACGATCCTATTATATCGAAAAAGCATTCCGTTTTCAAGTTCTTTCGCAAAAATCCTTTCGCAAAAAATATTTTTCATTTTTTCAAAGTTTTTTTCAAAAACCTCTTGCAATTTGATTTGAAGTATGCTAAAATATACGGGTCTATGGATGAAAATATGTGCGCACCCTCTCAGGCGCCGTTTTTCAAGCATAAAGGCGTTTAAATTTCAGAGGGAGGTGAAAACACATGCCGAACATTAAATCCGCTAAGAAGAGAGTTAAGGTTATCGAGACCAAGACCCTGCAGAACAAAATGTACCGTTCCGCTATGAAGACTTGCATTAAGAAGTATGATGCAGCTCTCGCTTCCGGTGACATGGAGGCCGCTCAGGTAGCTTACAAAGCAGCCGTGAAGAAGGTTGACCAGGCAGCAGCTTACGGAATCATCCATAAGAACGCAGCCGCTCACAAGAAGAGCCAGTTTACCAAGAAGCTCAACGCAATGAACTGATTTCGTTGAGAATGCATATGAAAAAGGGAAATCCCATCGGATTTCCCTTTTTCATTTTCTCATCTTGCATTCTCCGACTTGTTATGCTATAATAAAAATAACATTTTGCTACCGAAAAAGGAGGCTCGAATATGTCCTTTGATCTTCGCGAATCCGCACGAAAAAAGCTGCTTCTGGTTGCGCACCGCGGCATTTGGGGTGGAAATATTCCCTGCAATACCCTTGTGTCCTATGAAACCGCATTGCGTGAGGGTGCGGACATGATCGAGGTGGATCTTGACCGAACCTCGGACGGCAAGCTCGTCATCTTCCATCCCGGAATGGAAGCGGCGCACCTCGGATTCAGCGAACGCATCAGCCGCCTCCCCTGGGAGTTTGTCAGCCGTCTCCGCTATATCAACATCGATCGCGTACCGACACAATACGGCATCTGCACCTTCGACGAGGTGCTTGAGCGCTTCAAGGGACGTTGCTATATTAACGTAGATAAATTCTGGACGTATCCCCGTGAGATCTCCGATGCCATTCGCGCGCACGGAATGCAGGATCAGATCCTCGTCAAGGCACCTCCCAAGCCTGAGCTGCTCGACGTGGTAGAGGAATTCTGCGCGGATATTCCCTATATGGCGATCATCAAGGAAGAGCGCGAATTGGAGGCAGTCCGTTCCCGCAAGATCAAATTTGTCGGCTCTGAGGTCCTGTTTGCGGACGATACCGCACACGTCGCGTCCCGCGAATTCATCGACGAATGTCATGCAAGGGGCGAGCTTGTCTGGTGCAATTCCATCGTCTATAACTACCGCTCCGTAATTGCGGGAGGACACAACGACGACCGCGCCGCGGAGGGAGACGTTGAGGGAAGCTGGGGGTGGATCGCCGACCGAGGCTTCGATCTGATGCAGACCGATTGGATGCTCGCATCCGCCACCTTCCTTCGGGAAACGGGCCGACTCTATCGCGCATAACCCGTCGGTCGATTGGCTAAAATATGCTTGAAACGAGGTACGTATCTATGATTTACAACCGCATTGATCAGCTTGTGGGCAGAACGCCGCTTCTCTTCCCCGAGCGTTACAACCAAAAATTCTGCAGCTACGGGACTGTGCTGTGCAAGCTCGAATGCTTCAATCCCGCAGGCAGTGCAAAGGACCGCGTGGCACTCTATATGCTCGACCGCGCGGAGGCAGAGGGCAAGCTCCGCTCAGGCGCTACCGTCATCGAGCCAACCAGCGGAAACACGGGAATCGGTCTTGCCGCACTCTGCGCATCACGTGGGTATAAGCTCATCCTCACGATGCCCGAAACGATGAGCGTGGAGCGCCGCCGTCTGCTTGCCGCCTACGGTGCGCAGATCGTACTCACCCCCGGAGCCGAGGGAATGCAGGGCGCGATCAACCGAGCACTCGCGATCGCAGAGCAAACGCCAAACAGCTTTATCCCCTCTCAGTTTGAGAATCCCGCGAATCCGCAAGCGCACCTGGAAACAACGGGTCCCGAGATCTGGGCGGACGCGGACGGACAGGTCGATATCTTCGTTGCCGGAGTCGGCACGGGCGGTACGATCTCGGGGACGGGCGCCTATCTCAAATCCAAGAATCCCGATTGCCGCATCGTAGCGGTTGAGCCGTCCGGATCTCCTCTGCTCTCCAAGGGTCAGGCAGGTCCTCACGGACTTCAGGGTATCGGCGCAAATTTCATCCCCAAGAATCTTGACCGTGAAATTTACAGCGAGATCTTCCCCGTTGCCGAGCAGGATGCCTACGTCGCCGCGCGTCATCTCGCCCGACTCGAGGGCTTCCTCACGGGAATCACCTCGGGTGCGGCACTTCACGCCGCTACCGTCATCGCCAACCGTCCTTCCTCGGCGGGCAAAACTATCGTTGCCCTCCTGCCCGACGTTGGCGACCGTTACCTTTCGACCGAATTGTTCGGGGAGTGAATCTATTTTTATGCAAGAGGGAGGAGCTTCTTTCAAGAAGCTCCTCCCTTTCATCTATCCTAAGGATACGCACGACCCCTCAATTTCCCATTTCCTTTTGTAAGGTCTTGGGGATGGTGGAGGAACGGGGGAGGAAGGGGGGCGAACTTTGCGAAGCAAATTCGCGGTCGCTTGCGACCTGTCTCACTTAAGAACACCCCTTCCTCCCCCGTAGATTATCCCTATCTATCTCTCTCAATCCAACACGGGAAGAGACCAGACGGGAGTAAGCCCTGCGGCGGTGAGGATCGCCTCTGCCGCTTTTTTGGTAGTGGGCTTGGAAATGATCGCAAATTTCGAATCAAGCATCGCAACCTGATCGACACCGAACGCTGCCTTTGCCTTTTCGGCACACTTCGGGCAGCCCTCGATCAGGAAGCAACGGCGGCAAGCATAGGCGTCTGCGTCCGCGATCTCCGCAGGCTGCGCAACTCTCCAATCGGGAAGCTTCCGCTCGTTTGCGCGATTGGAAAGAACGTCAATAATATCGGCAACAACGGCACTTGCGGTGGGAAGCTTACCCGCGCCTGCACCGTAGAAGAGTGCGCGACCGAGCATATTTGCATCCACAAGGATTCCGTTGAAAACGTCGTCCACGTGAGAGACGGGATTCGCGGCAGGTACAAGATAGGGAGGAACGCCCGCATAGACCTTGCCGTCGATCTTTTCGGTATGACCGATGAGCTTGATCGCGCCGCCAAATGCCTCGGCAACGGCGGTATGCTCGCCCGTAATGCCCGTAATTCCTTCAGTGGGAATGGTCTTGGGGTCAAGCAGAATTCCAAAGGAGAGCGCCGCGAGGATCACGATCTTACGTGCCGCGTCCACGCCCTCAACGTCTGCCGCAGGATTTGCCTCGGCATAGCCGCGCGCCTGCGCTTCCTTGAGCACGGTCGCAAAATCCAAGCCCTCGTTCTTCATCTTGGTGAGGATGAAGTTGGTGGTACCGTTGAGAATACCGCTGACCGAAAGGATCTCGTTGGACGCGAGATCGGTCTGCATCGGACGGATGATCGGAATACCGCCGCCCACGCTCGCCTCAAAGAGATACGATACGGAATTCTTGCGTGCCAGCTCCAGAAGCTCTGCGCCAAAGGTGGAAACGACCTCCTTGTTGGAGGTGACCACGCTCTTGCCCGCCTCAAGTGCCGCGCGCGTAAAATCGTACGCAGGATGCGAGCCGCCCATTGCCTCCGCAACGAGCAGGACCTCGGGGTCCTCCAGAATTACCTTGATGTCGTGTACCACGCGATCGCCGAGGGGATGCTCGGGAAACTCGCGCAGATCGAGAATATATTTAACGTTGATCTCCTCGCCGCAGCGTGCCGCGATCAGCTTTTTGTTTTCCTCCAAAACCTCAGCGGTTCCGCTACCGACCACGCCAAAGCCCAAAATTGCAATATTCATCATGCTTTTGAGTCCAATCCTTTCGAAAAAATTCGAATTTCTTCAATTTAAACTCTATTATATCACATTCCTCTTCAAATTGCAAACAAAACTATTGAAAAAAAGAAAAAAATATGATAGAATATTGTCAGCGCCATTTTCGGAGGTTTTCTATCATGCGTTCGCAGATCGGAAGTATGAACAACGTCAAAATATTCGTCCTCTACCTGATGCGGAATATCAATTATCCGCTGGATTTTGTCACGCTCAACGAGATCGTGATGCAGACGGATTATATTATGTATCTTGACTTTGCGGTCGCATTCCACGAAATGCTGGATGGCGGACTGATTTCGGAGGAATCCAAAAACGAGCAGGGAGAGTCGCTTTATTCGGTCACCGATCGCGGACGGATCGTGGCAGAGCAGCTCAAATCCGATATTCTCCCCTCGATCCTTGAGCAAAGCCTCGGAGCGGCTCTCCGCTACCTCGATTTCAAGCGCCGTCACATCAAGATCTCGTCCGACGCCAAGCTTCTCCCCGATCGTACCGTCGACCTCACGCTCACCGTGACCGAGGCGGGAAAGATCCTTCTTTCCACCACCGTAAACGTCGATTCCGAAGCGCGCGCCGAGCGGATCCGTGAGAATTTCCGCTCCCGTCCCGAGGCGATCTACCGAGGCACCCTTGCCCTCCTTGCGGGAAAAATGGATTATCTGTTTGATAAATAAAATAAAAAAGGAGCCATATGGCTCCTTTTTTACTCCTGCTCTATATAGATCCTCTTACAGATTTACAGAGAGAAAGATCAATCCTGTGCTTTCTTTCTTTTTTCGAAGCAAGCGCTGCAGTATACGGGTCTGTCGTTGGAGGGCTGGAAGGTAATCTTCGCCTCTCCGCCGCACTCTGCGCATACAGCAGTGAAATACTCGCGGGGAGCTCTGCCTGCATTCTTCTTTGCGTCACGGCACGCCTTGCATGCCTTGGGCTTGTTGAGGAAGCCCTTTTCAGCATAGAACTGCTGCTCGCCTGCGGTGAATACGAATTCGTTGCCGCAATCTTTGCATACCAAAGTCTCGTCAACAAACTCTTTTGCTTCTGCTGCACTGTAAGTTTCGTCCTGGAACATGTGAAAAACCTCTCTTGTCATGTATGGATTTGTATTTTACCCTCGTCGGACTTACACCGACATCTCCCTTGCAGGCGCTTTTTTTAAGCTATTCGGGCATATGCCTACCACACGGTAGGCTTATTTTTTTTGATTACGGATGCGGAATGACCGTGCGAAGCTTGCGGCGGATGCGGAAGATCGCATTCTGAACCGATTTTTCGTCTCGCTCCAATTGAGCGGCAATCTCCTTTGCGGTCCTCCCCGCAAGATAAAGCCACCAAACACGGTTTTCGTAAGGCGTGAGATTTGCACGGATGCAGGCGTGGAGCGCACGGTAGCTCTCCTCCTCCACCAAGCGGTCGCTCGGATCCTCCTTTTGCACCTGCTCGATCGGTTCCTCGCCCTCAAGTGACACAGGCTTTGGAGTTCGCACCAGCTTTTTTGCCAGCGTCAACAGCCCGTTTCGGATGCAGATCTTCGCGTATAAGCCGAATGCAACACCGTCCCGATCGGTATCGTAGTGCTGAATGGCGCGAAAAAAGAGAATTGCCGCTTCTTGATACAAATCCTCGTAGTCGGAGTCGGAGAAAGGAAACTCACTTACCGTACTTTTGACCAACGAAGAAATCAGAGGTCGGTAATTCTCAAGTAACCGTTCAAAGGCATCCTGCTTCCCCTGTTTTGCCTGAAAAATAAGCAATGCTAATTCCTGCGAATCTGTTCTTTCCATGCAAAAAGGGACGCCTTTCAAAAATGTATTGGATATTTTGAATATCCACCATTACCATTATACCATTTTTTTGTTGAATGTCAATATAATTTGTAAAAAATTATTCCTTATATTTTTACAAAATAACAAACAATAGTGTATATTAACAAAAAATAAGACATTTTTTAGGCAAAAACAAACAACCAAAATTACCCATTTTGGTTGTTATGATCTATTTTATTGCAAAAAGATTGTGAAAAAAACACAAACAACATCCCTTTGAAAAAGTTCTTTCGGGCGTGGGGGTACGGGGGAGAGGGGTGCTTTCTCCTTAAGAAAGCACCCCTCTCCCCCGTATTATTTACTATACTATCATTTCCCCTCGAGGGCGCGTTTTGCTTCCTCGCGGGCGCTGGTTTTTCCTTCCTCGCGGATATCGCCTGCATGAGTCAGGGCGATCTTTGTCAGGAACGGTCCGACGATCTCATAGATGAGAACGGCGAAGAGGGTAATATTGCGCACGATCGCGCCGTCCGCGCCAAGCTCGATCGCTTTGATCGCCATACCCAGGGCAACGCCTGCCTGCGGCCAGAGCGTGATGCCGAGATATTTAACGATGGTGCTATCGCATTGAACCATACGCGCGCTGATGCCTGCGCCGAAATACTTACCGACGCAACGGGATGCAATATAGACAAGGCCTGCAACAACGACCGTCCACTCCAGGAAGACGTCCAGCTCAAGCTCTGCACCGCTGATAACGAAGAAGAGGATGAGAATGGGGGCTGTCCAACGGTCGGCACGGTCCATCAGCTCCTCGGAGAAATCGCAGATGTTGCAGAACACCGTTCCGAGCATCATACAAGCGAGAAGCGAGGAGAAGCCGATGTGGATTCCCGCAACCTCAAACTTGCAGCAGGAAATACCGACGGTCAGGAGAACGAAGGTAACCGAAACAGCCATACGCTTGGAGCGAGAATGGAAATACTTTTCGCAGAGCGTAAAGAGCAGACCCATTACAAATCCAAGTACGAGCGAGAGAACGACCTCAAGGACAGGCTCAAGCACGATGGAGAGAACGCTGACGGCTCCTGCACCCATCGACTTTGCAATTCCGAAGGAAATTGCGAATACAACGAGACCGACTGCATCGTCAAGTGCAACGACGGGGAGCAGAATGTCGGTAAGCTTCCCCTTTGCCTTATACTGACGAACCACCATAAGCGTTGCGGCGGGAGCGGTTGCGGTTGCAACGGCACCGAGCACAAGCGCTGCGGGCAGAGACAGCGTATCGGGCATCAGGAAATGCAGACCGATGAGGACCACGTCAACGATCAGGGTCGTAAAGAGCGCCTGGAAGATACCGATGACGGTTGCCTGCTTACCGATCTTTTTGAGCTGAGAGAGGCGGAACTCGTTACCCATAGAAAACGCAATGAAGCCAAGGGCAACGTCGGCAATGATGCCAAAGGATCTGACCTGCTCGTGTGCCAATCCGATACCGGGCACGTCAAATGCACCGAGAAGATACGGACCGATGAGCACGCCTGCAACGAGATATGCCGTAACGGCAGGAAGGCGTACAACCTTCGCCAATCTGGAAAGGAGCAATCCCGAAATCAGTGCAATCGAAAGACTGATCAGGATCGATGCGGTAGAAGTCATGAGAAAATCCTTCTTTCTTATATGTTATTTGTGAAAACACATCACGATTCAACAGTATAGCACGGTACTGTCAAAAAATCAAGTCTTTTTTACATTTTTCCTATTTTATTTTTATATCGTGACACAGACGGTTTCTTACGGTCAAAATCAACCGTCCACGCGAAGAAACCGAACCGTATCTCCGACAGGCTCGTTCCACATGGAAGCAGGGCGCGCCCACACGTGTTCAGGCTCGTTTACGTTCACGTAAACCACCAGATCCTCCATCGTCTCGGTATGCTTGGCAAGATACAGAACGCGGTAAAGATTGCCCTTGTAGTGGCGGTAAACAGCGCCGACAACAGGATTGGAATTCATCATTTTTCTCCTTTCAAAAATCAGATGGGGGACCGTTCCCAAAAGCGAGATCACGGTCCCTCTGTCTCTTCCCTTCCCACCAATTCGCAATATTCCGCATACGTGCAAAGCACACGGAGAGCGGCAAGCAATGCGTTCGGTGTCATATTGGGAGGCAACCCGACGCGTGCGCACAGGGCGTCGCGGCGCGCGGCACTTCCCTCGCCTCCCGTTAGCCCGTCCACAAACAGATCGGTCTTGGAAAGCGGATTTTGCGCATACGGGGGTGCAACTTGTCCCTCTGCATAGGGAGTGAGGAGATTGCGGAGAAGCTCGTTCTCCATCCCCTCTACACCAAGGATCCCCTCTGCGGAGGCTTCTTTTTTTCGTTTTTCCTTGCCCTCGATCCGCGGAACGTACAAATGAATGAGACGGTCTGCGGGCACGGCGGAGGAAAGATGCGAGCGGATCAGCTTGCCCGCACCGTCGCTATCTGTCAGAACAATAATCGGTGTTTTTTTTGCAAGCGCCTGCAAAAGCGCACGCTTTTCCTGCTTGCGAAAGATCCCGAAGCCGTCTGTGGTCAGGATCTGCGCCTCCGAGACGTTTTGCAATCGCAAGCGGTCATACTGTCCCTCCACAACGATGGGATACGCAATTTTCAATCGATCTGCCATATCAGCGCACCAGCCAGAACAGAATGACGAGCAAGCCGAGCGCGATGCGGTAAACGCCGAAGGGCGCAAAGCTGTGCCGCTTGACGAAATCCATCAGGAAACGGATCGCCACAAGAGATACCAGGAAGGAAACGACGCAACCGACGGCAAGCGTGATCCACGCATCGATCGGTACGCTCACACCGCTCTCGCCGACGTATTGGAAAAAGCCGAGCATCTTGATGCCGCTCGCTCCAACCATAACCGGGATCGACATAAAAAACGAGAACTCCGCACCCGCCGTACGGTTAAGCCCCAGAAGGATCGAGCCGAGTATGGTCGAGCCCGAGCGGGACGTACCGGGAATAAGCGAGAGCATTTGAAAAAGTCCGATGAAAAATGCGGTTTTGTAGGACAGGTGGTCAAGATCGGTCACGCGCGGCTCACGGTTGCGGTTGAGATGCTCAATGACAATAAATGCCACACCGTACACGATAAGCATAATGGCAACCACGAGCGAATGATACAGCCAACCGTTGAGATCCTTGCCCGTCAGCTCCTCAAGCACCTTATCAAGGACGATCCCCGCAAACGCGGCAGGCAGACAGCCGACAAGCACCTTGAACCAAAGCGTCCAGGTCCTTCTCTTCTCCCCTGCCTCCTTCTTTGCCGAAAAGGGCCACAAGCGCCCCCAAAACAAAACGACGACCGCCAAAATTGCACCCAATTGGATGACGACCTCGAACATCTCTCCGAATTCGGCTAAAAATCTGCTATCCCTTGTAAAGGAAAAGGGCAACAGATCGCGGAACAGGATCAGATGTCCCGTCGAGGAGACGGGCAACCACTCGGTAATGCCCTCAACGATGCCGTAAAGCACCGCCTTGAGCCATTCGATGATCTGCATATGGATCCTCCTTATCGTACCTTGAGCGTATCGTGCGCACGAACCTCAAGTCCCTTACCCGATGCGGCGCGCATAATGTCGCCCTCCGCTACCTCAAAGGGCACGCGGCACCAATAAAGCATGGAGGGATGCGGCGTCGAATCGAGTCGCTCTCCCGTGGGAGCATAGATCTCGGTCTGCACAAAGGCTCTGCCGATCTTCCCCGGCGAGATGATCTCCGCGCCCTCTCCGACACTGACCTTATTCCGCTGAATAAAGCGATAGAGACGTCCGTTTTCGTTCTCCATCGGAACTCCTGCAGCAAGGATCGCCTGCGCCTCTTCCTCAATATATTCGGTGGCGGTTGAAAAATACGCCTTTTCGCGCAAATATCCGCAGGTACTGACGAGCTGAGGATTCTGCATCGGATCGTCAAAATAGAAGCCCGTGCCGTATTCGCGGTGCGAAACGCTCTCAAGCTCCTCAAGCCACGCGGGATCGTAGCGATAATTCTGAGGATCTCTCCGATACGCCTCGATCGCCAGACGGTATGCGTTGGTGACCACCGCGGTATAGTACGCGCTCTTCATTCGTCCCTCGATCTTGAAGGATGCGATGCCGCTCTCCATCAGCTCGGGAATATGCTCGATCATACACATATCCTTAGAGGACATAATGAAGGTTCCAACGCCCTCCTGCTGCTCGATGGGATAGGGCTGATCCAAGCGCTTTTCCTCCACGATGGAATAGTTCCAGCGGCAGGGCTGCGAGCAGGTGCCACGGTTGCCGTCGCGCCCGTTGAAGGCATTGGCAAGCAGGCATCTTCCGCTGTAAGAAACGCACATCGAGCCGTGCACGAACGCCTCCAGCTCGATCTCCTCGGGAAGCGCGCTCCGAATGGCGCGGATCTCCTCCAACGCCAATTCACGCGCCAGCACAAGCCTCTTCGCTCCCATCCTCGCCCACGCAAGCGCGGAGGCAGGACTGACGATAGAGGTCTGCGTGGAAATATGGATCTCCATTTCGGGGATGATCTCCCGAACGGTGGTAAAGACACCGAGATCGGCAACGATCATCGCGTCGACCCCCGCATCACGGATCTCATGTAAAAAGCTTCGCAGCAGCGGATATTCCTGCACGTGCGGCATCGTATTGACGGTCAAATAGAGCTTTTTTCCGCGCGCGTGGACGTATCTGACCGCCTCGTAAAGCTCCTCAACGGTAAAATTATCCGCCGCGGATCGCATTCCAAACATCTGCCCCGCGCAGTAAACGGCATCCGCACCGTAGAGGATCGCGGCACGGAGCTTTTCAAAATTCCCCGCAGGGGATAGCAATTCAGGCATAAAAACCCTCCGATCAAATGGGGGAGATTAGCGGGGAAAACCTTTTTGACAAAGCTTTCCCCGCACCCCTTTTTAAGTCCTCCCGAACGGGAGGAGCAAGTAAGCCGATCGGCTTGTGCCTTCGCACCCGATCTGCATAAAATTACGCCTCGGTCTCCTCTGCCTTGACGACCGCGATTCCAAGTGCCTCAAGATCGGCATCGGCAACGGGAGTCGGACACTGCGACATCAATTCGCTCGCATTCTGTACCTTCGGGAACGCAACCACGTCGCGCAGAGAATCCGCGCCCGACATGATCATTGCCAAGCGGTCAAGTCCCATACCCGAGCCGCCGTGCGGAGGCGCACCGTACTTGTACGCATCCACGAGGAAGCCGAACTTGCGCTCAATATCCTCCTCGGTGAGTCCCAGCGCCTTGAACATCTTTTCCTGGAGCTGCCAATCGGTGATACGGATGGAGCCGGAAAGCAGCTCGGTTCCGTTGAGGACCATATCGTAGCACTGTGCGCGAACCGATCCGGGATCGCTCTCCAGATAAGGCAGGCACTCTGCAAGAGGCATCGTAAAGGGATGGTGCATTGCATCCCAATGCTGCGTATCCTCGTTCCACTCGAAGAAGGGGAACTCGACGACCCACAGGAAGTTATATTTGCCCTCGGGAATCAGATCAAGCTTCTTGCCGAGGATCGAACGGAGTGCGCCGAGCGTGGGCAGAACGACCTTGTTCTTGTCCGCCACGATGAGCATCACGTCTCCGCGCTCCATTCCGCCCGCCGCGAGGATCGCGTCAAGCTCCTCGGGGGTGAGGAATTTTGCAAACGAGCAGTTGGGAGCCTCATCCACCCAACGGATATATGCCAAGCCCTTTGCGCCGATTCCCTTTGCGTGCTCGGTGAGCTTGTCGATCTCCTTACGGGTAAGCGTCTGTGCGGCATTCTTTGCAACGATGCTTCTCACCGATCCGCCCGCCTCAACGGCAGAGGTAAAGACACCGAAGCCGCAGGTCTTGACGGTATCGGAAAGATCCTGAATCTCCATACCGAAGCGCGTATCGGGCTTATCCGAGCCGTACTTCTCCATCGCCTCCGCAAAGGTGATGCGCGGCATCGGCGTGGGGATCTCAACGTCGAGAACCTCCTTGAACACGCGCTTGATAAAGCCCTCGTTCATCGCCATAATATCCTCCTCGTTTGCAAAGGACATCTCCAGGTCGATCTGCGTAAATTCGGGCTGGCGGTCTGCACGAAGGTCCTCGTCACGGAAGCAACGCGCAAGCTGAATGTAGCGGTCGTAGCCCGAAAGCATCAAAAGCTGCTTATAGAGCTGGGGCGACTGCGGAAGCGCATAGAAGCTTCCCTTGTGCACGCGGCTGGGCACGAGGTAATCGCGCGCGCCCTCGGGCGTGGATTTGATCATCATAGGCGTCTCGATCTCAAGGAAGCCGTTCTCGTAGTAATACTCGCGCGCAACCCTCGCGATCTGATGACGCATCATAATATTGCGCTGGAGGGAGGGACGGCGAAGGTCGAGATAGCGGTACTTGAGCGCGATCTCATCCTTGGTCTTCTTCGCGTCGGAGACCTCAAAGGGAGGGGTCTGTGCCGCAGAAAGGATCTTGAGCTCGGTCACGAACACCTCTACCATACCCGTGGGCAGATTGGGGTTCTTTGCACCCTCGCCGCGCGAACGGACAGTACCCTTTGCGCAGAGCACGTACTCCGAACGGATGCCGAACGCCTTGTCAAAGATCTCGGGCGCAGTCTCGTTGTCAAACGCGAGCTGGACGATGCCCGTGCGGTCGCGCAGATCGATAAAGATCAGCGCGCCGAGGTCTCTCTGTCTCTGTACCCAACCCATCAGGCAGACCTCGCTGCCGATGTCACTCTCTCTTACCGTACCGCAATAATGCGTACGTCTGTCGTTTTTACTCAATAATTCAGCCATTTTTTCTATTTCCTTTCCTTCACTTGGAAATGCTTTTATAATCTGTTTCGATCGGATTTTGCGGATTCAAGACTCAGAACTCCGGAACGATATATTCCTCGGTCTTGGTAGCGTAAGCCTCCTCTACGAGCGCATCGAAATCAAGGCGCTTCTGCTGCTCGATGACCTTGTTGATATCGGGGCGCGTACGCGGATGCTTGGGGGTAAACACCGTACAGCAATCCTCGTAGGGCTGGATGGAGGTCTCGAAGGTGTTGATGCGACGCGCGATCTGCACGATCTCCTCCTTATCAAGCCCGATGCAAGGACGGAACACAGGGAGCGTTGCCATCGGATCGGTCACGCCGAGTGCCTGCATCGTCTGCGATGCGACCTGCCCTAAGCTCTCTCCCGTGATCAGTCCGCCACAGCCCGTTTCGTTTGCAATACGGTCGGCAATTGCCATCATATAACGGCGGAGCAGGAGCGTGAAGTAATCCTCCTCACAGTTCTTAACCAGCTCCTCCTGAATATGCGTCAGCGACACAACGTGCAAGCGGATCGTTCCCGCATACTGCGCCACAAGGCGTGCCAGCTCAAACACTTTTTCACGCGCACGTTCACTTGTATAGGGGAAGGATTCGAAGTGGACCGCATCGATGCAAACACCGCGCTTTGCGATCATATAGCCCGCAACGGGGGAATCGATTCCGCCCGACAGGAGCAGGAGCGCCTTGCCGTTGGTGCCGACAGGCATACCGCCCGCGCCCTTGAACTGCCCCGCGTGGATGTAAGCACCGAATTCACGCACCTCTACGTGTACGACGATCTCAGGCTCGCGCACGTTGACGCGAAGCTTGGGCATCATCGAAAGGATCACGCCTCCCATCTCAGCCGAGATCTCGACCGAGTTGAGCGGGAATCGCTTATCCGAGCGCTTTGCCTCGACCTTGAAGGTCTTTTTCCCTTCCAAAAATTGCGGCACGTATGCACGCACGGTCGCCTCGATGCTCTCCATCGTCTTCTCGCAAACCGCTGCTCGGCTGATTCCGACAAGTCCGAACACCTTGGAGGTGCATTCGAACATTCCGTCCATATCCGCCATCTCGTCAAGAGGCTCGATCACAATCGTGCTCTGCGAACGCGTGATCGAAAAATTTCCGTAGTTCTTCGCACGGTAACGAAGCGTCTTGCAAAGCTGATCCTCAAAATAGCGGCGGTTTGCGCCCTTGAGCACGATCTCGCCGTATTTACAAAGTAAAATCTCCTTCATACCGTCATTCTCCGTCCGTTTCCTCGGATTGTGCGTTCACGCCCTCATCATCCACAAGCTCCACCGAATCGTCCTCAACGATCTCGCCGTTGCGGTACGCATCCAGAAGCTCCTGTGCCTGCGCCAACACCTCGGCGGGAACGTAAATATCGGTTCCCATAACGGAATAGCCCGCAATGATGCGCATCGCACCGCCGCTTCCGCGGTCATTGATCATATAGGGGATCCCCTCCCCCTCCAGAATGCTTTCCAGAATGCTCTGCTCAATGTTATCGTGCGTGGTGACGAGCAATTCCATGCCGTCCTTCTCTTTATTCTTTGCCTTACCCAATCCAAAAAGTCCCATTTCTATATCCTCTCAATCCTCGTAGTAGTGCGGGAAAAGCGCTTCCCATACCTTGGCACATCCGATGGTATCCGCAATGGAGGTGTGCGCCACGCCGTCCCATTCGATCCCCAGGCACGCCATCGCATCGCCAAGAGATGCATGCACGCGATCTGGATAATGCTCCTGCTGGAAGCGAACGAACTCAGCAGACGCACAGCGCGTCTTTTTGTGAAGCTCCTCGCGCTCCGCCTCGGTATCATAGATCATCTTAATGTGACTGAAATCAGTCGAAACGCCATACGCAACAAGCACGTCCGCATTCGCAAAGATCTCCTTGATGCGCGGCGTCAGCTCCCGAAGGTGAGGCGCGTCCGCCACCATATCGGGGGTAATGCCATGGATCTTCTCGGTGCGCTTCCACTTCTTGGTGTGCGCGGGCTTGACGAGCGTATCCATGATCACACGTCCCGTACCGTCCGTGATGGAGATCGAAATGATCTCGTCGTGCGAATAGACACCCGTCAGCTCGAGGTCGAAAAAGAGCGTGCGCGCGCGCTTCATATGGAATTCACCGTTGCGGTAACGGTCTCCCTCCTCGCGGCGGATGGCAAGATCCTTTGCAAAGCACGCCTCGCAGAGCTTGCGACGGTAGCGCACGAATTTCTCACAGGAAACGCACATCAGGGGCTGGCGGATCGCCGTTTTCTTATCGTAAAAATAGATGGGCGTACGATCGGCGCGGAGCGTGTATGCCACGGGCTCCTCAATGACGTCATAATGCATCTGTGCGAGACGCTCCTTGGTGAAAAAGCTGCAGATCGCCGCGCGCTTGGTGCTCATACGCGGGATCTCAACGCCCGAGGGCAGTGTCATCGTCTCAGTGCGGGGCGAGGAGACCGCATACCACGTTTCGGGCGGCGCCTCCACCACGCGTGTAGGATCGAAAAAGTATGTAATCGATCCATCCTCATGTCGTTCGTATGCAACGGGGTCTCCCGATGCCATCAGGTGCATTCTCGAGAGAACGTTGCGAGTCAGGTAATGCTTCTTTTCCGCATCCTCCACACTGATCTGCGGAATAATTGCGCCGGAGCGCAGAGTCATCGTTTCTTTCAAGCTTCCTCCTTACCGCACCGAACCTGTCGCGTGCACGCCTGCGCGTATAGGAGAAACCCGATCTCTCGGGCTTTTCTTTTCTACGTAGCAGCGGTCGCCGGGCCTCGGCTCACGGTTCTTGCTCTTGGTTTCATTTTGTGAGCATTTTCTTCCGAATCCTTACATTGTTCGGAGCACACATACAGTTATTATATCACATTAAAAACGATCTTTCAATAGATAATGATAGAAAAAACCGCACCGTTTTTCTTTTTTTGC
>JAZQWH010000027.1:0-9967 GCA_045632205.1 Eubacteriales bacterium
TCCTCGCGCGCAAGCCCCGATCGGCGGATGCCGTCTCCAACGCCTTGCTCATTTTCGTATTTTGCCGCCGTATCAATATGGCGGTAGCCTGCCGCCAAACCCGCCTGCACCGCATCGGATGCCTGCTCGTTGGTGGTCAGCCAAGTGCCGTATCCTACACAGGGAATTTTTACGCCGTTGGATAAAACGAATCCGTCTTTCATGGTTTTCATAATCATACCTCCGTCTTGAATGTAAAAACAGTATACCACAAAACGTTCAAAAATGCAAGTCGGATTCAAGTTTGATTTTTTTCTCTGTTCCGCGCTATTGAATTTTTTTGCCGTCTGTGCTATACTGACGTTAGGATGAACGGAGGTGCCGGTGCGATGTATTGCAGAACTGAAAAAAATGATTTTGCGGCGGATTGGATCTCCGCGCCCGAAACGCTTCTCGAGCGCCTTGACGGGGCACGGGTGAGGGAATTCCCAAACGCCCAATTTATTTGGGGAAGGGATTACGTCCGTCAGCATTTGTGCCGCACGTTTGAGGTAAAGGGAGACGTGACGTCGCTTTTTATGCATTTTCTTTGCGATAATGCTTTTGATGTCTATCTTAACGGTGTGTCGGTGGCATCCGACGTGAGAGAGCTTTCAAGCGCGGAGCTTGCTCCCCTGCTAAGACAAGGAAAGAATCTTCTTTGGATCCGTACCTATCAGACCGATACTGCCGAGCGCTTTACCTCGGCACTGATCGGCGGACTTCGCATCACGTACGCGGACGGAGTGGAGCAGGAGATCCTGACCGATGCGAGCTTCGTCTATAAAAGGCTCGTCGACTTCTGGGTGACCGAGGAGCCGCAGGGGTGGGAGACGTGCGAGAGTGATGCACGCGAATTGCCGCTCGTGGTGTCTCCGCGCCATCCCATTGCCGTCAAGCGCTCCTGCTACTTCAGAAAGAGCTTTTCCTGCAAGCGCGGTGTCAGGCGGGCTTGGCTGCTCGGCTCGTCACAGGGCTGCTATGAGCCGTATCTGAACGGCGAGCGCGTGACCGACGCACAGTTTATGCCGTCGTCGAGTGACGTTGCCAAGGAATACCAATGCTTTGACGTGGGCAAGCTTTTGCGCGAAGGGAGCAATACCCTCGGTGCAATGACGGGGAACGGATGGTATAACTGTGCCGCATACGGACGTCTGTTTGCAAATTTGCCCTCGGTGATGATGGAATTGCGCATCGAATATGAGGATGGAACGCTCGAGACGGTCAAGACCGATGCAAGCTGGCAGGTCGCGCCCTCTCCGCTGACCGATAACGATCTGCAATACGGAGAGCGTTATGACGCACGCCTGGAAATTCCCGCTTGGTGCGAGCCGCAGGGGGATGGGTATGCGTGGGAGTCTGCCGCGGTCTTAACGCCGAGACCGTACACCTCTCTTATTGAGCAGAATTATCCTCCCATCCGCCCGATCAAAAGGCATCCCTGCCGTTACGTTGGCGAAATTCGAGCGGGGGTATGGCTTTACGATATTGGAATCAACGTTGCGGGATGCGTGCAGATCACGCTTCACCGACCTCAAAGAGGGCAGGAGATCCTCTTGCAATGCTGTGAGCGTTTGCGGGAGGACGGAACGCCCGAGATCGGTGCATACGGTGCGGTTTTCTATCAGCAGGATACGCAACCGAGCGGAAAATCTCCGTGGTGTCTGCGCAATCTCAATCGCTACGTGGCAAAGGGAGAGGAGACCGAATGCTACGCGCCGCGCTTTTCCTACACGGGCTTTCGCTACGTTTACGTCAGCGGAATGAAGGAGCGTCCGCGAGAGGAGGATCTCTTTGCGATTGAGCTTCATAACGATCTTGATGAGATCGGTGAATTTTCCTCCTCCGATCGATCGCTTTGCCGTCTGTGGGAGGCGGCTTATCAAACGTGGCTCAACAATTGCTACAACGGCCCCACCGATTGCCCGACCAGAGAGAAGAATTTTTGGAACGGTGATGCGCAGATCTTTTCGCACGCCGCGTGCTGGATGACCGATGCCTCGGATTTCCTGGCGCGTTGGACTGACGTTGGCAGAAAAATGCAACCGGGACCTTACGGCTGGGAGGACGAGGAATACGTCATCCCCTGGACGCTCTATCGCTTTTTCGGGGATCGGGAGATCCTTCGTGTAAAATACCCCGTGATGCTTGCGCTGATCGAAAAGAGGCAGGAATTTGACGGAATGATCCTTCCCGTCCATCCTCATTCGCCCTATAACGATTGGCTCAACCCGACGGGAGAAAATCTTTCGGGCGTGTTCTTTTCGGGCTGCTGGTATTTACATATGCTGGACGTTGTTTCCCGCGTGGCGGACGTGCTGGGAGACGTGACGAAGCGCGACGAATTGCGTGCGCGCTTTGAGGAGGGATGCCGTGAATTCAATCGTCTGCATTATAATTTTGAAGCTGCCGAATATGACGAAAAAATTCAGAGCGCGCAGGTCTTGCCCCTGGCGTTTGGAATCCTGCCCGAGGCAGAGCGGAAACGGGCGGGGGATACCTTGAACCGTTACGTCGCAGAAAACGGATATGCCCTTACGACAGGATTCCAAGCGACGCGATATTTGCCTGAGGTGCTGGTACAGACGGGGCATATGGATACGGCGGTCAAGCTCTTCCACCGCAACGAATTCCCCTCCTGGAACGATATGCTGGGCACGGGAGCTACGAACGTTACCGAGAGCTGGCACGGAATGCGTGATCCCGATGCATCCATCAGTATGAGCCATTTTTCGCTCGGCTCGGTGGTCTCCTTCTTCTTTGAATATCTTGGCGGAATTTCGGTTGCGGAGTCCGCCCCAGGCTTTTCACACGTTGTGCTTGCGCCGCATTTTCACAAGGAGATCGGGGATTGCTCCGTACGCTATCGGACAAGGCACGGAGAGATCCGCTCCGAGTGGCATTATGAAAACGGTGAGCCCGTGTGGCACTACGAGGTGCCCGACGGCGTCACCGTGGAAATCAGAATCTAAAAAAAGATCCTCCAAACGGAGGATCTTTTTTGATGTATCAATACTCGAACGTGAAGCTCTCCCACGGAATATCAACGGGAGCCTTCTTGGTGAGGATGTCATCTACGTGCATCAGGAGCGGGAAATTCTTGGTGTCGAGAACGCCTGCAGCCGCACGGTTCTTGACCGCTCTTGCTACGCGCTCTGCAACAACGAGAGACTCAAGCGTAACGCCGTTCAGCTCTGCCTTTGCCTCGTCGATGTTCAGACCTCTGCCGAGGAGGATGCCGACGAGACGGGTTCTGCCGCCGTAAACGGTAACGTAGAGGTCGCCCGCACCAACGGTGATGTTCTCAAGCGTGCAAGCACCCTGGTACTCAAGCAGACGGTACATCTCCTTGGTCGCCTGACCGAAGACTGCTGCCTGAGAGTTGAAGTGAAGCTCGCTGTCAATGCCGAAGTTTTTCTGGTTGACACCGATGGTGAGTGCAATGCCGAGTGCATAGCCGTTCTTGAGTGCAACTGCGCTTTCAATACCGATCACGTCGGTGGAAAGGCTGATGTGGTAGTAATCGGTTGCCATGATCTCCTTGAGCATACGGAGGGTGTTCATATCCTTGCCGCAGAATGCAACCTCGGTCTGGTCGTGTGCAACAAGCTCGTAGCTGGTGCAGGGACCGCCGATTGCGTTGAGGTTCATATTTTTGCCGATCGCCTTCATTCTTGCATCCCAAACGTCGGGGTAGCAGAGAAGCTTGCCGTCCTCGGTGTCCATCAGGCCCTTGGTAACGGTCAGGACGGGGGTCTTGTCATCGATCTTGGGGAGAACGACGTCGGAGAACCAATCCACACCGAAGCTGGAAACACCGCCGATGATCATATCTGCACCTGCGATTGCGGTCTCAAGCTCCTCGATCTGATAGTACTTCAGACCTGCGGGGAAGTCCTTGTTGAATTTGGGGTGACGTCCGGTCTTTGCGCTGACGTTGATGATCTCACGGTCGAGATGTGTACCGACGAGTCTGACCTCGTGTCCGTTTTCTCTTGCGGGGAACGCGAGTGCGGAGCCCATCATACCCGCGCCGACAATGGTAACAATTGCCATAACATACCTCTTTCTGAAAAATTCTTCTTGAAATTCAGCTTTCGCTGTGATATAATCAGTATAACATATTTTCAAACTTTGTCAACGATTGGCGAATAAAATGAAAAAGTTTCACCAAAAGTTGCAAAGTTGATCACGGAGGAAAGCAATGCTACAGATCGAACGTCAGGAGCAGATATTACAGCTGTTGCGCCAAAAGGAAGCGATGCGCATCGGTCAGATCGCCAAGGAGCTCTATACGAGCGAGGCAACGGTGCGACGTGATCTGGCGGCGATGGAGGCAGAGGGGCTTGTGCGCCGCGTTTACGGAGGCGTGGTGCTTGAGAATCGCAATCCGCCGCTCGACGTCCGCCTCAATGAGCACGCGGCGGCGAAAAAAGAGATCGCGGAGCGCGCGTCAAGGCTGCTCTTTTCGGGCTGCTCGGTTTTTCTGGATGCGTCCTCAACGGCGGCAAATCTATTGCCCTATGTGATGCAGACCGAGGGGATAACCGTCATCACGAACAGCCACCGTGCCGTGGAGGTCCTGCGGCAGAGCAAGGTCAATTTTATTTGCACGGGCGGAAAAATGATCTCGACCAATCAGGCGTACGTCGGTCACATTGCGGAGGGCGTGCTGGCTGATCTTTGCGTCGATCTTGCCTTTATTTCGAGTCAGGGAGTGGACGAGGACGGGGAGATCACCGATTTTTCGGAGGAGGAGACCTCCTTGCGCCGCGTTGTGCTGCGACGCGCGAAGCGAACGGTGTTTCTGTGTGATTCAAGCAAGCTCGGACGGAAATATCTCTACCGACTCGGAAATCTTAGGGATATGTCGGACGTCATTACCGATTCGCAGTTTCCTCAGCTGTGACGGAAAAGAGGAGAAGGCACTTGAAGAAGCCTTCTCCTCTTTTTTTATTCTTTTATTTTATCTATGATCTCCGCAAGCGTGGATTCAACGTCGCGATCCGTAGAGGGAACGGTAATATCCGCATATTGCTCATAGAGCGGCAGGCGCTCCGCGTATACGGCTTGCAGATCGGCAGATCCTTTAAAGACGATCCCGCGCGTGGTGATATTGGAAAGCCGCTTGGCAAGGGCATCAAACTCCACCTGAAGGTAGACCGCAATTCCGTTTTGCCTGAGGGCTTTCATTGCCTTGTCGGAATAGACGGCACTTCCTCCCGTGGCAATGACGGTGTTTGTAAGTGCTTGCGAGGAGAGGATCTCTTCCTCGATCTCAAGGAATCGTGCCGTGCCCTCGCCGTCAATGATCTCCTGCAGGAGCTTGCCCGTGCTTTGCTGGATCAGAATATCGGTGTCGACAAAGTGCTTTCCGAGTGCCTTGGCAAGCAGGACACCGAGGGTGCTTTTGCCCGCACCCGACATACCGATGAGAATAACGTTGCTTTTGTTCATAGATGCTCCTAAAAAAGCAGGAGGATCGCTCCTCCTGCCGTGATTTGAAAAAATTATCTGTTGAGGATCAGCTTGGTCAGTTCAACGGGGTTCACGATCGTGCCGTCCTTGTAGACACGCATATTGCCCGATGCGATCTCGTCGATGAGGATGACCTCACCGTTGTTGTAGCCGAACTCAAACTTGATATCCCACAGGTCGAGACCGATGGTCTTGAGGTCGTCTGCAACGATCTTGGTGATCTTGAGGGTCTGATCCTTCAGGCTCTCAAACATTTCAGCCGTCATGACCTTGAGCGCAACAAGTCCCTCACCGGTAACGAGCGGGTCGCCCTTCGCGTCGTTCTTGAAGGTGCACTCAACGTAGCCGCCCTCGAGAGGCGTGCCGTCCTTGATATACTCGCCATATCTGCGGATAAAGCTACCCGTAGCTACGAGACGGCAAATGACCTCAAGTCCGCCGCCGCCAAGATCCTTACCGAAGCACTCTGCGGGAAGAACCTCCATCGTTGCGTTGTCGATGTCAGCCGTAACGTAGTGCGTCTTGATGCCTGCTGCCTTGAGCATCTCAAAGTAGTAAACAGAGGTCTGGAGATTTGCCTTACCGATACCCTCGATGGTGAGTCCGACGGTGTTTTCACCGGGATCGAACACGCCGTCCTTGCCCGTGCAGTCATCCTTGAACTTCAGCAATACGTTGCCGTTTTCAAGCTCGTATACGTCCTTGGTCTTGCCCTGATAAACTTTTTTCATAAAATTACATCCTCCTGTAAGTAGCGTATAAGCCTTTACCCTGTAATTATATCACAAAAAAATCGATTTGTCTTTATTTTTTTCAAAAAAAATTGCCCGTCAGAGAAAAATTTTTCGTAATTTCAGGCATTTTTTTGGAATGATTCCATAAAATGAGTGCCTTTGAGGGATCGGATCACGCTTTTTCCTTCTTTTTGGTGCTGAGGAAGAGCAGGATGCAGAGCAGAGCCGCAACCGCGAGAGCTGCAAGGAAGATGCCCGCGTGGGGGATAAAGGATTCGGTTCCGTCATTGTTAACGATCATTTCTGCATTGGAAAGGACGGTCTTGCCGATGAAGGGACCGACCACACCGGGAACTAACACCTGCGAGAAGATGCGAACGCCCTGGAAGCGTCCCGCCTCTCCCACGGGGGTAAGATCGCGGATCTTCGCGCCGAATACCGCCATTCCCGAAAGGTAGCCGCACATCATCAGAAGCGAGCCTGCAAAGACGAGGAGGGTACCCTCAAAGAAGAAGAGCAGGACGTAGCCTGCCGCGAGCCAGGCGAGTGCCCACCACGCGGAGAGCGAGAAGCCGCGCTTGTCATAGACCTTTCCCCAAAGTGCGGTTACGACCGACGCGAGAATGATGGCGGGCGCCATAATAAAGACGTAATCGGTCATACCGAGCGAGACCTCGTAGTAGAGGATGAGGTAGGGCATAAAGATCTGAATGGAAATATTGAAGAGAATGAAGAGCGCGAGATAGAGATAGAGCGACAGATTTTGTTTGACCGTGGAGAGACGGAAGCCGTGGATCACGGTCTTGAGATAAGGCTCGCTGACCGGGGTGATCGCGGGATCCTTGATGAGAAAGATCCCGAGGATGCCGACAAGAATGACGATTCCGCCGATGATGGCAAAGATGAGGCTCCAGCTGGATGCACGGTCAAGGTCGAACGCCATAAAGCCGCCGAACACGGCAAGAATGGCAACGAGCGGCATCATCGCGTTAATACCCTCTGCCGCGCCGCGGTTGGAGTGATCGGTGCTGTCGGTGAGCCACGCATTATAGGCGGCATCGTTTGCGCTCGATCCGAAGAAGGTCATCACGCAATCGAGAATGATAACAAGCGTGATTCCCACCGCCGCGGCAGAAGCCGCCATCGGAAACGCCGCGCGGATGAGATCCTCACGCAATAGGATAAATGCGAGGATGGAAATTCCCCAAAGGATGTAGCCGCCGCAGATAAAGACCTTTCTTTTTCCGATCTTGTCGGAGAGTGCGCCGACGAGAACGGTCGTCAGCGTTGCGGCGATCGCGCTTGCGGCAACCATTGCGGAAATGTCGGAGGCGGAGGCGTGGAACATCTTGTAAATAAAGACGTTGAGGTACATATTTTCCACCACCCACGCGACCTGACCGATCAGACCGAACAGGGTGAGTGCCGCCCAGAATTTTGGTGAGAGCTTGGTTTTCATGGGGAATACCTTCCTTTACTTTAATTTTTATTGATTACTTAATGGGAATGCGATCGCGTGATAAAGCAAGACGGATCCGGCACCGAGCAAGAGTCCGCCGATGATATCGGTGATCCAATGCACGCCCGAGAGCAAGCGTCCCACTACCGTAAATGCGGTAAAGATCGCGGCGGCGGAAAGCGTGATCCGACGGAGCGGCTTGCTTTGGATGCGTGCCCGCCACTGCATCATTGCCGTTGGCAGGACGCACAGGACGAGCAGAGTGGTGGAGGAGGGATAGGAGGCTTCAAGCCGTCCGTCGATCAGTACGGGACGGTAGTTGAGCGCGATCTCCTCAAACAGCAGAAACGCCGCGAAAATAAGGACGTAAAAGATGCCGAGCGCGAGAAGATTGAGATCCACACGCTTCAGGCTCCTTCGTTGGATCCATTGTACAAGTCCGAGTGCGGCAAAGCCGAGCGCTATGCCGATCGGGACGAGCCCGAGCCAATCCGTGAGGGTATAGAGTGATACGTGCACGCCGACCGCGTCTCGGACAGCGCCGTTGAGCGTTGCAAAGCCGACCTCCGAATTGAGCGGGCCGATCGGGGAGAGATCAACGGTTGAGACGAGGATCGTCCAGACCGCGAACAGTACAAGCAACGCGCTTGCGATGAACAGTTCTGTTTTTGTTTTGCTTTTCATTTGCAGTTCCTTCCTTTTGTAAATTCGGTTCTCACCGAGAATAGGATAAAGGAAGGTGTGAAAAAAAGCAAGAAACGGTGCGTCACGTTGGTGACACGCTTGGTGTCATATGCGACGGAGCAGGATCGACGCCTTGACGGCGAGCAGGGCAAACGCGAAAATTGCGGCATAGGGGTGGAGACTTACGGTAAAGAGCAAGACCGCAACCACGCTGAGCGTCAAGGAAAAAAGATTTTTATATCTGTTCCAAAAAACGCCCGAATAACGGTGCAAGGCGACCGTTACCGCACCAAAGAGGATCGTTGCGAGGATCACTGTCAGACAGGAGATCCACAGGAGCGTGCTTTGCAAGGACCGCGCAAAGAGCGAGACCGAGCGCACTGTCTCCTCCGTTCTGTCTGCAAAAAGCGGCAGAAAGAGGAGCGCCGCCGCGCTTAGATCGAGAGACGCGAAGATCCGATCACGGATCCTTCGTTCTCTCTGCCGTCCGTCCTCCTTCGCAACGGTAAGCAATTCGTCTGTGGACAAAAGCTCGTCTACGGAGATGGAAAAGTATTGCGCAATTGCGCGCAGGGAGTCGATGCACGGATACCCTCTGCCCGATTCCCATTTGGAGATGGCTGTGCGGGAGACGTAGATGCTTTGTGCCAATTCCTCTTGCGTAATCCCTTTTTGCTTCCGCAGCTGCTGTAATTTTTCAAAAAATTCCATTGCGCCATCCTTTCGAGGTCATTGCACGGCAATCGAATTGCCGCTTCGTCTCTATTGTAGCACAGATTTGTGAATAAATCAAGGGCGATCGACAATACTGTTGTCCGTTTGGTGCAGGCAGGGTATTCGCCTGCGGCGCAGAATAGGCGAAGGTGAGGCTACCTATCTATTTGAACAGTATTGTCTTTTTCAACAAAATATCCATCAAAATTGTTTTTTTCTGCTCCAGCCCCTAATCTTAAAGTGATCGGCTATTTGAAACAATTTTGTTATACCGTAATAGCCTGTATCTTGTTCTAAAAAATCATATGATAATTCACTGAATTCTTGCGCGCTGATTTCTCTGCCAAATCGACGTTATTCACCGCTAAAATATTTTATTAAATAAATAGCTTCGCTTAAAATTGCATCAATCCATTGACACACTCAAAAGGTCATGGTATAATTAAAAAGTAAAGAATAATTAGGAGGAAAGTATATGACAGAGCATTTACCGTTATCTGTTCGGGTTCCGATCGAAAAGGACAACCCGAGTATTTGCCGTAAGGAAGAATTGTGTATCAAGTGCGGACAATGCCGTGAGGTCTGCACGAATGAAATCGGTGTTCACGGTACATATTCCTTCGAGCAAACCGAAGGAAAGGCGATCTGTATCCACTGTGGACAGTGCGCAAACGTCTGTCCTACCGCCAGCATTACCGAGGTCTACGAATACCCGGACGTGAAGGCGGCTATCGCAGATCCCGATAAGATCGTTATCGTCAGCACTTCTCCCTCTGTGCGCGTTGCTCTCGGTGAAGAGTTTGGAATGGCAAAAGGAAGCTTCGTGCAGGGTAAAATGATCGCCCTTATGCGTGCTCTCGGTGCCGATTACGTTCTGGAC
>JAZQWH010000028.1:0-7358 GCA_045632205.1 Eubacteriales bacterium
CCCTCGCCCCCTCACCCGAAAAGACCTTCTTTTGGAGGAATATCAAGGGGATACCGTCCGTTAAATTGTTCAAGCTCCACCCCTGTGTAAAGGTTTTGGTCGAGCTTTTTCAAAAGCTCGCGAGGTGGAGGGCGCGAAGCCCTCCTCGCGCTCCGCAGAGCGCGAAAATTCCACCACGGCGTTTCTTTTTGAAAGCTTTTTCTTTGCGCCTGTGGCATCAAAGAAAAAGCGGCTGAGGAGCTTGAACAAGTTCCACCCCCCTGTGTAAAGGTTTTGGTCTCGTTTAAAAACGGAAGGTCTCGCCATTCGGCGAGACCTTCTTTTTAAAATTCTGTAATGAATCCGTCGTAAGCGGGGGTAACGTTGAGGGGCGCGAGGGTTGCCGCCAACGTCGCCTGATCGAAATGCAGCGTGCGCGCGTGGTGCGTGGTGAAAAATTTACATCCGTAATTGACCGCGCAACGCTTTTTATCCCGTACTCTGATGGTACGGAGCATGATCTTTAGCATCTCAAGACTTGTGTGCCCGAAGATTCGGTAATCGTTCGAGGACTCCCCGATGGTCAATTCAAAGATCATCGCGTCATATTCCCGATCCACCATATAATCCCAGGAAGCGTTCGGGATCCAGCCCGTATCCGAGCCGTAGTAAAGCTTTTGCGTCTCGGTCTCGATCGAATAAAGCATCGTCTGCTCATCATACCGCCCCGTGGAATGGTTGGCATAGAGTGGAACGATCGTATACGCTCCGAACGCATAGCGCTCAAAGGGCTTGATCACCTCAAACCTGACCTCCGCGCCGCCCTCGCGAATGACCTCGAGCGATACGGCACTGCCCGCAAAAACGCAATCGGGCGCGATCTCGGAGAGGCGCTTGACGCTCTCTGCGCACAGATGATCCTCGTGCGAGTGCGTAATGATAACGGTTTTGACGGAATCGAAAAGATGGGGCTTTCCATAGCTCTCCGCATAATGGAAGATGTGCGGGCCCGGATCGATCAGGATCGTATCGTCGATCAGCAAGCTCGAATAGCGTCGGAATTCTCTATTCTCGCTGTCACGCTCAAGCAGATAGTCTGCCGCGCCCGTACCCAAAAATTCAAGCTTCATATTTCTGTCTC
Organism: Eubacteriales bacterium; assembly: GCA_045632205.1. Taxonomy (GTDB): domain Bacteria; phylum Bacillota; class Clostridia; order Oscillospirales; family CAG-272; genus UMGS1865. Next base: position 1,121 of record JAZQWH010000028.1, read on the forward strand.
CTTTGCAGGTTGGATTGATTTTATTATAGATGAAATTCTCCCGAATGTCAACCCGTAAATAAAAAAACTCCCTTTAAAGGGAGTTTTTTCGTTTTATTCGCGCTCCTGTCTCCTCTGCATACGGTGCCAATTGAAGAAGCCGTAGAGGTCGTTGAACAGAAACATAAAAAAGCACGCGACCATAGAAAAATAGGAGGGATCGCGCCACGCGGAAATGAGCCAAAGCACGATGAGGACCAGATCGTTTGCGGAATACGCAAGCGCGTAATAGGGGCTTCGACGGAAGGTGAGATAGGACGCAAAAAAGCTCGTGGTGACCGACACCGTGCTGACCCAGAGCTGTGCCGTGCCAAAACGGCCGAGCAGGAAGTAGAAGATCACCGTCACCAGCGCCGTGAGGAAGCAAAGGAACACCCATTCCCTCCCCCGTAAGCGGTTAACCGCGACCTCCGAGCCGTCCTCCTTGAAGGGATGGCGGATCCACGAAACGATGGCAACCACACCTGCGGGTGCCGACATACAAACGTAGGTCAGCATCTCTCCGTAATATCGCTCCTGCCACGAAACGTAGCCGTAAAGAAGCGCGAAAAAGACAACGAAAAAGTGCCCCGTTACGTCGCCCTTGGCAATAAAGATCAGCGCGGTGACCCCGAGGAGCGAGGCAACGTACGAGATCACGCCCATTCTTCCGCCCAGGAAGAAGCCAAGCGTAACCACAAGAAGAGACGCAAGCCAGAGCGACCACTCAAATTTATTCAAATTAGCAAATGGATTGTAAAATCTTCGTGTTCTCATACGTCTCCCTGCGGCGGGCAAGCCCGCTTCCATTAGTCGGTGTTATTACAGTGCAAACAACTCCCCCGATGGGAACGTGTGTGCAAACATCATTTCGGCAACGTGCCGCTCCGAAATATCGATCTTAGTGCCGACAAAGCCTCAGCACACGTACCCCGATCCTATTATTTTCCCTTTTATAAAAGTTCTTGAAAAGGGTTAGGGGGCGCGGGGGGAAGGGGAAAACTTCTTGAAAGAAGTTTTCCCCTTCCCCCCGCTAAAACAACACTCCTACTCTTACTGAGCAGCGTTTACGATTGCGGTGAATTTATCTGCTACGAGGGAAGCGCCGCCAATGAGTCCGCCATCGACGTTCGGCTTTGCGAGGAGCTCAGCCGCGTTCTTCTCGTTCATAGAGCCGCCGTACTGGATGGTCGTAGCCTCAGCGACGTCCTCACCGTACATCGCAACGAGGGTCTTACGGATGACACCGCAGGTCTCCTCTGCCTGCTCGGGGGTAGCGGTGAGACCGGTACCGATTGCCCAAACGGGCTCGTATGCGATGATGACGTTCTTCATATCCTCAGCGGAAACGTCCTTGAGGTCGAGCTTGGTCTGCATTGCGACGACCTCATCGGTGATGCCGGAGAGTCTCTGCTCCTTAACCTCACCGAGGCAGAGGATGACCTTCATACCTGCCGCGAGTGCAGCCTTGGTGCGGAGGTTAACGGTCTCGTCGGTTTCGCCGAAGTACTGACGGCGCTCGGAGTGACCGATGATAACGTACTCTACGCCGCAAGCGGTGAGCATCTCAGCAGAGACCTCGCCGGTGTATGCGCCTTTTTCTGCGAAGTGAACGTTCTCAGCGCCGATCTTGATGTTGGAGCCCTCTGCTGCTGCCTGAGCTGCCGCGATGGTAACGTAGGGAGCGCAGAAGATGACGTCGCAGTTATCCTTGCCTGCGACCATGGGCTTGATCTCATTGATGAAGGCGGTTGCCTGTGCGGGGGTGAAGTTCATCTTCCAGTTGCCCGCGATAACGGTTCTTCTCTTCATAGGATTCATATCAAATACCTAAACCTTTCTCAGATTGAATTACTTATCCTGGAGGCAAGCGATGCCGGGAAGCTCGAGGCCCTCGAGGAACTCGAGAGATGCGCCGCCACCGGTGGAGATGTGGGTCATCTTGGGGCCAAAGCCAAGACGCTCGACAGCCTCAGCGGAGTCACCGCCGCCGATGATGGAAACTGCACCGGAGTTTGCAACTGCTGCTGCAACTGCCTCGGTACCTGCTGCAAAGTTCTTCCACTCGGAAACACCCATCGGGCCGTTCCATACAACGGTGCCTGCGCCGTTGATCGCCTCAGCGAACATAGCCGCGGTCTTATCACCGATATCAAGACCCATCCAATCGTTGGGGATCTTATCGGAATCGACAACGTAGTTCTCGGTGTTCTCGTCGTATTCCTTACCGATTCTGTTATCGATGGGAAGGAGGAACTTGACGCCGTTTGCCTCAGCCTTTGCGATCATCTCCTTTGCAAGATCGATCTTATCGGTCTCGCAGATGGAGGTACCTACGGAGTAGCCCTTAGCTGCAAAGAAGGTGTAAGCCATACCGCCACCGACGATAAGAGTATCGACCTTTCCAAGCAGGTTGTTGATTACGCCGATCTTATCGGAAACCTTTGCGCCGCCGAGGATCGCAACGAAGGGACGTGCGGGATCAGCGAGAGCCTTACCCATTACACCGATCTCCTTGCCGATCAGGTAGCCGCAAACTGCGGGCAGGTAATCTGCAACGCCTGCGGTGGAAGCGTGTGCGCGGTGCGCGGTTCCGAATGCGTCGTTGACGAACAGACCGTCCTCGCCTGCGAGGTCAGCAAGTGCCTTTGCGAACGTGGGATCGTTCTTGGTCTCGCGAGCGTCGAAGCGGACGTTCTCGATGAGAACGCAGGTGCCGTTCTCCATAGCGGCGATCTTTGCCTTTGCATCGTCGCCGATGATGTCGGATGCGAATACGACCTTGTTGCCGAGGTACTCGTTGAGACGGTCAGCAACGGGCTTGAGGGTGAACTTTACGGGATCGTTCTTGAGAGCCTTTGCCTTAAGCTCTGCGGTTGCTGCCTCGCGCTCCTCCTCGGGGAGTGCGTCAACCTTCTTCTGCTCCTTCTTATCGAGCTTGAACTTCTCGGAGAAGATCGCATGGGGCTTGCCCATGTGAGAGGAGAGGATGACCTTTGCGCCCTTCTCCATCAGATACTTGATGGTGGGGAGTGCACCGACGATTCTCTTATCGGAGGTGATAACACCGTCCTTCATCGGTACGTTAAAGTCGCAGCGAACAAATACTTTTTGACCTGCCTTGATGGCAACGTCTTCAATGGATTTCTTGTTGTAAGTCATTTGCTTGATCCTTTCGTTTTTATATTGTAAAAAACTTTACCATCCTTTACTATATCACAAATCCTACCGTTTATCAATACTTTTTTGAGATTTTTTTAACAATTTCGATTTTTTCGATAAAATTAAACAAGAAAAAAGAACGGATCGATGCAAAATCCGTTCTTTCTATGCGTTATAAATAGGGGACGGAGGGTCCCGCAGGCTCCTCTCCCATCTGTCTCAAAAGTCCGAGTCCGATCTCCCGTCCGCGCAGGACCGCGGTTTTGACCGCATCCGCATCGCCCGTGAAGGCGATGATGACCTCGTTGGAATGCGAGGTGCCTCGGTCGGGTGTCATATAGCGCGTGAGCGTGACGTTTGCAGATTTGAGCGCGTAATCCGCCATTACCATACCGATCGCCGCAGGTGAGCCTGCCATAAATCCGAACGCACGTCCGACAGGGACGCCGAATGCACGGTGCAGTGCCTCCCCCGCGCTTGCGGAATAGGCAAACTCCAAATGCCCTGCCCCGTTGATATAGACCTCGCCCGCGTTACGCTTCGTCCATTCCAGAGCAAGCTCAATGGCACGGCGCACGTCGCTGACGTCTCTGCCGCCCAGAACGATATAGTTACCGTGACCGCCCCAGCCCTTGGTATCACGCGGAAGCTCCAGCGTGAGCAGCTCGGCATTGGTGTGCTTGATGGCATCGTCGATCGCCACGATCTGTCCTGCCGCACCCGTACGCGAGCTGAAGAGCCCCAATGCGTGGTAGCCGTTTGGATTTTCGTGCTCCAATTGACGGAGCAGCGCATCATCCGCGCCCGCGATCACAAGACCGACGGTATCCAGCACGGTAAAGCCGACAAGCTCGGGAATATTTGCCATTTCTGCTCCTCCTTTTCACACTTTTTCATTATTATAGCAGATCCCGTCGGATTTTGCAAGTCTTTTTTGAAAAAAGCGAGGTGCGCACGCGTTGGATCGTGCCTCCTTTTGAAAAAGGCGGGCAAAAACCTTTCGTCAAATTGACAGTGCCAATACCCTTGTCAAAAATTCGGAACACGGGGATCTCCCGTGTTCCGTTTCGTTTGCTATCAGATCAGCTCTGCCATATCGAGGATGAGTCGCTCGGTCTTTTCCCAGCCGAGGCAGGCATCGGTGATGGATTTTCCGTAAATCCCCTCTCCCACCTTCTGCGCGCCGTCCTCAATGTAGCTCTCCACCATAAAGCCCTTGACCATTTTGCGGATGCTCTCGGAATAACGGCAATTGGAAAGCACCTCCTTGACGATGCGCACCTGCTCGAAGGGATTTTTGCCCGAGTTGGAGTGGTTGGCATCGATGATCGCCGCAGGATTGGAAAGTCCCTTTCCCTCGTACATCTCACAGAGGTGGCAAAGATCCTCGTAGTGGTAGTTCGGCATTGCCTGTCCGTGCTTGTTGACGTAGCCGCGCAGGATCGCGTGCGCATAGGGGTTGCCCTGCGAGTGCGCCTCCCAGCCGCGGTAGATGAAGGTGTGCTTGTGCTGTGCGGCGGTGATGGAATTCATCATCACCGAAAGATCGCCGCTGGTGGGGTTCTTCATACCCACGGGCATCTCCAGGCCGCTCGCGGTCAGGCGGTGCTGCTGATCCTCGACCGAGCGCGCACCGATGGCAACGTAGCCCAGAATATCGTCGAGATATTTGGTATTTTCGGGATAAAGCATCTCATCCGCGCAGGAAAATCCCGTCTCGCGGAGCGCGCGCATATGCAATTCGCGAATGGCAATGATGCCCTTGAACATATCGGGCTTCTCGTTGGGATCGGGCTGATGGAGCATTCCCTTGTAGCCGTCGCCCGTGGTACGGGGCTTGTTGGTATAGATACGCGGAACGATCATAATTTTATCCGCAACCCGCTCCTGCAGGTCGCGCAGACGGTGGATATAGTCGATCACGCTCTCCTCGTTGTCCGCCGAGCAGGGGCCGACGATCATCAGCATCTTGTCCGACGCGCCCGAAAGGATCGCCTTCATTTCCGCGTCGCGCGTCTGTACGATCTCACTCATCTCGCCCGTGAGGGGGTACATTTCCTTTACCTCCATCGGAATGGCAAGCTTTCTTTCAAAGATCATATTCATATCTGTCACCTCAATTCAAATCAACTGTCGATTTTATTTTACCTTTTTATCGAATACGGCACGCCGCTCGGTGGAAAGCCGCATTTTCTCGCGCAATCCCTCGGCGTCACCCACTTCAAGCATATACCTCATACGGTACAATTCAAGCAGGAATTTATCCATTTGCGAGAGCAGTGCCTCGCGGTTGAGCAGGAACAGCTCGCTCCACATCTTATCGTTGATGCGCGCGATGCGCGTCAGGTCGCGGAAGGAATCTCCCGTATAGCTGGCAAGATGCGTGTTATCCGAGCAGGTCATCAGGCTGACCGCGATGCAGTGCGTCAGCTGAGAAAGGAAGCCGATCATTTCATCATGCTCCTCCGGAGAAAGCGTAGCGACGTTGCTAAAGCCCAGCAGCTTGCCCAGCTCAACACACGTCTCAATCGCTTCCGGCGTATTCTTTGCCGTTGGCGTCACAATGTAATTGGCTCCAACGAACATCTTCTCTGTGCTGTTTTCAACGCCAGAAACTTCGCGGCCAGCCATCGGATGCGCCGCGATAAACTCTACATCCTCTCGCAGTATATCCTGAATCCTGTATACAATGCTTCCCTTTACGCCGGTAACGTCCGTAATCAGCGCGCCGCTCTTAAGCAGTTGTTGATTCTTCTCGATCCACTCCACAAACACATGCGGATAGAGCGCGAACACCACGAGGTCGGCCTGCCCGATGATATTTCTATCTAACTCTGTCGAGCCTTCATCGATGATTCCCTCTTTCAAGGCATAATCGATTGAACTCTGCTCCTTGGTGATGGCGCTGATGTGAAAACCGAATCGCTTCAGCGCCTTTGCGTAGCTGCCGCCCAGAAGACCAAGGCCGACAATCAGGATTCTTTTGCTTACATCGACAATCATTTTACTTCCACCTTTGCACCAAGTCGCTTAATATCCTCAAAGAAACCGGGATAAC
>JAZQWH010000029.1:0-1277 GCA_045632205.1 Eubacteriales bacterium
GCCCGCACACATTTTTGACGAAATTATGCACTTCTTCACGGTCTACAAGCAGCTGGAGAACAAGCAGACCGCCGTCAAATCGCTCCTCGGCAAGGAGGAGGCTGTGCGCATCATCAAGGAAGCGATCGAATGCTACGACAAGACGTTTGGAGCAAAATAAAGCGTTGCAAAAATAAAAAGCCTGCGGTTCAAAAGAACCGCAGGCTTTTTTCTGAAAACAATGCAAGCTCCACTGCGCCGCCTTTTGAAAAAGGCGGGCGAAAACCTTCTAAAAGCTGACGAAGCCAGCCGGTTTTGTCTACAGCTTGAGGGGACTTCTTGCAAGAAGTCCCCTCTCTCCCCATAAACAAATCCCTTTTTTTACATTTCAAAATATTCCATCGAGTTGTGAAAGCAGATATCCTCGACGACCTTACCGACAAAGGGAAGGTCTGCGGTCATCTCACCGTTTTCGATGAGCGTACCGAGGTAATTGCAAAGAATACGGCGGAAATAGTGGTGGCGCGGATAGGAAAGAAGCGAGCGGCTATCGGTGAGCATACCGACAAACGCGCCGAGGTGACCCGTGGAGGTCAGGTCCTCAAGATGTCTCTCCATACCAACCTTGTTATCGAGGAACCACCAAGCGGGACCGTATTGGATCTTGCCCTTGACGCCGCCCGATTGGAAGCAACCCATAAGCGTCATCAGCTCCGCGTTCATCTTGGGATTGAGATTGAACAGAATGAGCTTGGGAAGCGTGCCCTCACTGTTGAGGCGATCCATCAGACGGGAGAGCTTGGAGATCGAATTTCGATCGGAAATGCTGTCAAAGCCCGTATCCAGCCCGAGCTTGGCGAGCATAACGGCATTGTTATTGCGCATTGCACCCAAATGAAGCTCGGTTGCCACGCCGTATTTGCCGTACATTCTCATCAGCGCGTAGGTCAGGTAGCCCTTGAAGATCTCCACGTCGGCAGCGGTCGGCTTTGCACCGCCGAGAACGGCACGCAGGACGCGGTCTGCCTCCTCGGGCGCGGGAATATCGCAAACGTATTCGAGCGCAATATCGCTCGCGCGCGCACCGACCTTGAGGAACGCCTGCAAACGAAGCTCCAGCGCCGCCTCAAGCTCCGCAAGCGTGCGGATGGGGTGCGTAAGTGCCTCCAGCTTGCCAAGGAACGCAAGGTACTGCTCCGCCTCGATATTCATGATCTTGTCGGCACGGAACGCGGGCGCGACGCGGAATTGATAATCCTTCTTCGCGATCTCCTCAAATACGGTCAGATCGTCAAAAA
>JAZQWH010000030.1:0-18621 GCA_045632205.1 Eubacteriales bacterium
CCATCCTTGGCAAGACCCTGAAGAACGGCGGAGATCCGCTCCAACGTACCGTAAAAAAGGGTGCGCTCCTCCTCGGTCATCGTTTTATCCACTGCGGTCACCGCCGCACACGCCTGCTCGCAGATATATGCCGCAACGCGCTCTCCCTCCTCGGTCAGGCGAACCCTGCCGCGGTACACGCGTTCCTCATCGTTGTCCCGTCTGACCAATCCGTTTGCCTGCATCTCCGAAAGGATACGGGAAACCGCCGCCTTGTCCTTATCACAAAGCTCACAGATGCGGGAAGCGATCAATCCGTCGGGATGTCGGCTGAGCAAAACCAGATACTGCGCGTACGCGCCCTTGTATCCGAATTTTTCCATCTCATCGCGTTCGATCCTCTGAATATCTCGCCAAACGCCGAACATAGTAGACGAAAACTGCCCGAAACGATCTAACAACATAAAGCACTTATCTCCTTGCTGACACACTCATAATGCCTCTATTATAGCAAAAGCACGACAAAAAGTCAACCTGTTTTGCAAAAACTTCCATCGGACGCAAAAAAAAGGAACGGAGAAAGATCTCCGTTCCCTTTTGGTTAGCTTTTAATTATTCAGCCTTGGGAGCATCCTCTGCAGGAGCCTCCTCTGCTGCGGGAGCTGCCTCTGCGGGAGCTGCCTCTGCGGGAGCTGCTGCAGCTGCTGCAACTGCTGCGTCTGCAAGAATCTTCTCTGCAGCTGCGATCTTCTCATCGGGAGTCTTCGCAGTACCGGTCAGAACTGCCTCGCGATCCTCGCCGGAGAGATCTGCGCAAAGAACCTTGCGGAGAACGAGCACTGCGATCTCAACCACGAGCATAACGATCGCGCATGCGAAAGCGGTCTTGAGCGCGCTCAGTGCGTCATCCTTCATTACGAGAGAGCCGTAAGTACCAAGCGTATCATCAACGTAGTTGACGAAGAGGTTCTCGGTGCCCTTTACGTAGAGAGGAAGTGCGCATCCGATTACGGTGAATACGCTGAGAACGATGTGGTTATCGGTGATGTTTGCGCTGCGCTTCTTGCCCGTTGCGCCGCATGCCAGGGACATACGCTGTGCGCAGTGGGTGAGGTAGCTCATAGAAGAAAGGAAGATGATCGCGTAAACGAGAATGAGAACACCGTCAACGATCCACGCGTTGCTGAACTCGGTGGGCGTTGCGCCGTACTGAACAGCCTTCGCGTCAAGCTCCTTCGCCTTGAGCAGACCAACCATATAGCTGCTCCATCTGCCGTGCGTGAAGGAATTGAAGATACCGGTCTTGAGAATGTTGAGGAAGAATACAACGTATGCGATCGCGCCTACGAGTGCACCGCCCTGAACAACGGTTGCGTAAACGACCTCTTCATTGGTGTACTTGCGGAGTCTGGAAACGACCATGTTCAGAACAACTGCGATGACGCAGAGAACGAACAGAGCAACCGCACCGGAGCCGTAGCCCATACCGGGAACGAGAACCTGGAATACCATGAATGCCATGGGAAGAGTCAGCAGACCGGGGAGCTTCTTGGAAAGCTTCGGAGCTGCAAGCTCGGGATCCTTCATCTTGGTGAGCGCGTTGATCAGCATGATCAGTGCGGTGATGAGGAATACTACGGGAACGATAAAGGTCATAACCAATACTGCAAGCAGAGCAACGATGGTCAGGAGCATACCGAAGATGATGCTGATGAGATCGCTGCCGGACTCGGTATCGATCGCGTTTACGATGGTGTTTGCAAGTGCAACGACGGTAACGATGGTGTTTACACCCTCCTCGGACTTGAGCATTTCCTCAATGTCCTTTGCCTTTGCATTGTCCGTCGTCGTTTCCGCGTCATCGGAAGCAACGTCGATGATATTCACGATCAGCGAGATGCTCTTGATGATCTTAACGGCACTGACGCCTACTTCGTCGGGGATTTCCTGAGTGAAGGGCTCGTCGGTGATCTTTTCGATCATTTCCTCGATCTCATCACCGTTGAGACCGGTGTCGAGGGTGATCAGGGGAGAAAAGCTGAAAAAGACGCAAAGAACTGCAAGCAGCACGCATCCCCAGGTCTGGATCAGGGACGTGGTCTTTCTCGGTACGTTAGGTTGCCACATGAGAGATTACCTCCAAAAAATAATTGTTGTCAACACTTCTCTGATAAGAAGGTATTGCACTTCATATTTTAACTCTTCCGACAAAATTTGTCAATAGTTTTGTGAAAAAATATTCGCAAAACGTACCAAATTCATTCGTTTTTTATTCACTTTTCCTCATTGGACGCGCCCGTCTCGGCAGCCTCCGCTTCTTTTTTCTCCTCGCCCTGACGCTTGAGCTGCTCGATCTGCGCCTTGAGAAGCTTGATGTCGGTCTGGATCGCCTGCACCGCACCGACGGCAGAGGTCACCTTCTCAACGTCGTTTTCGTTCTCCTCGGTAAAGTGCTTATAAGCAATTTTTCCAAGCGATTCGTAAGCCGCGCTCAGCCTTCTCTCGGTGGAGGAAAGCTTGATCTGAAGGGACGCGATGTCCGCAGCCTGATTGATCTTATCGGCAGCCTTGCCTGCCGTGCTTTTTACCTGCTTGCGAAATTCATTCCATGTCATAATTTTATTTCCTTTCGGTTTCAGTACAAAATACGCTATCATAAGTATATACCGAAACTTGGAAAAAGTCAACCGTATATTCTGTTTTTTTCGGGAAACACTGAAAAATAAGTACTTACAATTCCCGATTATCCGATAAAAAAGGAGCATTTTTTATGAAAATGGATCAGAAGACCTACAAAAAGCTTGCCGATGCGCACGCCCCCCGCTCTCCTCTCCTGCGCGATTCCCTCCGCGCGTTTTTCGTAGGCGGTGTGATCTGCACGGCGGCGGAAGCCGCACGCCGACTTTTTGAAAGCCTCGGCATTCCGCGGGAGGACGCAGGGACCTTGACCTCGATCCTGCTCGTTTTCCTCGCGGCGCTTGCCAGCGGAATGGGCTGGTTTGACCGCCTTGCAAAATTTGCGGGTGCGGGCACGCTCGTTCCCATCACGGGCTTTGCCAACGCAGTCGTCTCCCCCGCCATCGACAGCCGCGCCGAGGGACTGATTCTCGGCGTGGGCGCAAAAATATTCACCGTTGCGGGTCCCGTTTTGCTCTACGGAACACTTGCGGGCAGCATTTGGGGCGTCCTCTATTGGATGAGCGGTGTCTATTAACCGTGCAAAAAAGTTAAAAAAATGTAAACAAAGCCGCGCGTTATGGACATTTCGTGCGGCTTGTGCTATAATCAAAGGCGAAAACCGACAGAATTCACGAAAGGAATTCCGCATATGAATGAGAACAAAGCAACCGAGATCCGTCCTTCGGATCTTTGGACCGTGCTCAAGCGCTGTTGGATCGCAATGCTCGCCCTTGCTCTCGTTGCAGGCGGCGCATTCTTCGCCTATGCAAAGCTCACGCACGAGCCGCAATACACCTCCACCGCAACGCTCTACGTCAGCCGCGAGACGGGCAACACCGTAACCGCAACCGACATCAGCATTGCAACCACGCTCATCAAGGACTTCGTTGAGCTGAATATCAACGACAGCATCGTAGAGCAGGCAAAAGCAAACGCGCAATCCCCTCTTTCCGTTTTCGAGCTTGCGCGTATGGCTACCCTGACCTACACGGAGGGAACGCGCGTCATGTACGTCACCGTCACGGCAAGCGATCCCCAAACGGCACAGGTGCTTGCAAACGCATTTGCGGATGCCGTATGCGAGGAGTTCAACTCGCTCTTTGACGTTGTCAAGGATGATGGAACGGTTCTGACACAGCGAATGCTTGGCGTCCATTCCTACGGCACGGGTGCATATGAGAGCAATCCCGTCTCCTTCAAGCCCGTATGGATCTCCGCGCTCGTATCGCCGCTTGCGGTCTACCTCGTCGCACTCGCCGTCTATCTGATCCGCAGAGACAAAAAGGATTCCCCCTCCGACGGAGAGGCATAAACGCAAAAACAGACGCAGTCCTTTGACTGCGTCTGTTTTTTTCTAAAAATGCTTCTATCAAATTGCCTTGAAATGCTTGAGCAGCTGCACGATGATGCCTGCAACGACGTACACGTCAACGAGGATACCCGCAATGCGAAGGATCCAACCGATCAGCGCACCGACAACAGGGATCCAGCCCGTGAGGAAGCCTGCAACCCAGATTGCAAGACCTGCAAGAACACCGACGAGAAGGTACACGAGAATACCGATCAGAAGGTTCTTGCCGGAGCCTACGTACTTAAAGGAAAGCGGAAAAATCTTCTTCAAATCCATACCAAAAACTCCTTTTCCGAAATATTTTTGTAAAGGATCGCCCTTGTACACCCTCAGTATAGCAGTTTTTTCCAAAAAAATCAATCCCTTTTTCATATTTTTTTGTTTCTCTCTTTTCAAAAGTGAAAAAAATTCGCAAAAAAGGATTGACAAATGTATATTTATGCGCTATAATGACTACCGTAAACCTAAATATTATATTTTTGGAGGAACAAAAAATGAAAAAAATCATCAGTCTGTTGCTCATCATCGCTATGCTGGCTTGCGGAATCGCAATGACCTCCTGCGGCGACGACGGCATCAAGGAAGTGAAGGTTATTGACGTTAAGCTGACCGAGGAAGAGTATGCATTCGCAGTTCAGAAGGGCGATGCGGAAATGCTCGCAGCACTCAATGCATTCATGGCACAGATCAAGGCAAACGGCGAGTTCGACAAGATCATCGATAAGTATTTCGGTGAAGGCACTCCCTCTCCCGTTACCTCCGCAGCAACCATGAAGACCGACGGCAGCCAGCTCATCGTTGCAACCAACGCAGCATTCGAGCCCTTCGAATACAAGGTTGGCGAGAACTACTACGGCGTTGACATGGAGATCATGGCTCTCTTCGCACAGTCCCTCGGCAAGGAGCTCTATATCAACAATATGGAGTTTGATGCAGTTTGTCTCTCCGTATCCGCAATCGGCGGTACCTATGAGAACGAGGCAGGCGAGACCGTAACCGTTGCAGGCGGCGTTTGTGACGTCGCAGCAGCAGGTCTTACCGTCAGCGACAAGCGCCGCGAGACGCTTGACTTCTCCGATTCCTACTACGATGCATCCCAGATGCTCGTCGTTGCAAAGGACGATACCACCTTCGACGCTTGCACGACCGTAGCAGAGGTCGAGGCGATCCTCAAGACCCTCGACGCATCCGTAAAGGTTGGCGTACAGAGCGCAACCACCGGTCAGAAGTACTGCAAGGGCGACGCAGATTGGGGCTTTGACGGATTCGCATTCACCACCAACAGCTACACCACCGGTGCAATCGCAGTTCAGAACATTCTCAACGGCAACGTCAGCTACGTAATCATCGACGAGGGCCCCGCAAAGGCAATCGCAGCAAAGGTAAACGCAGCAAACTAATCGAATAAAACACAAAACATCGGGAGAGCAATCTCCCATGTTTTGTGTTTGGAGACGGTTACGTGTTTGCACAGAAAGGAAATTTGAATGCAAAAGATAAAAAGCTTTTTCAAAAAGCATTGGATCGACATCCTCGTCCTCATCGGCGTCGGCGCTCTGCTCGTGCTTTTGGCGCGCGTGATTGCCGACAAATTCAACTTTGCCAAGAAGTGGAATATCTTCACCTTCTACTTCATTGACAACAACGGATATAAGGAAGTCCTCCGCGGCTTGGGCAACACCGCCCGCATCGCGGTGCTCGGACTTCTGATCGGTAGCGTGATCGGTATCCTGATCGCGATCGTAAAGGTCATTCCCTCTCAGAAGCGGATTGCGAAATACGCAAAGAATATTTGCGCGGTATACGTCGCATTCTTCCGCGGCACACCGATCGTGGTTCAGCTTCTTCTCGGCTACTACATTCTCCTCCCGCTGATGGGTGTTACACTTCCCGAGGTCACGTCCTGTATCGTCATCTTCGGTCTCAACAGCGGCGCATACATCTCCGAGATCATGCGCGGCGGAATCAATTCGGTCGACGCAGGTCAATTGGAGGCGGCAAGAGCAGTCGGTCTTTCCTTCCCCGTTTCGATGCTGAAGATCGTTGTTCCGCAGGCGATCAAAAACATCCTGCCCACGATGGGTAACGAGTTCATCGCACTGATCAAGGAGACCGCAATCGTCGGTTACGTCGGTGCAATGGATATTACCAAGGCATTCCAGGATCAGGGCTCCAACTCGTACGAGTATATGATCCCGTATCTTGTAATGGCACTCATTTATATCGTGCTCGTTGCAATCATCGCATCCCTTGTGAAACTGATGGAAAGGAAGCTTGCAAAGAATGAACGTACAAGATAATGCGCCCCTTCTTGAAGTTAAGGGACTTGTAAAAAAATACAACAGTCTGGTTGTCCTGAACGATATTGACGTCACCATTCACCGCGGAGAAAAGGTAGCGGTCATCGGCCCCTCCGGCAGCGGAAAAAGTACGTTTTTGCGATGCCTCAACTGTATGGAGGATCCTACCGCAGGCTCGATCTACTTCAACGGTGAGGATATTGCCGATCCCAAGGTCGACATCAACAAGCACCGTGAGCACATCGGAATGGTGTTCCAGCAGTTCAATCTCTTCAACAACAAAACCGTTCTGCAAAACATTATGCTCGCGCCCGTCTATTTAAAGATCAAGGCGGCAGGCGGACTTTTTGCAAAGCGTGCCGTAAAGAAGCAGATCAAGGAGGAAGCGAAGGAGAAGGCAATGCAGCTCCTCCGCCGCATCGGTCTGGAGGAAAAGGCAAACGCATATCCCTCCACCCTCTCGGGCGGACAGAAGCAGAGAATTGCCATCATCCGCGCACTCGCAATGGAGCCTGAGGTCATGCTCTTTGACGAGCCTACCTCCGCGCTCGACCCCGAAATGGTCGGAGAGGTTCTCGATCTCATCAAGCAGCTCGCAAACGAGGGTATGACGATGGTCATCGTCACGCACGAGATGGGCTTTGCGCGTGAGGTTGCAGACCGTGTCCTCTTTATGGACGGTGGCATCATTGCCGAGGACGCGCCCCCCACGGAGCTGTTCAACAACCCCAAGCTTCCCCGTACAAAGGACTTTTTGAGCAAGGTGCTCTGATCGGATCATCAGCCGCTCACCGACAGGATCGGTGGGCGGCTTTCGTTTTTCGGGCATTGACAAGCAAAGGAAAATATGGTAGAATACATTCAGTACTGATCAAACGAAACGGGTAGGATCTATGAAGAAAAATCTTGTACACTCACTCGGAGCGGGACTCCGCCGCGCAACCTCTCCCGGTCTTCCCTCGCAGGAGGAGATCGAGCGCTTCGGCGCTGACGGCGAGGAGGCAGTCTGCCGCCTTCTGCGAGAAAGCTTTGAATGCGTCATCCGCAACGTCATCGTCCCACACAAGAAAAAATATCTCGAAAAGGATTTTCTGGTCCTCTTCCACGGCATCCCCTTTGTCATAGAGGTCAAGGCGTGGAAGGGAAAAATCGGCATGGACGGTGCGGATTTTTACCAGGACAAGCCGAACGGCACGCGCAAAACCATCAAAAGCCCCGTCGGCACCACCGCACAGTTCATCCGTTGTATGAAGGAATATTACGGACTTGAGCGCCCCGTCTACGGCATCGTAGCCTTTGCGGAGCCGGATTGCACGCTGGATCTCCCCGATGCGATCGAGGACGTCGTTCTGGTCAAGGCAGATCGCCTCGCCGCAACGATCAAGGAGATCGCACGCGCAGAGGATAAATCCCTCCCCACCGTCGATGCGGACACGATCCTGCGTTGTACCCGCTTTTACAGCTATGACGAGGAATTCTGCAAGGGAATGATGGTGGAGGAGTACCTCGAATTGACCGATTCCGACGGAACCGAGGTTCTGCTTGACACCACTCGCCTTCGCTACGTCTCCGTCGAGCATCAGCCGCTCCGCCTGCGCGACAAGCTCTACGTCACCTTCCAAAACGGTGCCTCCGCAATCTTTTACAACCGCGATGCGATCGTGACGGTGGCGTGCCTCGACGGAACCTATCGCCGCATCGCACTCAATCGCATCCGACACATCGTATTTTAATTTATGCTTTAGATTATGTCAAACGAACTTACACTCAGAGGCTATCTGCCCGAATCCGAATTGCTCAAGAACAAGCAGATGCCGCCCATGCGCCTATGCAGAGAGCATCTTGCCGTTGTGGAGCCTGCCGCCGCATACCGCATTCTTGCTTCCCGCGGGATCGGTCTGCCAACGGGAGCGGATTTTCGCACGGCAACGAAAATGACCGAAGAGGAGTGCAACGCGCTTGCCGAGGCGAAGGATCGCACAACGATGAGCCTGCTCACGGTGGGAGCCCGTCCTCTCCTCGTCCTCACCGATTGGATGAGCGAATTGGGGCTTCTGCTTCTGATCATTCCCGAATGCAAGCCCGCGGCGGCATACACGGCAATGACCGCACTTTGCCCCGAGGCGACACTGCCCGAAAAGCCGACCAAGCGTTGCAAGGCAACCGAGGCACGGGAGGCGCACGAGCTGCTCTCCGAGATCTTCTCCTATACCGACGTCCTCAAGCAACGGCGCTTTGACCGACTTGGGATCACCGATCCCATCAGACGTCTGGTAGCATTTGCAGGCTATCGACTTGACGTGGAAACGGTACGCGCGATCTCCAACCGAATTTCAGATTCCCTTCGCTCGCAAAAGGCACTTGCCTTCCTCTTCTGTGCGCATCTCGCTCTGCGCGACAGAATGGGGGTTCTGCAAATTGAGGGAGAGCTGCCAAGCTGCCGCATCTCCTTTTCAGAGGCTGCGTATCCTCCGAAGATCGCCGATGACGTTCCCCCGTTTGCACGTGCCGCGTGCTTTTCGGATTGTATTGTCCTCAAGGGTGCAGGCAAAACACTTGAATTATGCTTCACCCCGTCGCTCGCCTCTCCGCTCGCGTCCACCCTCTCCGCACCGACGGGCTACCTTCTCATCCGCATCGAGCAGCTCTGAGGCGTTTGAAAAAAGTAAAAAAATGCGACACGGATGTAAAATTGCGCACTTTACATTTTCAAAAAAGATGATACAATAGTAATGAAACCCGAATTTCACATATTCTAAAAAGGAGAAACGAATATGAAACTGAATTTTTCTACTTACAAGGACAAGGTCTATGCCTGCTGGGTAGGCAAAAACATCGGCGGTACAATGGGAACTCCCTACGAGGGCGTACGCCATACGCTTGACATCAAGGGATACGCAACCGAAGCGAACGTTGTTCTCCCCAACGATGACCTCGATCTCCAGCTTGTCTGGCTCGATGCGGTCAGAAAGATCGGTCCGTTTGATCTCACCGCCGCAAAGCTCGGCGAATTCTGGCTTGATTTTATCGTCCCCTATTGGAACGAATACGGAATCGGCAAGGCAAATATGATGCGCGGTCTGATGCCGCCTCTGGCAGGTGACTACAAGAACGATTGGAAGCACTCCAACGGCGCGTGGATCCGTACCGAGATCTGGGCGTGCCTCGCTCCCGCTTGCCCCGAGGTCGCCGCAAAATTCTCCATCGAGGATGCACTCGTTGATCACGGTGCAGGCGAAGGAACCTACGCTGCCGCATTCGTTGCCGCACTTCAATCCGCCGCATTCGTCTGCAACGACATTCACAAGCTCGTTGATCTGGCGCTCACCAAGATCCCCGCAGATTGCCGTGTTGCAAAGACCGTTCGTCTCGTTTTCGATTGTTACCGCGACGGCGTTCCCGCAATGGAGTGCCGCGAGCGCGTGCTTGCACTCAACGCCGACATCGGCGACGGCTGGTTTGAGGCTCCCTCCAACATCGGCTATACCGCACTTGGTCTGGTCTACGGTGAGGGCGACTTCAAGAAATCGATGATCACCGCAATCAACTGCGGCGACGACACCGACTGCACCGCCGCAACCGTTGGCGCAACCCTCGGTATTATGTACGGTATGGCAGGCATCCCCAAGGATTGGCAGGATCACATCGGTGACAGCATCGCGATCAAGTGTATGAATCTCTGCACCGGTGCTTCCTATCCCAAGACCTGCACCGAGCTGACCGAAAAGGTTGTAGCGACCGCTCCTATGGTCCTCAACGCAAACGTCATCTACGCACAGTCCAAGACGAGAAAGCCGAAGCCCGAGAAGGTTGAGTTCACCGACGGTCCCGATGAAATTCCGGAAAACATCTTTGATATTTTCTACGCAGATTTCGTCACGCTCGAGCGTCTGACCAACCTCAAGCCCTATACCTTTGAGGTTCCCTTCGGCCCCGTCAATGCGATCGTAACCTATGACAGAGAGCCCGACATTACCCCCAACGGCACGATCAAGGCGCATATCCGCTTTGAAAACCTTTGGAGAATTTACGGCAACGGTCTGCACAATCTCACGCTCCGTTGGCTCCTTCCCGAGGGCTTTAAGGTCGAGGGTCCCAAGGCACATTTGCTGGTGCATCACAACGCACACCAGCAGCACGCATCCGAGGCAGATTATATCATCACCGCGGGCGAGCACGTTGAGGCAACCAACCGCCTCGTATTGGAGGTCGTGATCGAGGGTCACCACACCGTCGGTTACATTCCGCTCGTTCTGCTCGGATAAGAAAAAAGAAGGATTTCTCCTTCAATCATCAAAAAACACGCACCGATTTTTCGTCGGTGCGTGTTTTTTATCCTTGTCGCCTTCGGTATTCTCCGGGAGAGCAGGAAAATCTGGATTTGAAGCTGCGCAAAAAGTGAGAAAGGCTACCGAATCCGCAGGCATAGCAGATCTGCGTCACGCTCTCGTCCCCCTCTGTGAGCATTTTTGCCGCGCGGTTGAGACGAACCGACACAAGATGCTCCGAAAATCCCACTCCGACCGTCTCGGAAAAAATTTTGGAAAGATATTGCGGAGAAACCGAGAGCTGCTCTGCCACGAGCGGCTCGGTGATCTGCTCGGAAAACCGCTCGTTGATAATCCGCACGGCAGCGGTTGCGAGGCGATATCCTGCGTGAGGCGCTACGTGCAAAACGGAAGTTCCCCGCTCGATCATCGTGCAAACCGCGGTATTGAGCAGCGCGCGACGGTAAGCCTCGGAGCTGCTCGCGCGGGAAAGCTCCGCAAAAAGAGACGTAAAAAAAGCATCCTCCTCGGAAGGCTGAAAAAACGTAGAGGAAACGGGCACGCAGTGCGGTGTCAGCACCGCCTCCTCAAAGCCAAGCTTGAGAAACCTCGCCTCTCTCTCTCCCTCAACCACGATCCGATGAAAATCCGACGGGACCACCAGCACGCAGGTCGGCTTATCAATCACAAGATCCCGATCGTTGAGCAGGATCCGCCCTGCAAACGGCTCGTAGAGGGTCATTTCAAAATAGGAATGCATATGCGTGGGATAATTGTAAACCGTCCCCTCCTCCACCGACACCCGTCCCGTCGGTTGGTTCAGTCTGATATATTCCATTTTCCCTCCTTGTTTAAAATATGCAATAAACATCTAAAAAAACAGCAAGCATATCAACCGTTTCCGTGATATTATAGTAACATAAAGATGAAAAAATGTCAACATCAAGGAGGAAAATATGGAAAAATTATTAGAGAGCGGAAAGCTGCTTCTCGGTGTAAACTATTGGTCCTCGCGTGATGCGATCAATATGTGGTCGAATTGGGATGCCGACGTGGTCGAGCGCGATTTTGCGCAAATGGCCTCCTGCGGCATCACGCATCTGCGCGTATTTCCGCTCTGGTCGGTCTTTCAGCCGATCCACGCAATGAGATCAAATTTTGCAACCGTTGAATACGGCTTCGCCAATGATCAGCCTCTTCCCGATACCGAAGCGGGGCGCGCGGGCGTGAGCGAGGAGGCGTGCGAGCATTTTGCAACCCTTTGCGAGCTTGCCGAGCGTTACGGACTCAAGCTGATCGTCGGACTGATTACGGGACATATGAGCTTTCGCTATTACGCGCCTCCCGCATTGGAGGGCAAAAGCCCGATCACCGATCCCACGTTGATCCGTTGGGAGCTTCGCTTTGTCTCCTATTTTGTCCGTCGTTTTGCCTCCTACCCCGCCATTGCAGGCTGGGATCTCGGAAACGAATGCAACGGCTTTCTCCCCAAGGATAGCGGACGTGAGCTTACCGATGCCGCGTACGTCTGGTGCGCAACCATCACCAATGCCATCCGCACAGCCGATCCCAACCACCCCGTCATTTCGGGCTTTGACGTCATTCCCGTCACCCAGCTTCCCTTCCACATTGGGGACGTCGCAGAGCTTGTGGACATTCATACCGTCCATCCCTACAACGTCTTCCTCAACAAAAAGGATCCCCTGACCTCTATGCGACCGATCCTGGAAAGCACAAGCCTCTGCCGCACCTACAGCGGTGTCGGCAAGCTCCCCGTATTCGTGCAGGAGATCGGCTCGATCGGCTATACGCTTTGCAGCGAGCGATCCGAATCGCTCTTTTACAGAGCATTGCTCTTCTCCTCCTGGGCATACGATTGCCTCGGAGTGATGTGGTGGTGCGCTTACGATCAGAATGAAATGAGCTACGCCCCCTACGATTGGAACACGATTGGAAGTGCCTACGGCTTCTTCCGTGCAGACCGCTCGCAAAAGCCCATTGCAGCGGAATGCAAGCGCTTTGCAAAGCTGATGGAGTCGCTCCCCATCAAAGCGCTTCCCCCCGTTCAAATCGATGCACTCTGCATCCTCCCCAACAACGAGCCGAGACCGCGCAAGCTTGCAAGCACCGCCTTCCTCCTTGCAGTCAAGGCTAACCTCAATCTCGGCTACGTCCAGGCATCTCAGCCGATCCCAAAGGCGCCCATCTATCTGATGCCCTCGGTCGATCCGCGCCACTCGATCGCCAAACGCCGTCTGGAGGAGGTTCTCTCTCACGTGCGAGAGGGATCCGTTCTCTATCTCTCGATCGGTGAGGGATTGATGCGCGATCTTCCGAGCCTCACAGGTGTGGAGATCTTCTCACGCGAGGGCAACTGCGCACCCGAAAGGATCACGCTGGGCGAGCATACGCTGACCGCAAAATCCGACTACCGTTATTCCGTCGGACAGGTCGATGCGGAGGCGCTTGCTTACGGCGAGGACGGACGTCCTGTCTACTTCCGTCACAAATTCGGAAAGGGATGGGTCTATTTCTCCACCGTTCCGATCGAAAAATATCTTGCCGAGCAAACCGCGTGGCTCCTTGAGGACCGCGCCGACTACTCGCAATGGTATCGCATCTTTTCGGGTGCGGTCGCGGACGCGCACGTTGCCGACGTTGCCTCCTCCTCGCTCCGCATCACCGAGCATTGCGAAACGGACGGCACACGCTATGCAATTGCGATCAACTATTCGCACCGACCGATCGAGGCAGAATTGCTTCTCAAGGGCGGTTGGAGCGTCTCCGACGTGCTCTACGGAGCGATGCGCGACGGAAGGCTCGTTGCGGATGCTTGCGATGCCGTAATTCTGAAGCTGACGGAGGAAAAGTGATGATCTACCGATTACTGCCTACACGCGTCTATCGTTCCTATATGGGAGGAAAGCGGCTCGATCTGCTGGAAGGGATCGATCCTCCCACCGTTTCGCGCTTCCCCGAGGATTGGCTCGGATCGGTTACCGAGGCATTCAATCCCGGTCGTGATCTCGCAGGCGAGGGGCTGACGCGCATTGATGACGGAAGAATTCTGCGAGACGTCATTTCCGCCGCACCCGAGGAAATGCTCGGCGGACACGAAAAAATGTCTCTGCTCTTCAAGCTGCTCGATTCCGAGGAGCGTTTGGTCATTCAGGCGCATCCCACCGTGGCTTTCGCAAAGGAACGTTGGAACAGCCCCTTTGGAAAGACCGAATGCTGGTATTTTCTTGCCGACGGCGGATCCGTCTACCTCGGATTTCGCGAGGGGATCACAAAGGAACGTTGGATGGAGCTGTTTGAGACACAGGACGTTGAGGGAATGCTTGCTTGTCTCCACCGCTTTGAGGTCTCGCGCGGAGAGCTGGTCTTTGTACCGGGAGGTGTTCCGCACGCCATCGGTGCGGGCTGCTTCCTTGCGGAATTGCAGGAGCCGACCGATCTGATGGTCATTCCCGAGCGCTTTACTCCGTCGGGCGTGGAATTACCCGATGCCAAGCTGCACGGAGGTCTCGGATTCGAAGGAATGTTCGATTGCTTTACCTATGAGGGCTACTCGCGCAAGGAGACCTCCGCACGCTACATCCGACGCCCCAAGCCCTGTACCGACGGCGTGACCGAGCTGGTCGGACAGGATTTGACCGATCGCTTCCGCTTGGAGCAGATCAATGTCTGCGGTACCCTGTCGATCTCAAACGACAGCTACGGCGTCCTGCTTGTGGCAGACGGCACGGGAACGGTAAACGGAAAAGAAGCCAAAAGCGGAGACCGCTTTTTCATTCCTGCGAGCGAGGGAGAATTACAGCTTTCGGGCACGCTCACCCTGCTCCGCTGCCTCCCCTGATAAACAAAGGACAGAGAATCCTCTCTGTCCTTTGTTTTTTAAATCAAGCCGTCCTCCTTCGCGAGCGCCTGTCCCGCCTTCCAATCGTCGTATTCTGTCATATCGAGATACTCGGTGGAGCAATAATAGGTCTTTTTTCCGTCGATCAGCTTGCCCTTGGAATCGTAGCCGTAATAATGCACACGCGCCCAGGTGCCCGAATCGTTGACCGCCTCAATTTCGAACACGTATCCGTCATCTTCCGCGGTCATCGCATAGGGAATGTAGACCGAGGAGGTCCTGTCAAAGCCGATCTCCGAGAGGTACGCTCCCGATTTTCCATCCTTTACGGTGCCAAATATCACGCCGTGCTCCTCAGGGATCTTGGTGAAATGAACGTCCTGCCATCGGTCTGTGGTGTGCGCACACTTGACATACCCGACCGCAGAGCCGTATGCGTCCTTCATCTCTACCTTATACCACGTTCCGTTGGTGGCAATGACCGAGATCTGCGTTCCCATCGTCCACAAAAGCCCTATGGCATCGGCTCTGTCGTTTGGCTGCGCGTAAATATATTTGTTCTTGACGTAGATGCTGTAAACCGTTTTGCGAATCTCACGCCAGCCATCCCCGGGCACCGATCCGTGCGGAAAGGTCTCGCTTCCGTGCGCCGCGCAATTCTCACGCGAGCAGGCATAGTAGTAGGTGTCGGGGGTCGTCGCGGTCGCGGGAGAGGCAAGATACTCTCCGCTTATCTTTTTTTCCGTAAAATCGTGTCCCAGAGGATCGCCGTGCAAAAAGGTATCCTCTCCGCGCTCTCCGCAGGTGCAGGAATAGTAATAGGTCGCCCCATCCCTGCAATTGGCGGCATATTTGAGATAGGCAGGCTCGGTGCTCTTACGCGTAAAGGAATGCACGTGCAGATCCTCTCCCCCCGGCTCCTCGTCGAGCTCCCCGCCGCTTGCAAGGGAATTCGAGCTTGCAGATTGACTTGAACCGACCGTCTCACTTGAGCTTGTCGTCTCACTTGAGCTTGTTGGTTGCGCGGTGCGTACGGTTGTAGTCTGAGCGGTCGTATCCTGCCCTTCCGTTCCGCTTGAATTTTTCGTTCCGAGCTTCACCTCGACAAAATCGCACGCCACCGCAGAAAACGCTATGGCAAGTGCGAGCAGGATCGTCAGGATGCGTAAGCAATACTTCATAGTCCCCTCCAAGATGATTTTTCCGAGCTTTACGCCCTCTTACTTTATCAGTCAATTTTTTTGCAACAATATGACACGCAAAGCAAAAAAACATCTCCACGCACCTACTACAGAGCAGGTACGCAACGGAAATTGTCCTCCACTCGTCGTATCCTGTCATATCGAGATACTCAGTGGAGCAATAATGGCACCTTTCGCGCATTCAAAACCGTTTGAAACCGAAATGACAAAATCCCGGAATGGCATTGTATGCCATCCGGGGATTCGTTTTAACAATTTTAAGGATTATTTAATTGTCAACGTGCTCTTAGGACCGTACGTGCGGGTGCCGCAATTGGTGCGGGTGCAACCAGTCAGGATTGCTACGGTCTTGTCATAGTCCTCCTCGCTGTATACGTTGAAGCAACCGGCGTTAAGAACGCCCATCGATTGCTGCTTGACGCCCGTGAAGTCAAACGTGCAGTTGTTCAGATAGAACGTGCCGCCCATTACCTCTGCAAAATCATACGTAGCAGAGCCCTTAAAGGTACAATTGTTCACGGTCATCACACCGTTTTGATTGTCGTGGAAATTAAGAATGGTAGGGCCGGAGAACGAACAATTATTGACGGTTACGCTGTTGCTCTCGGCAGTGCCTGCCAAAATGAGATTACGCGTGGTGTTACCAAACGAGCAGTTCTCCAATACGACGTTATCGCCGCACATTACGTAGTTTCCGCCACGGTAGTTCGCATTGATCGTCAAGCCCTTCAGGGTGATACCTGCGGGAATGTTGAAATGCTCGGCACCCGAAATTGCATACGTCACACCCGTTGCATCGATCTTGTCGCCTTCCGCCGCATTGCTCAGCGCAGACATCAGATCCTCAACGCTCGTTACCTTCTTCGTGCCCTCATAAGCGGTGAACTGATCGGGTCTGATAATGTAGTCATACATATAACCGGGAACATCCTTTTGACCCTTCAGCAGATCCGCGTGGGTATAATCCACACCGTCGATGGTAACCGTGATGCCTCTGTCATAGAACTGTCCGGAATAGCCGCCGCAACCCAGCACACGAGTGCCTGCGGGCGTGTTATATACCCAGATCGAGTTGTAGCCCGCAATTACAGTGCTGCGGTCCTCGAGCGTGAAGGAATCGGGATAGAGATAGGTGCAATCTGCCCAATCCACGTTCTCAAACGTGATGTGACCGTTTTCCAGCAATGCAATCTGAGCGATGCAAGGGCTGATAAACTTGTAGCCAGCTACCGTAAAGTCCTCGGGAATGATGAATTCAACGTTCACGTCAACGTCTCTAACCAGAACCTCATTACCGTACATCAGGGTAGCGATACCAGCCTGTCCGTAATAACCGAAGGCGCGAACCGTTCCGTTGATCTCAAGATTGGAGAATTCAAGTGCGGAAGCGCCGTCGCTGTTCGCGAGGTTCACGATCATACCAACCGTGCCGTCTACGTTTTTGTAGGTTACGTTATCTAAGGTAAGGTTCTTAACGCCTGCGGTGTTGCCGTCCTTTGCATAGATCAAAGCAAACAGAGACATCCAGGGATCACCGTCAACGGTAACACCCTTGGTGATCTTGTAGTTGGAAAGCTTGTGACCGTTACCGTCAAGCATACCGCTAAAGGGCTTGCAGCCATCCAAGGAGAGGCCGTTGCCGGTAGCAAGACCGATCGGAGCGAATTCCTCGCCGCCAAAGTCGATATCGCTCATAAGAGTGAGCGTCCAACCGGAGAAATCGTTGCCTGCGCTGACCTGTGCGCGAACCTCGTCGAAGGTGGTCAGGTAAGCCTGCTCGCCCGCCTTGTCGGCAACCAGCTCGCCGTCCTCGAAATAAGAGACCTCAAAGGGGCTGAAGCTCTTGGTGTAAACGGTTATCTTGCCGTTTTCGATCTTATAGGTTTGATCGGCACCGGTGGTAGCCTTTGTCAGTGCTCTGCCGTTGTGCGTGACACTTGTGATGTAGACGCCGTTGTCAACGGGAATCTCAATCTCATAGATGGCAGTACCCTCGCTGACCTTTTCATTGTTCTTGTACAAGGACAGATCAAAGGACATCGCGGTTTCCTGAGTGGCTGCGTCCGTCGTTTTGTTTTCGTTGGTCAATACGATATTGTAGGTATCGCCCTTCTCGGCAGCCGAAGCGGGTACGGTGACCTTAACGCTTTGATTGGAAAGCTCCAGCTCCGTACCGGACTGCGTAACCGTAGCGGTTGTGATAATGGGATACGGTGCAGCCGCATCGTAATCATTTCCAAAGCTATCCTCTTCCTTTACAAGCTGAGTTGCCACAACGTTGATACCGAGATCGATCTGAGGAACGTCTACTCCGTTATGGTTTGCAGCATTGCCGACAGTAGTAGGCATATAAACCACAAGTGCCAGGTAGATTTCTTCCTCAGCAACCATTTCGCTGACCTTCGTGTAGCCTGCGGAAATCTTGCTTGCCGCAGTAACGCCCGCAATTGCGTCCTCACGGGTAGCATATGCGCCCGTTTCACCGTTTACGTTCTCCACCACACCAAACATGATGTAGTCGGAAAGCTTGAACGCTTCCCCTGCCTGGTTCACGCCCTCGATTTCGGAAACGATGTTTACGCCGAGCTGATACTTAAATGCAAGCGAGCCTGCATTTGCAACTCGGAGATAAGCAACCTCCGTCACACCGGGCTCCCAAAGCTTATTGGTGAGAATATCGGATCTTCCCTTGACGTCGACCCAATCACTTCCGTTCCAATACTCAAGCTCAATGTCAAGATTACCGGATTGGATGATGTTGTTGGCGCTGGTTACGGAATCGGTAAACCACGCAAACGTTGTTCCAACAAGCATCGAGATGCAGAGAACGAGCGACATTACGCTCATCAGAAGAGCGCGTTTTGTGCTTTTCGTTTTTGTCATTTTTATGACCTCCTTTTTATCGTTATATTCTTTCCACAGATAAAAAAGATAAAAAACCACGATGTCAGGAAATCAATATACATTTATGATTATACCTTCT
>JAZQWH010000031.1:0-8931 GCA_045632205.1 Eubacteriales bacterium
GCTAAGAGCCGTAACGACCGACGATTTTATGACGGCGGAATGGACAAGACTTCCATACGATGTTTTGGAGAGAGCGTCAAACAGAATCACGGGAGAGATCGGTATGATAACGAGAGTGGTGTATGACATCACCTCAAAGCCGCCGGCAACGGTGGAGTGGGAATAGACTACCGAAAGTAGGCAATGTAGAGGAAGGTGAAATCAATGACAAAATATATATTCGTAACGGGCGGTGTTGTATCGGGACTTGGAAAGGGAATAACCGCCGCTTCGCTCGGCAGACTTCTCAAGGCGAGAGGACTCAAGGTGGCGGCACAGAAGCTTGACCCGTATATCAACGTAGACCCCGGCACAATGAGTCCGTATCAGCACGGTGAGGTATACGTGACCGAGGACGGGGCGGAAACCGATCTTGACCTCGGACACTATGAAAGATTTATCGACGAGGATTTGAATAAGTATTCCAATCTAACTACCGGTAAGGTCTATTGGAACGTGCTGAACAAGGAGCGCAGAGGTGAATATCTCGGCTCGACCGTACAGGTCATTCCGCACATTACAAACGAGATCAAGGAGTTCGTTTACAGCGTAGGCAAAAAGACCGACGCCGACGTGGTAATCACCGAAATCGGCGGCACTATCGGCGATATTGAGTCTCAGCCGTTTTTGGAAGCTGTTCGTCAGATATCTTTGGAGGTCGGCAGAGAAAACAGCCTATTTATTCACGTTACGCTGGTTCCGTTCCTGCGCGGATCGGATGAGCATAAGTCCAAGCCCACTCAGCATTCGGTCAAGGAATTGCAGGGAATGGGCATCAATCCGAATATCATTGTTTTGCGTTGCGACGAGCCGCTGGAAGAATCGATTTTTAAGAAGATCTCGCTGTTTTGCAATGTAAAGCCCGATTGTGTCATTGAAAATATCACCCTCCCCAACCTTTATGAAGCCCCCTTAATGCTTGAAAATTCAAATTTTTCTTCTGTCGTATGCCGCGAGCTGAGTATAGATGCTCCCGCTCCCGAGCTTGAGGAGTGGCAGCAAATGGTGGAGCGTATTAAATCCAGGCCCTATACCGTGAGGATTGGTCTTGTAGGAAAATATGTAGGACTTCACGATGCCTATCTGTCGGTTGCCGAAGCCCTTCGACACGCAGGATATTTCCACAATACGCATATCAAGATCGAATGGATCGACTCCGAAACGCTGACCCCCGAAAACTATGAAAAGGCTCTTGCGGGACTTGACGGTATTCTTGTCCCGGGCGGCTTCGGCAGTCGTGGAATCGAGGGCATGATCCTTGCCGCAAGATATGCGAGAGAAACGGGGCTTCCGTACTTTGGCATCTGTCTTGGTATGCAGATCGCCGTTATCGAGTACGCGAGAAACGTCGCAGGTATCCCTGATGCAAATTCGGGTGAGTTTGACGAGCAGTGCAAGCATAAGGTTATCGATTTTATGCCCGGGCAGAGCGACGATATTGACAAAGGGGGCACACTTCGTCTCGGTGCATATCCGTGTGAGATCAAGCCCGGAACAACGATGGAGCGCTGCTACGAGACAAGCAACATCAGCGAGCGACACAGACACCGTTATGAATTCAACAATGACTACCGAGAGACACTTGCAAAATGCGGCTTGACGCTGAGCGGTACCTCTCCCGACGGCAGACTGATCGAAACGGTGGAGCTGAGCGACCGTCCCTTCCACGTCGGTGTTCAGTATCATCCCGAGTTCAAGAGCCGTCCCAATAAATGCCATCCACTTTTCAAGGGCTTTGTTGGTGCAGCGTTTGAACACGCCGAGGGAGGAAAAAAATGAGCATAGATCAAGCAATTCACGAGGAATGCGGGGTGTTTGGCGTAATCGCTCCCGAGGCGACTGACGTCGCAAACTATTGCTATTACGGTCTTTATGCCCTTCAACACAGAGGTCAGGAGGGATGCGGAATCGTAGTCAATGATGACGGCGTTTTCGTCTCCCACAAGGATCTTGGGCTTGTCGCCGAGGTTTTCCCTGCGGAGCGCCTTGCCAAATTTCCGAGAGGAACGATGGCAGTCGGACACGTAAGGTACGGAACCACGGGCGGAAACAACAGAAACAACTGTCAGCCAATCGAGGTCAATCACCAAAAGGGAAGGATGGCACTTTGCCACAACGGAAATCTTTCAAATGCAGTGGAACTGCGTTCCGAGCTTGAAATGACGGGTGCTATCTTCCATACCACAAGCGATACCGAAACCATAGCTTATATCATCACCAAAGAACGCTTGCGCACTTCTTCTATCGAAGAGGCAGTATCGGCGGCTATGAATACGCTTGACGGTGCTTATTCCTTGGTGCTGATGTCGCCGCAAAAGCTGATCTGCGCACGCGACCCTTACGGCTTCCGTCCCCTCTGTTACGGCAAGACAGCCGACGGTATTTACGTAGTAGCATCAGAATCCTGTGCGCTTCGGGCGGTCGGGGCCGACTTTATCCGAGATATTGAGCCCGGCGAGATCGTTGTGTTCGGCAAGAACGGAATAGAATCGAGACGTGAGCACTGCGGCAGGAAAAGCAAAAAGCTATGTGTATTTGAATACATTTATTTTGCCAGACCCGACTCCGTGATTGACGGTATCTCGGTTCATGCTTCTCGCGTAGAGGCAGGCAGAATTCTTGCGAAGACGCATCCTGTGAATGCGGATATTGTGATCGGCGCTCCCGATTCGGGACTTGATGCGGCACTCGGCTTTAGCCGTGAATCGGGTATTCCATACGGAATCGGGCTCATCAAAAATAAATACATAGGCAGAACCTTTATCTCTCCCGGGCAAGGTGCGAGAATGGACGGAGTGCGTATCAAATTGTCGGCGGTTGAAGAAACCGTGCGAGGCAAGCGAATCGTTCTTGTGGATGATTCCATCGTTAGAGGAAATACTATGGGGCGTGTAGTGGGGCTACTTCGAGATGCGGGCGCTGCCGAGGTGCATATCAGAATATCCTCACCGCCTTTTCTTCACCCCTGCTATTACGGAACGGATATTGATTCAGAGGAGCATCTGATTGCTTGTCACCATTCGGTGGAGGAAATCACGGAGATGATCGGTGCGGACAGTCTCGGTTATCTGCCTGTGCCGGCACTGGATGCGCTTGTCGGTGGAAAGGATTATTGCAGAGCTTGCTTCTGCGGTGATTACCCAACGAGCGTGCCAATCGACGTAAGACGCGACAGATTTGAACAAAAGCTGTCGGAAAGAGGAAAGCAATGATGGAAAAGTATGACAGAAAAATCATCTTGGAGGATGGAGCGGAGTATTACGGATACAGATTTGGAGATACCTCGGATAAGGTGTGCGAGATCGTATTCAATACATCAATGGTCGGCTACCAGGAGATCGTGTCCGATCCGTCCTATACCTATCAAGCCGTGGTTATGACCTATCCCCTCATCGGTAACTACGGTATTTGCGATGACGATTACGAAACGAACACACCAACGATCGGTGCGCTGATCGTTCGTGAATATAACAATGAGCCTTCAAATTTCCGAAGCGTGGCAACGCTTGACGAAATTATGAAGAAATACAGGATTCCCGGAGTATGGGGAGTTGACACAAGAAAGCTGACACGCTCCATTCGTGATCACGGTTCAAGAAAAGCACTGATCACGGATGCCGATACGCCGATAGAAAAAGGAATTGAGATACTGAGGACGAGCACGATTCCCACCGACGCGGTATCGAAGGTGAGTTGTAAAAATATATGGTACTCCCGCGTGCCCAAGGAACGGTATCACGTGGTTGCCATCGACTGCGGAATGAAGCAGAACATCGTTCGCTCACTTGGTAAGCGAGGATGTTCGGTAACCATCGTACCGTGGGATACAACGGCAGAGGAGATTGAGCATTTGTCACCCGATGGTATCTTCATTTCCAATGGTCCGGGTGACCCCACCGATGTGCAGCCCGTGATCGAAACCATTGGAACGCTTTGCGGTAAGTATCCTATTTTCGGGATCTGCCTTGGACATCAGATCATCTCTCTTGCCTACGGTGCAAAGACCTATAAGCTGAAATTCGGACACAGAGGCGGTAATCACCCCGTCAGGAACGTGGAAACGAACAAGATCGAGATCACCTCGCAGAATCATTCCTATGCGGTTGATACCGAAAGTCTCAAGGAAACCCGCCTTATTCCCACCCACATCAATATTCTCGATAACACCATTGAGGGCGTGGAGTGCAAGGAAGATCACGTGTTCAGCGTTCAATATCATCCGGAAAGCGCACCGGGACCACAGGACAGTGCATATCTGTTCGATAAATTTATTGAAATCATGGAGGGAGAGAAGAATGCCCAAGAGAACCGATATTAAAAAGGTCCTTGTGATCGGCTCCGGTCCTATCGTTATCGGTCAAGCGGCAGAGTTTGACTACGCGGGAACGCAGGCGTGCCTTGCTCTTAAGGAAGAGGGCTACGAAGTCGTCCTTTGTAACTCCAACCCCGCAACGATTATGACGGATACCTCCATTGCGGATAAGGTCTATATGGAACCGCTGACGCTGGAATATATCGCAAAGATTATTCGTTATGAGCGCCCCGACGCGATCCTGCCCGGTATCGGCGGTCAAACGGGACTGAATCTTGCTATGCAGCTTGAGAAGAAGGGAATCCTTAAGGAATGCCGTGTTGAGCTTCTCGGAACGAGCAGTGAATCGATTGAGAGAGCAGAGGACAGAGAGCTTTTCAAGGAGCTGTGCGAGAGCCTCGGCGAGCCCGTTCTTCCCTCGGATATAGCCAATTCAATCGAAGAAGGACTGAAGGTCGCAGGGAAGATCGGATATCCCGTTGTGCTTCGTCCCGCATTTACTCTCGGCGGAACCGGAGGCGGCTTTGCTGATAATGAAGAAGAATTCCTACCGCTTGTGAAAAACGCCTTGTCTCTTTCTCCGGTGCATCAGGTGCTCATAGAGAAGAGCATCAAGGGCTTCAAGGAAATCGAGTATGAGGTCATGCGAGACCACAACGATACTGCCATTACCATCTGTAATATGGAGAATATCGATCCGGTGGGTATTCACACGGGCGACTCCATCGTGGTATGTCCCTCGCAAACGCTTACCAACAAGGAGTATCATATGCTCCGTGACAGTGCGCTCAAAATTATTCGTGCACTCAAGATCGAAGGCGGATGTAACGTACAGTTTGCACTTGACCCATATTCCTTCCAATATTATCTCATCGAGGTCAATCCCCGTGTGTCACGTTCCTCTGCGCTTGCATCTAAGGCAAGTGGGTATCCAATCGCGCGTGTATCGGCAAAGATCGGTGTGGGGATGACGCTGGACGAGATCAGAATTGCCAACACGCCCGCATCCTTTGAGCCAACGCTTGACTACGTGGTAACCAAGATGCCGCGTTTCCCATTTGATAAATTTGCCGATGCCAATAACTCGCTTTCTACGCAGATGAAGGCGACAGGCGAGGTCATGAGCATCGGAAGAACCATAGAAGAAAGTCTCTTGAAAGCGATCCGTTCGCTTGAAATCGGACTTTGCCATTTGCATCACAAAAAGTTTGATAAGGTATCCGAGGCAGAGCTGCTTGATTATATTAAGATCGGAACCGATGACCGCATTTACGCCATTGCAGAGCTCTTGCGCCGCGGATGTGATGCGGGTAGAATTGCGGCGGCAACTGCCATTGATATGCTCTTTATCCGCAAATTCAAGAACATTGTTGACGAGGAGCAAAACATCAAAGTAAGCAAGAATGACATTGACACGCTTCGCAGGGCAAAAAAGATGGGCTTCTCTGACAAAGAGATCGCACTGCTTTGGGAGACGAGCGAGCTTGAGGTTTATACGCTCCGCCGCAAGGCAGGCATTGTCCCCGTCTATAAGATGATCGATACCTGCGCTTCCGAATTCGACAGCTACATTCCGTATTTCTATTCCACCTATGAGGAAGAGAACGAGTCTGTCGTATCCAATAAGAAAAAGGTCATCGTACTTGGTTCGGGTCCGATCCGTATCGGTCAGGGCGTGGAATTCGATTATTCCACCGTTCACGCAGTACAGACCATCAAGGCGGCAGGCTACGAGGCGATCATTATCAACAACAACCCCGAAACCGTTTCCACCGACTACACCTGTTCGGATAAGCTCTACTTTGAGCCGCTTTGCGTTGAGGACGTCATGAACGTGATCGAGCTGGAAAAGCCCGAGGGAGTCATAGCGACTCTTGGCGGTCAAACCGCAATCAATTTGGCTGAGCCACTTGCCGAGCGCGGTGTAAAGATTATCGGAACCGACTGCGAAGCGATTGAACGGGCAGAGAACAGGGATGCCTTTGAAAAACTTCTTTCTGAGCTGCATATCCCTCAGCCGAAGGGCAGAGCGGTAACGTGTATTGAGGCGGGTGTCAGAGCTGCAGAAGAGATTGGATATCCCGTGCTCGTTCGCCCCAGCTTCGTGCTTGGCGGCAGAGCGATGCAGATTGTCGCGAAAGAAGAAGCGCTCCGAAACTATCTGAAAACCGCTGTTGAGATTGATGAGGATAAGCCTGTGCTTGTGGATAAATACATTCGCGGCAAGGAAGTCGAGGTCGATGCGATCTGCGACGGTAAGCGTGTGTTCGTTCCCGGTATTATGGAGCTGGTTGAGAGAACCGGTATCCACTCGGGAGATTCGATCAGCGTATATCCTACCTTTTCAATCTCCGATAAAGTCAAGAACACAATCCTCGAATACACCAAAAAGCTTGGACTCGGTATCGGTATTATCGGCCTATTCAACATCCAGTTTATCGTGGATGAGCATGACGACGTTTATATCATTGAGGTCAATCCTCGTTCCTCCCGAACCGTACCGTTCCTTTCCAAAGCGACGGGATATAGCCTTGCGGATATCGCAACGCTGGTTAACCTCGGCGTATCCTTGCAGGAGCAGGGTATCCTCGATATTTACCCGAAAGAAAAGAGTCGTTATTACGTGAAGGCACCCGCATTCTCATTCTCCAAGCTTCGCGGCATGGACGCATACCTCTCTCCCGAAATGAAATCCACGGGAGAGGCAATCGGCTACGACGAAAAGCTGCATCGCGCCATGTATAAGGCGATGATCGCATCGGGTCTGACGCTCCGCAATTACGGTACGGTGGTTGTCAGTGTGGCCGACGAGGATAAGGCTGAGACATTACCGCTTATAAAGAGATTTTATAATATGGGCTTTAATATCGAAGCCACCACGCTTACAGGACAGTACCTAAAGGATCACGGTATCCGTACAAGAATCCGTCACAAGCCGAGCGAAGGTAGCGAGGAGGTTCTTGACTCTATCAGGCAGGGATATGTTAGCTACGTCATTAACACCCGTGCAATCTTGTCGGGTAAGCATTTTGGAGACGGTGTTGCCATTCGTCGCTGTGCGGCGCAGAACAACATTACGATGTTGACATCCCTCGATACCGTCAGAATGTTGCTGGACGTTCTTGAGGAGGTTACGATGGGAATCTCCACAATTAACGCAAAATAAAAAGGAAGTGATCAGATGCATTTTACAAAAATGCACGGACTCGGAAACGATTATCTGTACGTGTACGGAGAGGTTCCGAGCAATATTAAAGAATTATCAACAAAGCTTTCCGAGCGGCATTTCGGTGCGGGCTCGGACGGAATGATCTACATATCGCCTTCCGCCGTCGCGGATTTCAAAATGCGTATCTTCAACGCAGACGGAAGTGAAGCAAAAATGTGCGGAAACGGTATTCGCTGCGTCGGTAAATACGTTTATGATAAGGGCTATACGGATAAAAAGAATCTGACCGTTGAAACTCTTTCTGGTATCAAGACCTTGGAGCTCGGCGTCAGCTTCGGTAAGGTCAAAAGCGTGACCGTAGATATGGGACAAGCTGTTCCTGACGAAGATATGACGTTGAATGTTGACGGCGAAACAGTCATTCTGACTCCCGTATCCGTCGGCAATCCTCACGCTGTTATTTTCGTTGACGATATCGAAAAGGCACCTCTTATCACACTTGGAACAAAAATCGAGCATCACGAGGCATTTTCGGACGGAGTGAACGTAGAATTTGTTCAGGTACTTGGAAACAGTGGACTTCGTATGAGAGTATGGGAGAGAGGAAGCGGTGTGACAATGGCTTGCGGAACGGGTGCGTGCGCCTCGGCAGTGGCGGCAGTCAAGAAAAAGTATTGCGCACCTTGTGATCCAATCTCAGTTCATCTTGACGGCGGTACCTTGAAAATTACTGTCACGTCTGATAACAAGGTGACTATGACGGGCCCCGCAGAATTTGTTTATGAAGGAGAGACGATGGAATGATAACACCTAATATGCACTATAGAGACCTTAAAGAATCCTATCTGTTCGCCGGTATCGCGCAGAAGGTAAAGAAATATCAGATGGAGCATCCCGAAAAGCATATTTACCGTATGGGCATCGGTGATGTATCTCTGCCTCTTTGTGATGCAGTTATTGCGGCACTTCACGAGGGCGTAGCCGATCAAGCGAACAAGGAGACCTTCCACGGTTATATGCCTGAATGCGGAGCACAGTTTTTGCGTGAGGCCGTTGCGGGGTACTACGCTGAGCGTGGCGTGATACTGGATGCCGACGAGGTGTTCGTATCGAGTGGAGCAAGTGATGAGCTGGGAGATATTCTCGATCTCTTTGACAGAAGCAGCTCGGCACTCGTCATAGAACCCGCATATCCCGCCTACGTAGATGCCAATGTGATTGCGGGTAGAGAGATCGTTCATCTTGCATCAGGAAAGGAAGATGGATTTTTACCCGAGCCGAGAGAGGATTTTAAGGCTGATATTCTCTATATTTGTTCTCCCAACAATCCTACGGGGGCAGTGTTTAGCAGAAATCAGCTTCAGGCGTGGGTGGACTTTGCCAACGAAAACGGCGCGATCATTCTGTTTGA
>JAZQWH010000032.1:0-7169 GCA_045632205.1 Eubacteriales bacterium
CTTCTTGCGGGTGGAGAATACAATCTTGGGTATCGCGACAGCCTCGAGGGTGTTTATCACATCCTCGGGATCGGCTTTGAGGAAGCGCCGAAGGGGATTTGGATGAATGATCCACCGCAAAAGGTGATCGACGAGATCCACCGTGTAGGGGGAATTGCGATCCTGGGGCACCCCGCGTGGTCGCTCAACACGCCCGAGCAGCTTCTTGCTCTGCGCGATATCGATGCGACCGAGATCTACAATTCGGTGTCGGGCGTGCATCATTCGATGCGCGCGGATTCCTCTCTGATCGTGGATATGATCGCAACGCGCGGTCTTTACCTGCCACTCGTCGGAGATGACGACGCGCATTATTACGACAACGATGCGTGCGTCTCCTGGATCATGGTCGAGGCGGAGGCGGGGGATGCGAGATCGCTTCTCGACGCGATCCGAAACGTGCGCTATTACGCAACGCAGGGGCCTGAGGTGCATTTGCTCCGCGAGGGAGATGAATTCGTTGTCCGTTGCTCGCCCTGCCAAAAAATTATGTTTATTTCCAACTCGGTCTTCAATCAGCGCGTTTTTTACGGTGACGGGATTACCGAGGCGAGATATACCCCGCAGAAGCTGGAGCGTTACGTGCGCGCAGAGGTCGTCGATGCGGACGGACGGCGCGCGTGGAGCCAGATTATCGTTGTTTGAGGTGACTGTAAAAGATGAGAATTGACAGAGACGGAAAAAAGAGATATAAAGTAAATCTTCATATGCATACCACTCGCTCCGACGGACACGCAACCCCGGCAGAGGCGGCACAGAGATATCTTTCCGAGGGCTACGATGCCGTGGCGTTTGCCGATCATTGGGTGTTTGGCGGGGAGAACCGGATCAATGGCTTGACGATCCTGCCCGGTGCGGAATATAACACCTATCACGGCGACTCTCGCAAGGGGGTTTACCACATCATCGGTATCGGAATGGAATACGATCCCGGATTTGATCCGTGGAACGTGCCCGCCCAAGAGGTCATTGACGGCATCCGCGAGGCAGGGGGATACGTGATCCTGGGACATCCCGCGTGGTCGCTCAACACGCCCGAGCAGATCCGCGCGCTTCACGGGATCGATGCGACCGAGATCTACAATTCGGTTTCCAACGTTCACAAATTCAACCGTCCCGATTCCTCGCTCATCGTGGATATGCTGGGCGCGGAGGGCTGCTTCTTTGCGCTCGTCGCAACAGATGATACCCACGAATACGATTACGACGCCTGCATCTCCTATATTATGGTAGAGGCAGAGGACAACAGCGCGGCAAGCATTATGAAAGGGATCCGCGAGGGTAAATTCTATGCCTCGCAGGGCCCCGAGGTGCATATCCGCCGAGAGGGGAACGAGATCGTTGCAACCTGCTCGCCCTGTGCGCAGGTCAAGTTCTGCTCCAATCTTGCGTGGTCGGATATGAACAGATGCCGCTACGGTCACGATCTTACCGAGGAGAGATACGTCTTCGGTCCGGACGAAAGCTTCGTCCGTGTAGAGGTGACGGACGGATTGGGCAGACGTGCCTGGAGCCAAATTCTTCCCATTCCCGAAAATAATCTTTGATCTACGAAAGGATTTTCTATGAAAATCGGATTTGTTTCTCTTGGCTGTCCCAAGAATCAGCTTGATACAGAGGTCATGCTTCACGAGATTTTGCAGGCGGGCTATGAGATCACCGCGGAGGAGATCGAGGCAGACGTCATTATCGTGAACACCTGCGCGTTCATTGAGAGCGCAAAGAAGGAGGCGATCGACAATATCCTTGACGTTGCTTGGCTCAAAAAGCACCGTAATCTGCAGGCGATCATCGTCACGGGCTGCCTTTCGGAGCGTTACGGAGAGGAGATCCTTGAGGAGCTTCCCGAGGTTGACGCAGTGCTGGGTGTCGGAAGCATCCACCGCATCGTTGAGGCGATCGAGGCGGTCACAGCCAAGACGCGCAAGAAAAAAGAGAAGTTTTTTGCACACGACGATTGCAATACCGTCGCACTTGGCGGCGACCGTGTGCTGACAACGCCCGATTACGCGGCGTATATCAAGATCGCGGAGGGCTGCGATAACCGTTGTGCCTACTGCGCGATCCCCTCGATCCGCGGAAAATTCCGCAGCCGTCCAATGGAGGATCTGATTGCGGAGGCAAAGCAGCTTGAATCGCTCGGTGTCAAGGAGCTGACCGTTGTGGCGCAGGATATTACGCGCTACGGTATGGATCTCTATGGCAGATATGCTCTTGCGGAGCTGTTGCATCGCATTACCGAGGAGACCTCCATCCCGTGGATCCGTCTGCTTTATTGCTACCCCGATAAGATCACCGACGAATTGATCGCGGAGATGCGCGACAATCCGCGTATTCTCAAATACATCGACCTTCCGCTTCAGCACATCAGCGATCATATGCTGACCGCGATGAACCGACACGGAGACGGAAAAATGATTCGTGAGGTGCTTGCAAAGCTGCGCCGCGAGGTGCCCGGAATCGTCATTCGTACCACCTTTATCGTGGGCTTCCCGGGTGAGACCGAGGAGGATTTTACGGAGCTTTGTGAGTTTATCAAGGAGCAGAGATTCGATCACGCGGGTGTGTTTACTTACTCGAGAGAGGAAGGCACGGCGGCGTACGATCTGCCCGATCAGATCGACGAGCAGGTCAAGCAGGACCGTATGGACCTTCTGATGCGCGAGCAGATGGAGATCAACGAGGATCTCAACCGCGAGAAGGTTGGAGGCGTTGTGGAGGTCATCTGCGAGGATTACGACCCCGTTGCCGAGGTGCATTTCGGCAGAAGCACCGCCGACGCGCCCGAGATCGACGGAAAGGTCTACTTCAAGAGCGAGGAGAGAATTGCTCCCGGCTCCTTTGTCAAGGTCAAGGTGCGCCGCGTGGTGGACTACGATCTCTACGGCTTTGCCGTGACCGCAAACTAACGCAAACGAGAAAGGATTTACAGAATGAAAATGAATCTTCCGAATAAACTGACCGTGATCCGTATGATGATGGTTCCCGTATTCGTGATCGTGCTGATGGTATCCGATGCGATCTGGGCAAGCGTTTTGGGCATCGTTTTGTTCGTTGCCGCCGCGTTTACCGATATGCTTGACGGAAAGATCGCGCGCCGAGACAATCTTGTCACCGATTTCGGCAAGTTTCTCGATCCGCTTGCGGATAAATTTATGGTCATTGGCGCGATGCTTGTGATCCTCTTCCGCGCGATGATGGCGGAGACCCGAAACGAGCTGTTCTGCAACCTCTTTTTCTGGGCGCTTGTGGTCGTTATCTTCCGAGAGCTTGCCGTTACCTCCATTCGTTTGGTTGCATCCGGCTCGAAGGGAATCGTGATTGCGGCAAATATGCTGGGTAAGATCAAGACCGTGACGCAGATCGCCTGCGTGGTTGCCTGCCTTGCGGAGCCGTTGCTTTACGAAAACGTCGGCGCGCTTGCGTTTCTGATGGAATATCTGCCGCTTTCGATCGCATCGACGGCGCTTATGATCTTCTTTACCCTTTGGTCGGGCATCAATTATATCGTATCGTATTGGAAGTATCTCGATCCCGAGAAATGATCCGAACAGAAAAACACGGGACATCCGCAGGATGTCCCGTGTTTTTTTTATTCGCCCTCGATATAGCGCTTTGCCTGTGTGGTGAAAAGCTCGAAGTAGCGGCCCTTCTTTTCCATCAGGGTCTTGTGGTCGCCAACCTCGATCACCTTGCCGTATTCCAGCACAACGATCTGGGAGGCGATGGTGGCACTTGAGAGGCGATGCGAAACGAAGATGGTGGTCTTGTCGCTTCGCAGTCGGTCGAATTGGTTGAAGATCTCCTGCTCTGCGAGGGGATCGAGCGATGCCGTCGGCTCGTCGAGAATGAGGATGTCCGAGCGGCTGTAGAATGCGCGCGCGATGGAAAGCTTTTGCCACTGACCGATGGAAAGCTCGATCGCGTTTGGTTCAAAGAAGCGTTGCAGAGGAGTGTCATAGCCGTCGGGGAGACGGGAGACGTATTCGTGCGCGTTTGCGCTGATCGCTGCCGCTTGGATCTCTTCTGCGACCACCTCTCGCTCTACGTCACCGAAGCTGATGTTCTCGGAGACGGTGAAGGCGTATTTTCCGAAGTCCTGGAAGATGATGCCGAAGAGCCCGTAGAGATCGTTTGGATCATATTCACGCAGATCGTGTCCGTCGAGCAGGATCCTTCCCTCGGTGGGATCGTAGAGACGGGTCAGCAGCTTGATGAGCGTGGTTTTTCCCGCACCGTTCACGCCGACCAGCACGACCGTTTCACCGGGTGAAAATTTCAGGTTGAGATCGGAGAGAACGTCGATCTCGGTTCCGGGATATCGGAAGCTGACGTGCTCGAATTCAATGGTGTGCGCGGCTCCGTGCGCAACGGGACGGGGGGATTCAAGACAGGAAACAACGGTGGGCTTCTCCTTCATAAAGGAGATGAGGTTGTCGATAAAGAGGGTACCCTCATAAATGGAGGCGGAGGTCGAGATCAGCGTGGAGACATCGGAGGCGATCGCCGTGATCGCACCCGTGAGCAGGGTATAATCACCGATCTTGATGTTGCCCTGAAAGACCTGGATCGCGATGAGGGCAAAGAAGAAGCAGTTTGTTACTGCGGCGACGATCGAAATGACCACGCTCAGTACGCTTTCGCGGATGATGAGGTGGCGCAAGCCCGCATAGTAGCGCGAGAAGACCGATTTGAAGCGGCCGACAAAGAGGTCGGTGAGCTTGTAGATGCGCACCTCCTTGGCAAGATCCTTGTTGGTGATGACCTTGGAATAGTATTCCATCTGTCTGCGGTCCTTGGAGCGGCGACGCATATACTCAAAGTTCTTGCGGCGGTAGTAGAAGTTTATGATCGCGCCCGGCACAGAAACCACAAGGATGCAAAGCGTGGCGACGGGGAGCGCAACGGTGAGAA
Source organism: Eubacteriales bacterium (assembly GCA_045632205.1). Taxonomy (GTDB): domain Bacteria; phylum Bacillota; class Clostridia; order Oscillospirales; family CAG-272; genus UMGS1865. The sequence goes on from JAZQWH010000032.1 coordinate 4,954, forward strand.
TGGTGACGTAGCTGACCAGCGAAATGACGGTTGAAAGAACCGAGAGTGCGGATTGAAGAATGGTGATGGGGCGAATGCTTGCCTCTCGGTTTGCGTTTTCAAGCTTCTCGTAAAATTCGGGCACGTCAAAGGCGGAGACGTCGATCTCGTGCGCCTTGTTCATGATCATAACCTTGACGTATAGCACGACCTTCTCGCCTGCAATGCGCGTTGCCGCGGCGCTGAGCCTTCCGACGATGCGATGCAGGATCTTGAAGATGAAGAAGAAAACAAGCAAAAAGAGGATGGTGGAGCCCCAGAAGGAGGTTGCGGGTCTGCCGAGTGCGGTGTTTTCAATGACCGTTTGCAGCTCGTTGAGGATCTCCGTGGTCAGGAGCGAGGAGATGACGGGCACAAAGCCGTTGAAGATGGCGATAAGGAGCAAAAGGATCAAGGCTCCCCGACCGGATTTCCAGACCAGACGGAGAATGTAGGACAAGCGGAAGAAGAATCCGCCCAGAAGCTCGCGCAGATAGCGAGGAAGATCGCGCAGCCCCTTGGGGGGCGCGACCCGTTCGTATTGAAACTGTGCCATAGGGTTCTCCTTTGATAGGATTTGTTATTAGGTGAACTGTGAGTTGTAGAGCGTGCTGTAAAATCCTCCCAGACGCATCAGCTCCTCGTGGTTGCCCTGCTCGGAGATGCGTCCGTTTTGCACAACGAGGATCAGATCTGCATTCTGTACGGTGGAAAGACGGTGCGCGATGACAAAGCAGGTCCTGCCGTGCATCAATTCGGACATTGCCTCCTGGATCTGAATTTCCGTACGCGAGTCGACGTTGGAGGTCGCCTCGTCAAGAATGAGCATCGGAGCATCCGAGAGCATCGCACGGGCGATGGTGATGAGCTGCTTTTGTCCCTTGGAGACGTTTACGCCGTCGTCCGAGAGAACGGTGTCGTAGCCGTCTGGGAGCGATTCGATGTAGGAATCGATCCTTGCCGCCCTTGCCGCGGCACGCACCTCCTCGGGCGTTGCGTTCTCCTTGCCGTAGACGATGTTTTCAAAGATGGTACCGTGGAAGAGCCAGGTATCCTGCAAAACCATCGTATAGGCACGGCGGAGATCGGCGCGGCGAATGGAGGGGATGGGCTTGCCATCGATGCGGATCTCTCCCGAATTGACGTCGTAGAAGCGCATCAGCAGGTTGATGACCGTGGTCTTGCCGGCACCCGTCGGGCCGACGATAGCAATGGTCTTACCCGGCTCGACCGTGAGCGAGACGTCGTGAAGGATCTGCTTTTCGGGAACGTAGCCGAAATCGACGCCCTTGAAGACGACCTCTCCCGCAACCTCGGTCAGGACTTGCGAATCTGCGGTGTCGAGCGTTTCCGGCTCCTCATCGAGCACGCGGAAGACACGCTCTGCCGCGGAGAAGGCGGATTGGAACTCGTGCATAATGTTTGCAAACTCGTTGATCGGGCCTGCGAATTTACGGGAATACTGTACGAACTGTGCAATGCCGCCAAGCGTGATGAAGAAGACCGAGCCTGCGGCAATCACTCCGCTTTGTGTGTACATATACAGGATTCCGCCCATAATGGTGACGAGCGAGATGGAGATGTTGTTGATGAGCATAACCGTGGGACCGAGCGCCGCACCGTAGAATTCGGATTTGTAATAGGCATCCATCGCATCGGTGTTGCGCGCGTTAAAGCGGTCACAGATGACCTCCTCCTTGCCGTATGCGCTGATGGTGCGACAGCCCGAGAGCATTTCCTCGGCATAGCCGTTCAATTCGCCCAGCTTCTGCGAGCGGAGGCGGAAATGCGGGCGCACCTTTTTGGAGCGGTAGCGTGTGAAGAGGATGGAGGCGGGAACGGTGAGCGCAAAGATGAGGATCATCGGTCGGGAGATCTGCCACATAAATACGAGCGATCCGACAACGGTGTAAACGCTGGTCATCACCTGCACGAGATCGTGCGAAAGAGAGGCGTTGACCGTATCGATGTCGTAGGAGATGCGGCTGATGATGTCGCCCGTTGCGTGCGTATCGAAATAGGTAACGGGAAGGGTGTTCAGCTTTTCAAACAGCTGGCGGCGCATGGTGTAGACGATGCGCTGACTCAGACGGATCATAATGAACGCGAGGAAGTAGGCAAGCACTGCGGAGAGGACGTAGCAGGCAAGCATTTTCCATACGTTATCCCAGACGGCTTGGAAGTTGATGTCTCCCTTG
>JAZQWH010000033.1:0-4504 GCA_045632205.1 Eubacteriales bacterium
CGATGAGGCGCATAATCTCGGCGATCGCGCGTGCGATATGTATTCAACCGTGATCACCAATACCGAAATTGCCAATCTGCTCGCGCTCCTTCCCGAGCAGGAGGAGGAAAAGGTTCGCCGTCCGCTTGAGAGGCTCTATTCGGTTATGCACGGCTTTTACCGACTTTGCGAGGAGACCGCAACGCGCGACGAGGACGGAATTTTGCACGGCTATTATCTGACGCGCAATCCAATGGAGAAGCTTGCGGAATGCGTTTGCGCGGCACGTGCGGCGGTCGAGGCACGCGTGCGGACGGTCAAGGAGGAGCCGTACGGGGATGCGCTTTCCATCCTTTCGGCAGCCCTCAAGCGGTTTGAGATCATCTCGGAGCATTACGACGAGCGGTTTCTGACCTTTATTGAGCAGCACGGCGAGGAATTGACGGTGCGTGTCATCTGTCTCGATCCCTCGGATCTGCTCGCGCGCGCTCATTCGCGTGCCTACGCATCGGTGCTGTTTTCGGCAACGATGACACCGATCGATTATTTTGCGGATATTCTCGGCGGCGGACGGGGCGCGGTCAGGATCGATCTTCCGTCTCCCTTTGATCCGCGTCGTACCTGTATTACCGTCGTTCCCGAGGTCAGCACACGCTACGAGGATCGCGAGACCTCCTACCGAAAGATCGCGAGCCTGATCGCCGCTACCGTTTCGGGCAGGAAGGGCAATTACATTGCGTATTTTCCGTCTTACGACTATATGGAGAAGGTGCAAAAGATCTTTTCTGAGCGCTACCAAAGCGTGCAGACCGTTGTGCAAACGCGCGGGATGAAGCAGGTGGAAAAGGAGAAGTTCCTCGATGCGTTCGTCAATGACGGCGCGCGTCGCGTGGGCTTTTGCGTGCTTGGCGGTTCCTTTTCGGAGGGCGTGGATCTTCCGGGGGACCGTCTCATCGGCACAGTCATCGTCGGCACGGGGCTTCCCGGCATTTCCAACGAGCGCAACATTCTCAAGGAGTATTACGACGTCACGCGCGAGAACGGATTCGACTACGCCTACACCTATCCCGGTATGAACCGCGTTCTGCAGGCGGCGGGACGCGTGATCCGTCGCGAGGAGGATGCGGGAGTGATCGTGCTGATCGACGATCGCTATGATACCGACCGATACAGGGCGCTTTTCCCCGAGCATTGGCAGAACCTCCAATATGCAGGAAACGCGCAGGAACTTGCAGAAGTTGTGGCGGATTTTTGGAGCGGAATTTCTCAATGATTATTTTTTGCAGGAAAAAATGAGAAAAAATTCAAAAACATATTGCAAAAGGGAAAAGAATATGCTATAATACATAGGTTGAAAAATCAGGAAGTATTATTGTTTCAAGGAGAACCCCCATGAAGTACGCACAGATGGATCGCGAGGCACTCAAGGTACAGCTTGAACGCCTCAAAACGGCATATGAGATTCAGCAATCCGAAAAGCTCGCGCTTGATCTTTCGCGCGGCAAGCCCGGAGCGGATCAGCTCGATCTGCTCTCCGAAATGCTGGATACGATCAATTCGGATAGCGATTGCAAGGCAGAGAACGGCTTTGATTGCCGTAACTACGGACTTGTGGACGGTATTCCCGAGGCAAAACGCTTTTTTGCGGAGCTGCTCGGGCTTGACGCGGCAGATATTTTCGTTGGCGGCAATTCGTCGCTCAATCTGATGTACGATAGCGTTGCGCGCGCAATGCTCTACGGTGTTTGCGACAGCGAGCGCCCGTGGGGACGCGAGGAGCAAGTCAAATTTATTTGCCCCGCGCCCGGCTATGACCGCCATTTTGCAATCTGTCAATCGCTCGGCATCGAGATGATCCCCGTGGATATGACCGCAACGGGCCCCGATATGGATCGCGTGGAGGCGCTTGCCGCGAGCGATGCCGCAATCAAGGGCATCTGGTGCTGTCCCAAGTATTCCAATCCCGACGGAATCACTTATTCCGACGAGACCGTGCGCCGCTTGGCGTCTATGAAGACCGCAGCTCCCGATTTCCGTATTTTCTGGGATAACGCATACGTCATTCACGATCTGTACCCCGACCGTCACGATGAGCTGCTCGATATCTTTGACGCTTGCCGCGAGGCGGGAAATGCAAACCGTCCCTTCTATTTCGCATCGACCTCCAAGATCTCCTATCCCGGCTCGGGCGTTGCGATCTTTGCGGCATCCGAGGCAAACCGCCGTCAGATCCTTCCCATCATCGGCGTTCAGACCATCGGACACGATAAGATCAATCAGCTCCGCCACGTGCGGTATTTCCAAAACCCGGAGCGCGTACGCGAGCATATGATGAAGCTTGCATCGCTCATCCGTCCCAAGTTTGAGATCGTGCTGAATACGCTTGAGAATGATCTTGATGGAACGGGCTGTGCAACCTGGACCCGTCCGCTCGGCGGATATTTCGTCAGCCTGTTCGTTGAGGAGGGCTGTGCAAAGCGTACCTACGAGCTTTGTGCGGCGGCAGGCGTTACGCTGACCGAGGTTGGCGCAACCTATCCCTATAAGAAGGATCCCAAGGATAGCAACATCCGCATCGCGCCCACCTTCCCCGATAAGAGAAGCCTGCAAAAGGCAATGAAGGTGCTCACGCTTTGCGTGCGTATCGCGGTCGTTGAAAAGCTGCTCGGCGAGCGCATCTGATCGGGATCATACAATCAAAAAGGACGTTTCAAGCAGGCAGATCGCACAGACGGTCTGCCTGCGATCCATTCTTGGCGGAGGTGCGTTTTTGAATGAACGGCGTTCTTTTTGAGAGCTTTCTCGTGGTGCTTTTGGCAGAAATGGGAGATAAATCCCAGCTTTTGATGGTTGCGATGACAGCGGAATATACCGTGCGGCAGATCCTTTGCGGCACACTGCTTGCCGTGCTTTGTCTGTCCGCTCTGGCGGTCACGCTCGGCGCATTGCTGGGCGAGCTTTTGCCCACTGCCGCGGTTTCGCTGATCGCGGGGGCGGCATTTTTGTGGTTTGCCCTGCAGAGTGTGCGGCAGGATGGGGAGGAGGAGCGCTTGCATCACGGACGTCGCGGAGCGGTTTTTGCGGTGTTTTGCACCTATTTTCTCTCGGAGCTGGGCGATAAGACACAGCTCGCGTCGCTCACACTCTCGGCAGGCGGGGCAGGGGACGTCTGGTCTCGCGCGATTCCCGTTTTTCTCGGCTCCTCCGCGGCACTTCTGGTAGCGGATCTGCTCGGACTTTCGGTTGGCGTGCTTTTGGGGAGACGTCTGCCGCAGGCTTATTTCGGCGCACTTTCCGCCGTGCTTTTCTTCGCGTGCGGCGTTTTGCGTTTGCTTGACGGTTTTTCCGAGCTTCTCTCCATCACCGCACATCCGTCGCTCTATTCCGCATTTGCAACGCTCCCCATCGCACTTCCCATTGGCATCGGAATGCTTTTCGGTATCAAAAAACTCATCAAAAAGGAGGGCTTTTTATGACGCAAGCCCAACAAAATCCCTTTCCCTTCAGCGATTCCAACAAGCGATACCATACCTACGATTACTATCTCCGTCACCGATTCGGGGGGAAGGTTGCCAAGCTTCCGCTTGATGCGGGCTTCACCTGTCCCAACATTGACGGACGCTGCGGTCGCGGCGGTTGCATCTATTGCTCCGATCGGGGGAGCGGAGACTTCGCGGGGGCGTGCGAGCACCCGATCGCCTTGCAGATCGCCGAACAAAAAAAGCTCTTCGCACGCAAGTGGGACGTGAGCCGTTGTATCGCGTATTTTCAAGCACATACCAACACCTACGCGCCCGTGGAGCGCCTGAGGAGCTGCTTTGAGGAAGCACTTGCGCAGGAGGGGATCGTAGGGATCAATATCGCTACGCGCGCCGATTGCCTGCCCGATGACGTGGTCGAATATCTTGCCGAGCTTGCGGAGCGAACGGTGCTTACGGTCGAGCTTGGTCTGCAAACCTCCAACGATGAGACCGCAAAACGGATCAATCGGGGGCACGGATTTGCGGAATTTTGCACAGGGGTGGACAAGCTGCGAAGCGCGAATCCGCATATCGGCATCGGCGTTCATCTGATCCTCGGTCTGCCCGGGGAGGATGACGAAACGATGCTTCGCACCGTGCGTGACGTGGCGGCGCTTCGTCCCGATATGGTCAAGCTTCATCTGCTTCACGTCCTGCGCGGAACACAGCTTGCAAGGCTTTACGAGGCAGGCGCATACGAGCCGCTTGACCGCGAGCGATATATCCGCCTCGTTGCCGATGCGCTGGAGCTTTTGCCGCCCGAGACCGTTATCGGTCGACTCACGGGAGACGGAAAGGCGGAGGATCTCCTCGCACCGCTCTGGAGCCAACGCAAAACCACTGTCATCAACGATATCGATAAGCTTCTCTTCGCCCGAAGCTCCTATCAGGGGATCGGGGTGTGAGAAATGCGGGGGAGGAAGGGGTGTTCTTGAGGGGAAAAACCCCTCCCCCCCCCCCCCCCCCCCCTCCCCCCCCCCCCCCCCCTCCCCAAGGAGGGGGGG
>JAZQWH010000034.1:0-6579 GCA_045632205.1 Eubacteriales bacterium
CCCGAGGATCTGCGCTACCGTGCGGATATTCGGTTTGAAAAGAAGGGATCGTCCTGGCTTTTCTTTGCACTTGCAATGGTGCTCACGGTCGTTGCAGCGGCATTGGCGTGTATTTTTGCTCCCGACCTGTTCCGCCTTGCAGACAATCTGATTACCTACTTTTCTTCATAAGCAAAAACCGCGTATGAATCGGATTATCTCCGATCTGTACGCGGTTTTTTCGAATTTCTATTGAAAAAATCCATTTTTCATTATATAATATTTACGTACCAACACATAAAGGAGGAACAAAGATGCTTCCAACACCCGAAAATTACGCCATCTATCCATCTGTAGTACCGGTTGGAAAGGCTGTAAAAATGACGATCCTTGCCACAGAGAGGGCGTTTTTGCCGGTAGAAAACGCCGAATATGAGCTGACTGTCATTGAAATCGATTCCTATACAGACAGATATAAGGATCCCGTTACAAATCGTAATCTTTCTGTCAAGGCACACAACGGTGCAATTGAATTCGAGCTTGTCTTCCACAGTGAGCAGGAGCACGAAATTTTGCTCAGCAAGGATTCCACACCTCTGGCAAGCTTTCATCTTTTTGCGTTGGAGGAGGATCTTTACAATACAACTCCTCTCAAGGCAGATCTCCACTCGCATAGCTTCCGTTCCGACGGTACAAGAGACCCCTCCGCAGCTGCCGGACATTATCGCGAGCAAGCATACGATTGCTTTGCGCTAACTGATCACAATCGTTTCTACCCGGGCGATGAAATTGACGAAACCTTCACGGGAGTTGATATGGAGTTTTTCCGTATTCGAGGAGAAGAGGTCCACACACCGCCCAGCATCGTTCACATTGTTCATATCGGTGGAAAAAGCAGCGTTGCTGAGCGCTACCTCCGCGATCTTGAGGGATATGAGCGTGAGGTTGAAGAATATTTGAGCCGCGTTCCCGAGTCTGTCCCCGAGGTCTATGCCGACCGTTACGCGCGCGTAATGTGGGCGACTGATAAGATCCACGAGGCAGGTGGACTTGCGATCTTTGCGCACCCGTTCTGGCTTCCCGCCGCCTCCCGTATGAATAACGTCTGCAGCGACTTTTCAAAGATTCTGCTCCGCAGCGGAATGTTTGATGCCTACGAATTGATCGGAGGGATGACACACACCGGAAACAATCTTTCGGTTGCGCTTTGGAACGATTTGCGCGCAGAGGGATTAAAAATTCCCGTTGTGGGATCGAGTGACGTACATAAATATGAAAAATCGATCCATTTCCCCTACAATTTTACAATTTGTTTTGCAAAAGAGCGCACGCAGGAAGCATTTATTGAGGCGATCAGGCAGGGAAATTGTGTTGCCGTAAAGGCAAGAGGAACAGAATACGAACGCGAGCATGACTGCTATGGCAATCTGCGCTACGTTACCTATGCGCAGTTCCTACTTCGTTACTTCTTCAGAAAAATGGAGCGTTTTTGCGTTGGGGAAGGCGTTGCTATGCGGTCCTACGCAATGGGCGAGGTGGAAAAGGAGTACGTTGAGGCGCAATCCAAGCAATCCCGCCTCTTCCGCGCAAGGTTCTTTGGCAAGGAGCCGCCGGTATATCCAACGAAGGAGATTCTTGAATTTGAGGAGCGTCACCGAAAAATTCATCTGAACGGCCCGATTACAAGGGGATCCGGAATTATTTCGGATAAGGTCACGCGCCAGATCTAAAAAAAGCCGAGCGGTTACGCATTGCTAACCACTCGGCTTTTGTTATACCATTTTTTCGGGATGGAAGAGATTGTCGAAGTCCTCTGCGCTCAAAAAGCCAAGCTTGACACAGGCTTCACGCAATGTAACGTTCTCTTTATGCGCAAGCTTCACTGTTTTTGCGGCATTCTCATACCCAATGTAGGGGTTCAATGCCGTAACCGTCATCAGCGATCGGTCAACGTTTTCCTTCATTTTTTCGCGATTTGCAACAATTCCGCGGACGCAGTGCTCCTCAAAGGAGAGAATGACGTCTGCGAGGAGGCGTGACGATTGCAGGAAGTTGTATGCACACACCGGCATAAAGACGTTCAACTCGAAATTTCCCTGCGATGCGGCAATCGAAACCGCGGTGTCATTTCCCATCACCTGCACGGCAACCATTGTAGCCGCCTCGCACTGCGTGGGGTTCACCTTTCCGGGCATAATGGAGGATCCCGGTTCGTTTTCGGGAATAAAGATCTCTCCAAGACCGTTTCGGGGGCCCGATGCGAGCCAACGAATATCGTTTGCAACCTTCATCAAATCACAAGCAAGTGCCTTCATTGCGCCGTGCGCAAACACGATCTCATCCTTGGAGGTCAAGGAATGGAACTTATTCTCGGCGGTGCGGAATTCCATCCCCGTCAGCGAGGATATGACCTCGGCAACACGCACGTCAAAGCCTTTTGGGGCATTTAATCCCGTTCCAACCGCGGTTCCTCCGAGCGCAAGCTCCGAAAGGGGAGCAATCGTACGCTCGATCAGATCACGATCACGCTCCAGGGAGGTTCGCCAACCTGAAATTTCCTGCGAAAAGAGGATCGGAGTTGCGTCCTGCAGGTGTGTTCTGCCGCATTTTAACACCCCTTCATTCTCATTTTCAAGTTTTATGAGCGTATCAATGAGACGGTCTAACGCGGGAAGCAGACGGGATCGAAGCGAAAGAACCGCAGCGATATGCATTGCGGTAGGGAAGGTATCGTTAGAGGATTGGGACATATTGACGTCATCGTTCGGGTGCAAAAGACGCTCTCCCAAAATTTCGTTCGCTCGGTTTGCAATGACCTCGTTTGCGTTCATATTGGATTGCGTTCCCGATCCCGTTTGCCAGACAACAAGCGGGAAATGCTCCGCGAGTTTGCCGCAGGTAACCTCGTCGCACGCTTGCGTGATGGCATCGCGTTTTCTATCGGTCATTTTATCGGGGCGAAGCTCGGAATTTGTAATTGCAGCCGCTTTTTTCAGTATTCCGAATGCAGATACGATCTCGTCTGGCATTGTCTCAAGCCCCACTCCGATGCGAAAATTTTCGCGGCTACGCTCGGTCTGCGCACCCCAATAGCGATCTGCGGGCACCTTGATCTCACCCATTGAATCGTGCTCAATTCTGTATTCCATAAACAGTCTCCTTTGAAAGCTCTTTGATCGGTCGCACGATCGGAGCAACCGCACCGATCGGCATCTCGGTTTCAAAATATATATTTCTTCGGTTTTCCTCGGTCAGAGGGAGTATTTTGAGGATAAGCTCGGCAGGGCGTTGGATCTCTCGCACGTCAACAATCCACTCATCACCGTATAGGTATTGATCCGAAAGCAGATGATCCCTGTAAAAAATTGCCGCAACGTTCCCCTTCGCCTCAATTGAAAGGAAATCTTCCTCCCCTGTGAGGGAGATGAGATAGTTTTCCGTCTTTGCAGTTTCAATCGCGGAACCGTCTCGGTTCTCGATGTGAGAAAAGACCTTGTCGTTGATCGTCGAATCGGTTTTTCTGATCGAAAGCGGCTCAGAGGAAGAACGTTTTTGCTCCGTTGGGGCGGCAAGGGAGACCTTAACACCGCCGATTGTGCAAGGGGTTGAAAGATCGACGACCGTACCGTTCGAAAGACAAATTTTAGCATCGATCCCCTTGATTTTTTCAAAAAGAATCTCGTTTTCTTCAATCGAGATCGGCATTGCAGTGATCCATTCCGCAAGCTCTGTTCCGATAGGGAAGCGGAACGGAATGATTCCGTAGGTATTTGCGGGCACGGAAAGCGGAATTTTGATTTCTTGGTTATCTTCTGCTAACTTTATTGTGATAGACTCGCTGAGGTTCTGCATTTGTTCGCCGTGCGCGTGGTTGTTGAAGAACAGAAATCCTCTTTCACCGTCACTTCTGACCGCACAGCGAAGAACGGAGCGATCGAAAAGATCGCTTGGCATCTCGTTGGGAAGATAACAGGGCATTGCTGCCAACTGCTCGCCACAGCAATCGAGGAAGCGGTGAAGCGAGAGAAGTGTAAAATAACTCCGACGAAGCTGTCCGCATTCACCAATGGGAGCTTGAAAATCGTACGAAACGATCGCATAATCGTTTTTGTACCCCGATTTTCGGCTTTCCTGCATCGTTGTCTTGCCAATCGGATTTCTGCCGCCGTGGTACATATAGTAACCGATGCCGCACGCTCCCGATCCAAGTCGACAAAGCGCGCACGAGGCAACGTCATCTGCAGAAAGGATCGGACGACGATGATAGGTAACCTGGTTTCCGCCGCCGACCTCGCAGGTCAGATAGGGATTTTTGTGGGAAGGATCGAATTGAGTTTCATCATTGGAACTCGCATCCTCAAAAATATCCGTCCCGATTCCCGCAGTGTTCCAATCGTTTGAAAAATGGAATGCCTGACTACCCAAAATGGGATCGGTGTGCGCCGCCCATGGAGCCTCGGGATAGGCACCGTAGGCAGGAAGGAGCTTTCCGTTTGTGGGAATGTGTGCGCCGCTCCCCGCAGGTCCCCATCCCGTTGCCGTCCAAATGGGAGCGCGGAAGCCGAGATCATAGATCATTTGACGGAGCGTTTCCATATGCGGCGCATTTCTGTGGAGTTCATTTTCAACTTGAATGCCGATGATGACGTCCGAATGATCTTTTATTTCCTCGAAAATGCGTGCAAAATAGCGCTTAACGCAATCGAGATACGGCTGCTCGTTGGTGCGCGTGTGATCCTTTCCGCCGCATTTTTCAAGTAGCCAATCGGGGAATCCGCCGTTTCTTGCCTCTCCGTGTGCCCACGGGCCAATGCGAAGGAAGAAGGGAAGTCCCACCCTTTTGCAAACCTCGCAAAATGCGGAAAGATCGCGATTATCGGTGAAATCAAATTTTCCCTCGGTCTCCTCGTGGCGGATCCAGAAGAGATAGGAAGCGACAATCTCGATTCCGCCCTCGCGCATTTTGATAAGCTCCTGCTCCCAATCCTTACGCGGGACGCGTGAAAAATGGAGCTCACCCATCCGATAGACGAACGGTTTTCCGTCGCGCGTCAGATAGCGGTTTGTTACGGCGTACTCGTGGCCGAGCACACGTCCGCCAAAATCGCTGAGAGGATATGCTTTTTTTGGTGTAAAGACAGAAAATTCCATCCTCATCCTCCTCGTTAAATGCGAATTGAATCAAATGTTTTTGGAAAACGCTTCCGTCAGGTCAACAAAAGCTCATAAAAAGCTGCCGATGACCGCAGACGAAAGCGTTTTTCCATTGCTTTTTAGCCCGTAAAGGTATTGAGATACCACTGACCGTCCGTGCCGAGCGCAAAGGATAGGGTGACGGGCTCGATGATATGCGGTGTTCCCTCCATCCAGGTGCTGACCTTGATACGGAACAGATCCGCCGAGCTGGGGTTGATGATCTCGATGGTGGAATAATCGTAAATGCGCATACCCGAAAGTCCGTTTTCGACGCCAACGTGCTGACCGAACACATCCGATCCCACGTCGTAGCGCGCTTCGGCAACGACCATTCCGTTTTTGCTATCGGAAATTGCAATTCCGTCAAAGATAGAGCTGTAGAAGGGCGCGAGACAATCGGCGGTGTAAATTTTTTCCGCCGCCTCGCGGATCTCTGCCTCGGAATGGAATTTCGCGTACTCCGCTACCATTTCATAGGCGACGCCATCGGTCTTATCGTTTTCATCGCCGTAAATTTGGTGATAGCGTGCGTAATCGGAATCGACCGAGTAGACGGGAAGTCCCGCACCGTAGAGGACGGTGTTGATCTCCTTGGATCCTTCGATCAGCTCGACGATGCGATCGTAAACCGTTTCAAGCGGCGGCGCGGAGGAACAGGCGGAGCAGCCCGAACAGCCTGCCAGAAGCATTGCCATAACAAGCACGATCGTAGTAATGAGTCTTTTTTTCATAAAATCCCTTTCTTTGTGGGGGTAAATTTGATCAGGAAAGACCTTGAGAGAGAGGAATCTCTCGGTGGAGAGGTTCTCCTCTCTCAAGCCCTATCCGCTCCAAGTCTTTTCCCGAAAAGCACCGTCTGAAAAAGCAGTTTGCCGACGGACGGTGCTTTTTTTGGAAAAAGGTTTGAATGGTATACTTTAAAAATCAAATCTCGTAAAACTGCGCTCGCTCCTCGTTTTTTCGGTTTGGGCTGTGAAGCGAGATCATTTTCTTGCCCTCGAGCGTTTCGAAGAGCATTGCGTGTCCGCCGTCAAATTCGAATCGGCTATCCCCGTGCTTCCATTCGCCTCGGATCGAGTCGCTTTCGGCATCCAACACAAGGTAGCGATTCCCGTGGAAGCTCGACCAGATCATCTTTGTTTTGCCATCCTCGGAATAAAGGAAGGGGCCGTCGGTGACGTAGCATCCCGCTCCTCTTTCGGTAACATTGGGGTTATCCGATGCACGGAAAAGCAAGAACGGTTCTCCTGCCGGTGCGCTGAGATCCTCGGTCAGAGGCATTGCACAAATCTCTCCGTTTTTGATCTGCGTCCACTCGTGAGAGAAAACGATATACGGAACACCGTCCTCCACCCAGAGCGTTCCGTCCAGACATTCCCACTCCTGCGGTGTGGCGGGCTTTTG
>JAZQWH010000035.1:0-10230 GCA_045632205.1 Eubacteriales bacterium
GCGGGAGCAATTCTGAAGAACTGTCCGCAAACAAAAAAGTCTGCACTACTAACTAACGTCAGTGGCACAGACTAATAGATCAAATAAATCCCAAAACCTTTTTTAAAAGGTTTTGAAGGGGTTATAGGGGAAACTTTATCAAAAGTTTCCCCTAATAATAACCCTAACAAACTTACTGTTTTCCCGGGGATGCGGTGTCGGAGCCGTCACCGACGAGACCGAGACGCGCTGCGGCATCCTGTCTCATCTTGTATTTCAGCACCTTGCCCGCCGCGTTCATCGGGAAGCTATCGACGAATTCGATATACTTGGGCACCTTGTGGCGCGCCATGCTTGCCTTGATATAATCGGTCATCTCCTCGACCGTCACGCTGCCCGGCTCCTTGAGGATGATGCAAGCCATGATCTCCTCGCCGTACTTCTTGTCGGGAACACCGATGACCTGAACGTCCTTGGTCTGGGGATGCGTGTAGATGAATTCCTCAATTTCCTTGGGGTAAATGTTCTCACCGCCGCGGATGATCATATCCTTGAGGCGACCCGTGATCTTGTAGTTTCCGTTCTCATCGTAGCACGCGAGGTCACCCGAATGGAGCCAGCCGTCCGCGTCAATGGTATCCTTTGTCGCGTCGGGCATCTTGTAGTAGCCCTTCATCGTGTTGTAGCCCTTGGCACAGAACTCGCCGTTGACGCCGGGGCCGACCTCAAGTCCCGTTTCGGGATCGACGATCTTACATCTGACGTGCGGGAAGGCAGAGCCGACCGTCTCGGTACGAACGTCGAGGGGATCGGTCCAGGAGCTCATCGTGTTACCCGGCGCGCACTCGGTCTGACCGTAAACGCTCACAATGCCCGTCATATTCATTTCGTCGGGACGTGCGGCGCGGCGCATCAATTCGGGAGGACAGCCCGAGCCTGCCATAATACCCGTTCTCATATGCGAGAAGTCGGTATCGCGGTAGCTGGGGTGGTTGAACATCGCGATGAACATGGTCGGAACGCCGTTAAAGCAGGTGATCTTCTCCTGATTGATGCACGCGAGCGAGGATTTTGCCGAGAAATAGGGCATGGGGCACATCGTTGCGCCGTGCGTCATCGAGGAGGTCATCGAAAGCGTCATACCGAAGCAGTGGAACATCGGAACCTGGATCATCATACGGTCCGCAGTGGAGAGCCCCATACGGTCACCGATGCATTTTCCGTTGTTGACAACGTTGTAGTGCGTGAGCATAACGCCCTTGGGGAAGCCCGTCGTGCCCGAGGTGTACTGCATATTGCAGACGTCGCTCGGCTTGACCGCCGCCGCCATTCTCGCAACCTGCTCGCGGCTGACGAGCTTGTAGCGCGCCATTGCCTCGTCAAAATCGAGAGAGCCGGGCTGCTTGAAGCCGACCGTGATGACGTTGCGCAGGAAGGGGAGCTTCTTTGCGTGGAGCGGCTCGCCCGCCTTCGTGCTTTTCAGCTCGGGGCAAAGCTCGTTGATGATCTCCTTGTAGTTCGAATCGAGACAGCTCTCGATCATAACGAGCGTGTGCGTATCCGACTGACGGAGCAGGTACTCCGCCTCGTGGATCTTGTAGGCGGTGTTGACGGTGACGAGAACGGCACCGAGCTTGGTGGTTGCCCAGAAGGTGATATACCAGGCGGGGAGGTTGGTTGCCCAGACGGCGACCTTGGAGCCTGCCTTGACACCGAGAGAAACGAGCGCACGCGCAAAGCGGTCGACGTCCTCGCGGAATTGCGCGTAGGTACGGGTGTAATCGAGGGTGGTGTACTTGAAGCAGTACTGATCGGGGAACTCGTCCGCCACACGGTCAAGCACCTCGGAGAAGGTGAGGTCGATCAGCTCGTCCTTTTTCCAGACGTACTGACCCGTGCCGTCGTGGTTAAAGTAGAGGCTCTTTTTCATATCGCGCGTCGAATGGAAGTGCGACATATAGTTGACAAAGTGAGGGAAGATGACCTCGGGATCCTGCAGATCCTCCAGCCATTCGGGCTTCCACTCAAGCGAGATGAAGGCATCGTAGTTGACCGAGGAGAGGGCGCGCATCACGTCCGCAATGGGCATCGTGCCCTCGCCGATGAGCTGATATGCACCGTCGTCGTCGGAATCGCGCATATGAACGTGCGCAACGTACGCACCGAGGTTTTTGATGGTCTGATCGCCCGATTCGCCGTGATCCCTGTACGGATGGTGAACGTCCCACAGAGCCGCGAGATGGTCGCTTGCAAAGCAATCGAGGAGCGCGCGGAGACGGGCGGTGTCGGCGTAAATGCCGCTGGTCTTGATCAGGATGCTGACACCGAATTCGGAGGCGACGGGCAAAAGCTCGCCGAGCGCGGAGGTGACCGCGCTTTCATTGTCGGTCAGCGCGCAGGCAACAACGTAGGGGACCTTCGCATCGCGTGCGATCGCGAGCAGACCTTTTAGTGTCTCGGTCGCACCCCCGTCGGATGAAAGATCGAGCGAGGTATCGAAGCAGGGAATGGAGAGTCCGCGCTCACGGAGCTGACGGACGGTAGCGGCGGTGTTGTATTTGTGGAACGGGCCGCCCTTTTCGGTCAGCGGGTCAAATTTCGCGAGGTTATAGACCTCAACGCCCGCAAAGCCCATATCCGAGGCGACGTCCAGCATCTCCTCAAAGGAGAGATGGGGCCATCCTCTCGTGGAAAAAGAGAGCTTCATTCGATTTCCTCCTCATAAACGATTTTGTTGAGCGCGCTCAGGTATGCCTGGATTCCCGCGCCCACGATGTCGGTCGAAATACCTCTGCCCGAGTAGACCTTGCCGTCCGCACGGAGCTTGACGACCGTCTGTCCCATTGCCTCGCGACCCTCGGTGACCGCCTGGAGCTGGAAATCGTCAAGCTCGTAGTGGCAGCCCGTGATCTTTTCGATCGCCTGGAACGCGGCGTCGATCGAGCCGTCGCCGATGTAAACGCCCTCAACGGGGGTACCGTTCTTGAGGAGCTTGATGTGCGCGGTAGCGGAAATGGTGTTGCCTGAGGTGATGACGTAGGTATCGAGCTTGTAGGTTGCGGGGACCTGCATTGCGGAGGATGCGACGATGGCATCCAGCTCCTTGAAGGTCACCTGCTCCTTTTTCTCCGCGATCTGGAGGAATGCCGCGTAGACCTTCTGCGCGTCCTCCTCGGAGAGATCGTAGCCGAGCTTTGCCGTTGCCGCGGCAACCGCCTCCTCGGTGTCGTGCGCGGTGAGGAAGCTGCCGTCGTCGGCTGCGGTATCGTTCGCCTTCGTCTGAGCCTTGCCCGTTTGGCAGAGCCACTCGATCTGTGCGGTAATGCGGCTGAGCTGGGTTGCGCGGACGCCGACGGTAGCGCCGAGAGAATCGGATTTTGCGTTGAGAATGCGAACGGCGTTTGCCAGCGACGTCTCGCTGCAGGTGTGTGCCGCCGCGCGGATCTGTCCCGCACCCTCGGCAACCGCGATCACGGCGCAGGCATCCGCCATAGCGATGGTGTTGGCACAGCAAACGCCAAGCGTAACCTCGCGCAGAGCGGGAACCGCCTCGTACTGACGGCGAATGAATTGCGCAAACTCGGAGGGGAGCATTGCGCCTGCGGTGTCGCAGAGCGTGACGGTGGTAGCACCTGCGGAAATTGCGGTGTCGATCGCACGGGCAAGGAAATCGCCCTCACTGCGCGTCGCGTCTCCCGCAACGAACTCTACGTCGGGGCAGAGCGCGCGGCAAGCGGAAACCGTTTTCGCGATCGCGTCGAGCATCGCGTCGGGCTTCTTGTGGAACAGATATTCGATCTGCACGGGGCTGGTAGCGGCGCAGACCTGCAGGCGCGGGCATTTTGCGTTCTTCAGCGCAGCCCAGGTGCGCTCGATGCTCTCGTGATTCGAAAGCTCTACGGGAACGGCAATGCGGCTGTCACCTACCGCTGCGGCGATCGATTTGATCAGAAGCGCGTCGATGCGCGGATTTTTGATGCAATCAAGCTCGATCAGATCCACGCCGAGCTTGTCGAGAAGCTTTGCAAGCTCAATTTTTTCCTTAAAGGTCAGGCGCATCTCCTCTGCGCTCTGCTTCATCGTTGCGTCGCTGATCACAATTTGTCTCATCATTCGAATCAATCTCCTTCCAAAAATAAAAAAATCCCCAAGCCGCTCTACGGCTTCAGGGACGAATCAAATTCGCGGTACCACCCTGATTACCCCCAAAAAGGGAAATCACTCAAAAGCCCCAATCAGGGCTCTGCCCTGTAACGGGGGCATCCGGGTCTCATTACTTGCAAGCGCGTTGACAAGACCGACTCGGGAAAGAGAGCGCCCAAACCCTCCGCATCGGCTCGCACCAACCGCCGACTCTCTGTTGCATCCGTATTCGGGGCAAGATTTCCGTCATTGTCTTTTTTTATCATTTTGATACATATATTTAACCATCAAAAACGCCGTTTGTCAATAGAAAATGTGAAAAAATCAAAAGATTTAACAAAAACGCATAAAAAACGAGTCGAAACAGCAGAAAGTTTGTGCATTTTTTCAAAAGAAAGCATTTGACATTTTTGCGCGGAAATGATAAAATATATCCATAATATAAAAAGCAAAGACTGTGACGAAGAAGGTACGGCACAATCAGCATCCAGAGAGTCGGCGGTTGGTGCGAGCCGATTGCGAAAAGCCGAGGTACCCATCACTTCCGAGTCGGAAATCCGAGCATAGGGTAGGGTTTCACGTTTCCCGCGTTAAGGGTAAGGGCTTTATTGAGCTCTGAGTGGCGGTTTTTTTCGACCGAAAGGGGCGGAAATCCGTAAATTGAGTGGTATCGCGGGTGTTTTCGCTCGTCTCAGGATCTTGTTCTTGAGGCGTCTTTTTATTTTAAAAAACAAAATTGGTTCACAAAAAATATTGAAAGGAGTTTTAATAATTATGACGAATCAATCAGATGTAAACCAGCTTGAAAAGGTCGCGTTGCGTATACGCGAGATGCGTCAGATTATGGGCTACACCACAGTACAGATGGCGGAGCTGACCGAAATCTCCGAAGAATTGTATCGCACGTATGAATCGGGCAACGTAGACCTGCCCTTCACCTTTATCCACAAGTGTGCCAAGGCATACGGCATAGAGATCACCGATCTGCTTGAGGGACACAGTGCAAAGCTTTCGGGCTATACCGTTACCCGACGCGGCGACGGACTGACCACCGCGGAGGAGGACGGAATCAAGATCCAGGCGCTTGCGTCTCAGTTCCGTCAGAAGCTTGCAACGCCCTATTGGGTCACGTACCAATATTCCGAGGAGCTTCAGCAAAAGCCCATCAGCACGGTCACGCACGCGGGACAGGAATTCGATATGGTCATCAAGGGTGCGCTTCGCTTCCGCGTCGGTGACCACGAGGAGATCCTGCACGAGGGCGACAGCATCTTCTTCAAATCCTCCACGCCGCACGGTATGATCGCCATTGACGGAGCGGATTGCGTATTCCTCTCGGTCATTATGGCAAGCGACAGCACCGACCAGCCGATGCACATCGGAGAGAAGACCGTTCGCGTTGCGGACGAGCCGCTTCTTTGCGAGAAGTTCGTTCACCCCGTAGAGGACGAGAACGGTGTTCTTCTCGACATCAGCTATACCAACGAGGAAAAATATAACTTTGCATTCGACACGGTCGACGCGATCGCGCGCAAGGAGCCGGATAAGCTGGCAATGGTGCACGTCGCCAACGATATGACCGCGCGCCGCTTCACCTTCCGCGATATGAAGGATGCCTCCTCGCAGAGCGCGAACTACTTCAAGTCGCTCGGCATCAAGAGGGGCGACCGCGTGCTTCTCGTTCTCAAGCGTCACTATCAGTTCTGGTTCTCGATCCTCGGTCTGCACAAGATCGGCGCCATTGCAATTCCCGCAACCAATCAGCTCATGGAGCACGATTTCACCTACCGCTTCAAGGCGGCGGGCGTGAGCGCGGTCATTTGTACCGCGGACGGAGACGTCGCACACCAGATTGAGCTGGCGGAGAATACGCTGGGCATTTCGCTGACCAAGGTTATGGTTGGCGGCGAGCGTGAGGGCTGGCGCAGCTACGACACGGAGTATTCGCTCTTCAGCCGCCGTTACGTCCGCACCGACGACGCGCCCTGCGGAAGCGATCCGATGCTGATGCTCTTCACCTCGGGCACCACGGGCTACCCGAAGATGGCAATGCACTCCTACAAATACGCGCTGGGACATTTCGTCACGGCAAAATATTGGCACCTCTGCGAGCGCGACGGACTCCACTTCACCATTTCCGAAACGGGATGGGGTAAGGCGCTCTGGGGCAAGCTCTACGGACAGTGGCTGTGCGAGGGCGCGGTATTTACATACGATTTCGACCGCTTCGACGCAGAGAAGATCCTGCCTCTGTTCAAGCAGTATAACATCACCACCTTCTGTGCGCCTCCCACGATGTACAGAATGCTCATCAAGCAGGATATTTCCCGCTTCGATCTTTCCACGATCCGCCACGCGACTACCGCGGGCGAGGCGCTCAACCCCGAGGTCTTCTATCAGTTTGAGAAGTCGACGGGACTGCGCATCGCGGAGGGCTTCGGTCAGACCGAGATGACGCTGGGCATCGCAAACCTGCGCGGCACGCAGCTCAAGCCCGGTGCAATGGGTAAGCCCGTTCCCGGATACGGCATCGACCTGGCAGATCCCGACGGCAATCCCGTTGCGGACGGCGTCAACGGAGAGATCGTCATTCGCACCGAGCCCAAGACCGCTTGCGGCGTGTTCCTCGGCTACTATCTCAACGAGGAAGCGACCAAGGGCGTATGGCACGACGGAATGTACCACACGGGCGACCTTGCATGGCGCGATGAGGACGGCTATTATTGGTACGTCGGACGCGCGGATGACGTCATCAAGTCCTCGGGCTACCGCATCGGCCCGTTTGAGATCGAGTCCACCATTATGGAGCTTCCTTACGTTCTCGAGTGCGGCGTTTGTGCCGCTCCCGACGAGGTGCGCGGTCAGGTCGTCAAGGCTTGCATCGTTCTTGTTCCCGGTACCGAGGGCACGGAGGAGCTGAAGAAGGATATTCAGAATTACGTCAAGCTTCACACCGCACCTTATAAGTATCCCCGAATCGTCGAGTTCCGCAAGGAGCTGCCCAAGACGATCAGCGGTAAGATCATCCGTAACAAGCTTTAATTTTTCAGAGGTATAACAATGGAAACAATGGAATTTAAACTGAAGCAGATCGCCGACCGTGTGCGAGAGCTGCGTCTGATCTCGGGCATTACGGTTGCTGAGATGGCGGCACGCACGGGTATGAGCGAGAGCGAATACGAGGCGTGCGAGAACGGAACCCGTACGCTCAGCATCGCGTTCCTGTATCACTGCGCGCTCAGCTTCGGTGTCGATATGAGTGATATTCTGGAGGGTCACAGCCCCAAGCTTCGCTCCTACGCACTGACCAGAAGAGGAGACGGACAGCGCATCGAGGAGGCGCACCATATGGTGGGCTACAACCTCGCGTCGGGCTTCCGCAACCGTATCGCGCTTCCGCTCTATATGGAGATGAAATACCACGAGGGCGCGGAGAACGAGAGGATCGAGCTGGTCACGCACGAGGGACAGGAATGTGACATCGTCATTACGGGACGGATGAAGATCCAGATCGGAGAGCATTCCGAGATCCTCGGCCCCGGCGACTGTATCTACTACGATTCGGGAACGCCTCACGGAATGATCGCGGTGGAGGGCGATTGCACCTTCTATGCGATCGTGCTTCGCAATCAGGCGGCGAGAGAAGGGGAGCAGGAGGCTGCCTCCACAACGCTCACCAAGCGCCGCGACGAGGACACCAAAAAGAGAGTTTACCACGATTTCATCACACCCGTCGAGAAGGAGGGGATCCTTACGGAGATCGCCTTCAAGAACGAGGATAAGTTCAACTTTGCGTTCGACGTGGTCGACGCGCTCGGCAGAAGAAAGCCCGAAAAGCTCGCAATGGTGCACGTTGCGGAGGACGGGACCGAGCGTCGCTTTACCTTCCGCGATATGAAGAAGGAGTCCGCGAGAGTCGCAAACTACTTCAAGTCCATCGGAATCAAGAGAGGAGACCGCGTGATGCTGGTGCTCAAGCGCCACTATCAGTTCTGGTTCTCCATGCTTGCGCTGCATAAGATCGGTGCGGTGGCGATCCCCGCGCCCAATCAGCTGCTGGAGAAGGATTTCGAATACCGCTTCAATATGGGCGGCATCAAGGCGATCCTTTGCACGGCGGACGGCGAGGTTGCAAACGCAGTTGACGCGGCAGCCGCAAAATGCGCGGGTCTTGCACATAAGATCCTCGTTGGCGGTGCGCGCGAGGGCTGGCATAACTTCAACGAGGAATACGGTATGTACAGCAGCCATTACGCACGTACCGAGGACGCACCCTGCGGAAACGATCCGATGCTGATGTTCTTCACCTCGGGAACCTCCGGCTACCCGAAGATCGCGGCACACAGCTACAAATATCCGCTGGGACATTTCATCACGGCAAAATATTGGCATCAGGTCAATCCCGACGGCTTGCACCTGACCATTTCGGACACGGGCTGGGCAAAGGCACTGTGGGGCAAGCTCTACGGACAGTGGCTCTGCGTGGCGGCAACCTTCGTCTATGACTTCGACCGCTTCGATGCGGAGAAGATCCTGCCTCTGTTCAAGAAATATAACATCACCACCTTCTGCGCACCGCCCACGATGTACCGTATGCTCATCAAGCAGGATCTCTCCCGCTTCGATCTTTCGAGCATCGAGCACGCATCCACTGCGGGTGAGGCGCTCAACCCCGAGGTCTTCCGCCAGTTCGAAAAGCATACGGGCTTGCAGATCATGGAGGGCTTCGGTCAGTCCGAAAGCACGCTGATCGCCGGCAACCTTGCGGGTGACAGTCACAAGATCGGCTCGATGGGTAAGCCCACGCCGCTCTATGACGTGCGCCTGCTCAGCTCGGAGGGCGAGGAGGTCGGAATCGGTGAGAGCGGAGAGATCTGCATCAACATCGCAAACGGACTCCCCTGCGGTCTCGCGTATGCCTACGAGGGCAACCCCGAGATCACGGCAGAGACCTGGAGAGACGGCTTCTATCACACGGGCGACCTCGCTTGGCGCGATGAGGACGGCTTCCTCTGGTACGTCGGACGTGCCGATGACGTCATCAAGTCCTCGGGCTACCGCATCGGGCCGTTCGAGATCGAGAACGTCATTATGGAGCTTCCTTACGTTCTCGAGTGCGGCGTTTCCGCAGCACCCGACGAGATCCGCGGACAGGTCGTCAAGGCAAGCATCGTGCTGGTCAACGGCACGGAGGGCACGGAGGAATTGAAGAAGGAGATCCAGAATTACGTCAAGTCGCGTACGGCTCCCTACAAGTATCCCCGAATCGTCACCTTCCACGAGAGTCTGCCCAAGACGACGAGCGGAAAGATCATCAGAAAGAAGCTCTGACGGAGATTTTCGGCTATGGAGCATAAAAGAATCACACTCTTCGCGGGGCATTACGGAAGCGGCAAGACAAACATTGCCGTCAATTACGCAATGCACCTCGCGGAGGAGGGAAAGCAGGTCTGCATTGCCGACCTGGATATTGTCAATCCCTACTTCCGAACCAAGGATAGCGAGCAGGAGCTGACCGAGCGGGGTGTCCGCCTCATCTCCTCGCGCTATGCCAACACCAACGTCGATCTCCCCTCGATCCCTGCGGAGAGCTACCGCATCGTGCAGGATAAATCGATCTTCGGCGTGGTCGACATCGGCGGCGACGACAGAGGCGCTTACGCGCTCGGCAGATTCGCGGAGGCGATCCGCGCGGACGGCGACTACCGTATGGCGTTCGTCATCAACCGCCACCGACCCCTCACCACGACCGTGGAGGACACGGTGGAGATCATGAAGGAGATCGAGGCGGCGGCGGGACTTCGCTTCACCTGCATCGTAAACAACTCCAATATGGGCCCCGAGACCACGGCGGAGACCGTTTTGGAATCGGTTGAATATGCCGAGGCGGTGAGTGAGGCGACGGGACTTCCGATCTGGCTGTATACCGCCGAGAAAAGAGTTGCGCAGGGACTCCGAGGACTGCCTGTCCTGCCCCTGACGCTTCAGAAAAAATATTTTGACCTGCCGCAATGACAGTGCCAGCACTGTCCGACACGGTCGCAGAATAGGAGGAATCACAAAATGAGTAAGGTAACGTTTCACACGGATATGTGTAAGGGATGCGGC
>JAZQWH010000036.1:0-1105 GCA_045632205.1 Eubacteriales bacterium
ATCCACCGTGTGGATTGTCCCGCTCCGAATTACGACGTAGCGCGCATCATTGACCAACTCAGTGCTTTCAATGGTAAACTCATCATCCAAACCCTCTTTATGAAGGGCACGCACAACGGACAATCGGTGGACAATACGGGAGACGCCTACGTCCTTCCCTGGCTCTCTGCCCTCCAACGCATCCACCCCCAGCAGGTCATGATTTACACCATCGACCGTGCCACTCCCGTTGCAGGTCTTGAGAAGGCTACGCCCGACGAACTCAATGCCATTGCCGAAAAAGTAAAAGCAATGGGCATCTCTGTATCAGTATCTTATTAAAATGAGAAATGAGAAAGGAGAAAGGAGAAATAGTTGGCGCAATGTAACCCCGCATGGTCTTTCTCCTTTCTCCTTTCTCCTTTCTCCTTTCCCACCATGTTTCTCAAACATCTCCAATCCTCCCTCCCCCAAACGCCCCTCGGTCACTTGTCCATCGTCGCACTCTCCGGCGGTGCCGATTCTGTTGCCTTGTTGTTGGGCTTGCTTCACTTGGGGCAACCCCTTGTGGCAGCGCATTGCAATTTTCATTTGCGCGGCGAGGAATCAGATGCCGACGAAGCGTTTGTGCGTCAGCTTTGTGAGAAACGAGGAGTGAAACTCTACGTAGAGCATTTCGACACGGAGGCTTACGCCAAGCAACAGCGCATCAGCATTGAGATGGCGGCGCGTGAATTGCGCTACGACTTTTTTGAGAAACTCCGCCAACAACTTGGTGCCGACACTATTGCCGTTGCGCATCACCGCGACGACAATGTAGAAACCCTATTGCTCAACCTCGTCCGCGGTTCGGGGCTCAAAGGGCTCTGCGGCATGCAACCGCGAAATGGTTTTATCGTGCGCCCCATGCTCAACATCCCCCGCACGGAAATTGAGACCTTCCTGAAAGAAGCGCAACAGCCCTTCCGCACCGACTCCACCAACACCGACACCGCCTTCAAGCGCAATAAAATCCGTCACGAACTCCTCCCCCTCCTCCGCGAACTCAACCCCTCCATCGACCGTACCCTCGCCGAAACCATCACCCGCCTAAACGAAGCGCAATCCCTCCTCCAAAGCGCTTCCT
>JAZQWH010000037.1:0-36548 GCA_045632205.1 Eubacteriales bacterium
AACCAACGACACGGGGATTTTCAGTCCCCTGCTCTACCAACTGAGCTACAGAGGCATACAGCAAGGGCTGCATTCTAAAGTGGCGATCCGGATGGGGGTCGAACCCACGACCTCTAGCGTGACAGGCTAGCGCTCTAACCAACTGAGCTACCGGACCAAATGGTGGAAACAATAGGGCTCGAACCTATGACCCTCTGCTTGTAAGGCAGATGCTCTCCCAGCTGAGCTATGCTTCCATTGTCATCAACCGACGACTTTATTATTATATCATAAAGTTTTCGGTTTGTCAATAGCTTTTTGAAAATTTCTCAAAAAACTTTTTGACGTCTCGGCTCATCGCCGCCGACTTGCATATTATAGCATATTGCCTCTGCTTTGTCAACCCCTTTTTTGAATTTTTTTATTCTTTTTTTCACAATTTTTTTACTCCTAAAAAGGATCCTCCTCCCTACCCGTTCCAAGCAAAAAAAGCCACCTTAGGGTACCTGCTTTATCGCAGGTACCCCAACGAAATTTGCCCATTCGGGCAAGTGAAATCGCTTTGCGGTGAAATATTTGCTTCGCAAATGTGAAATGTTCGCTTCGCAAACGTGGGCAGATTTCATTTCACATCGAACGAAGCCGCAGGCAGCGTGAGATATTTCACAATTGTACAAAAAGGGACGAGATATTCTCGTCCCTTTTGTGTTTTGAGATTATCAAGTCGATCAATACAGACCGCGCTTGATATAAGAGGTATGCAGGATCTCGTGTGCCTTGTGGCTGTTGGGCTCGCCGAGGAACTCATCGTAGAGAACCTTGACCGCGAGGTTATCCTGAGACTTGCGGAGGGTCTCCTCTGCATCGTCCTTATAGAGAACCGCTGCGCGAACCGCACGAAGATCCATATTCATACGAACCTTTGCGGGCTGAATGGGCTGTCCACCGCCATTGACGCATCCGCCGGGGCATCCCATGATCTCGATAAACTGAACGTCGAGCTCGCCTGCCTTGACCATGTTCAGAAGCTTCTTTGCCATACCCGTGCTGGAAGCAACTGCAACGTTGACGGTCATATCGCCAAGCTTATAGGAAGCGGTCTTGATGCCCTCAACGCCGCGAACCTCGGTGAAGTCAAGCTTCTC
The DNA here is from genome assembly GCA_045632205.1 of Eubacteriales bacterium. Classification (GTDB taxonomy): domain Bacteria; phylum Bacillota; class Clostridia; order Oscillospirales; family CAG-272; genus UMGS1865. The sequence continues at coordinate 1,125 of JAZQWH010000037.1, forward strand.
AAGCTTCTTGCCGAGAATGACCTCTGCCGCGTAACGGAGAGCTGCCTCCATAACGCCGCCGGTTGCGCCGAAGATCGCGCCTGCGCTCGATCCGATTGCGAAGGGATCGTCAAACTTCGCGTCAGCAAGTGCGCGGAAGTCGATGCCTGCCTTCTGGATCATACGTCCAACCTCACGGGTGGTGATTGCATAATCAACGTCGGGAACGCCTGCTGCGGACTGATTCGGTCTGCCAACCTCGAACTTCTTTGCCGTACAAGGAATTGCGGAAACCATCACGATATCCTTGGGATCCCAACCCATCTTCTCTGCATAATAGGTCTTGACGATTGCGCCAAACATCTGCTGAGGAGACTTGCAGGTGGAAAGGTTATCGGTAAACACAGGGAAATAATGCTCGCAATACTTGATCCATCCGGGCGAGCAGGAGGTGATCATAGGAAGTGCGCCGCCGTTCTTGACTCTGCCGAGAAGCTCGTTTGCCTCCTCAACGATGGTCAGGTCTGCGGTGAGGTTCATATCGTAAACGCCGTCAAAGCCGAGTGCCTTGAGCGCTGCAACCATCTTGCCCTCGCAATCGGTGCCGGGCTCATAGCCGAAGCACTCGCCGATCTGTGCGCGCACGGAGGGTGCGGTGCAGATAACGGTATGCTTGGAGGGATCTGCGATTGCGTCCATAACCTCATCGGTGTCATCTCTCTCATAGAGTGCGCCAACGGGGCAAGCAACGATACACTGACCGCAGTTGATGCAGGAGGTATCTGCCAGAGCCTCGCCGAATGCGGATCCGACGTAGGTATCAAATCCACGGTTGTTTGCGCCGATTACGCCGATCTCCTGGATCTTTGCGCAGGTTGCCACGCAGCGGCGGCAAAGGATGCACTTGTTGTTATCGCGGATGATGGGCGACTTATCGTCGATCTCATACTTGGTAACCTCGCCGCCGAACTTGGTGGAATCCACACCGTACTCACGGCAGAGGGTCTGAAGCTCACAGTTGGTGGAGCGTACGCAAGAGAGACAGTTGCGATCGTGGTTAGACAGAAGCAACTCGAGGTTCATCTTGCGGGATGCGGTGATCTTGGGCGTGTTGGTCTTGATCACCATGCCCTCGGTGCAGGGATATACGCACGCGGTGACCATACGGAATGGGCCAAGTGCGGGACCGCGCATCTCGGCAACCTCTACGAGGCAGAGACGGCAAGCACCGATCTCGTTGATATCCTTCAGGTAGCAGAGCGTAGGAATATCGATGTGCGCTGCCTTAGCTGCTTCCAGAACGGTAGAGCCCTTGGCAACGGAATAGTCTACGCCGTTAATATTTACATTAATCATATCCATTGTCCACTTCCCCCTTTCTTACTGCTTGGAAATAGCCTTGAACTTACATGCGGACATACAAGCGCCGCACTTGACGCACTTCGCGGTATCGATCTGCATAGAAGCAAGCTTGTGACCGGGTGCGGTGTAGGTGGTTCTGGTGATTGCGTCTGCAGGGCAATTTCTTGCGCAGAGTCCGCAACCGATACACTTATCGAGGTCGATGGTGTACTGAACCAGCTTCTTACATACGCCTGCGGGACACTTCTTGTCTACGATGTGCGCGATATACTCATCCTTGAAGTAACGGAGCGTGGAGAGAACGGGGTTCGGAGCCGTCTGTCCGAGTCCGCACAGGGATGCAGATTTGATATAGTTTGCAAGCTCCTCAAGTCTGTCGAGGTCCTCCATCTCGCCGTTTCCGGAGATGATCTTATCCAGGATCTCAAGCAGTCTCTTCGTACCAACGCGGCAGGGCGTGCACTTTCCGCAGGACTCATCGACGGTGAAGTCGAGGAAGAAGCGTGCGATATCGACCATACAGGTATCCTCATCCATAACGATCAGACCGCCCGAGCCCATCATAGAGCCGATTGCAAGGAGGTTATCGTAATCGATGGGGGTATCGATGAGGTGTGCGGGGATACATCCGCCGGAGGGGCCACCGGTCTGAGCAGCCTTGAACTTCTTGCCGTTCGGGATGCCGCCACCGATCTCCTCAATGATGTGACGGAGGGTGGTGCCCATAGGAACCTCGACAAGACCCGTGTTCTTGATCTTACCGCCGAGTGCGAATACCTTCGTACCCTTGGACTTCTCGGTACCGATGGAAGAGAACCACTCTGCGCCGTGCAGGATGATCTGGGGAATGTTTGCGTAGGTCTCTACGTTGTTGAGGACCGTGGGACGGTCGAACAGACCCTTGACTGCAGGGAACGGAGGACGGGGACGGGGCTCGCCGCGCTTACCCTCGATAGAGGTCATCAGTGCGGTCTCCTCACCGCAGACGAATGCGCCTGCGCCAAGACGGATGCCGAGATCGAAATCGAATCCGCTTCCGAAAATGTCCTTACCGAGCAGACCGTATTCCTTTGCCTGATCGATTGCGATCTGGAGACGGTTGACTGCGATCGGATACTCTGCACGAACGTAAACGTAACCCTGGTTTGCGCCGATCGCATAGCCTGCGATCGCCATTGCCTCGATGAGGGCATGGGGGTCACCCTCAAGGATGGAACGGTCCATAAATGCACCGGGGTCACCCTCGTCGGCGTTACAGCAAACGTACTTCTGAACCTGTCCGCGGTTACCCGAAGCGAACTTCCACTTCATACCCGTGGGGAAGCCTGCGCCGCCGCGTCCGCGGAGACCGGAATCCAGGATGGTCTGAATGACCTCGTCGGGGGTCATCTCGGTCAGCACCTTACCGAGTGCCGCATAACCGTCCATTGCGATGTACTCCTCGATGTTCTCGGGGTTGATGACGCCGCAGTTACGGAGTGCGAGACGGTACTGAGACTTATAGAAAATGGTGTCGCTGAGCGAGGATTGAGCCGCAGTGGTATCTGCGCCCTCTGCAACCTCGTTGTAAATGAGGCGCTCAACGGGACGTCCCTTGAGCAGATGCTCGGAAACGATCTCCGCAACGTCCTCCTCGGTTACACGGCTATAGAACGTGCCGTCGGGATAAACGATGACAACGGGACCGAGTGAGCAAAGACCGAAGCATCCGGTCTGAACGACCTTAACTTCCTCTGCAAGTCCCTGCTTGTCCAGCTCGCTTACGAAAGCGTCCTGGATCTTCTGGCTGCCGGACGAGGTACATCCCGTACCGCCACAGCATAATACATGTGCGCGAATCATATTGTTGCTACCTCCGTTTTATGCATTCTTGGCGATGGTGTATTCCTCAACCACCTTGCCGCCTTTGATGTGCTCTTTTACAACCTTCTCTGCCTTTTCAGCCGTCATCTTAACGTAGGTAACCTTCTCCTTACCGGGCTGGAATACCTCAACGACGGGCTCGTACTGGCAAATTCCGATGCATCCGGTCTGGGAGACCGTTACGCTGTCCGTAAGTCCCTCGCGGTTTACGTTCTCAACGAACGCGGCGAGAACGGGACGTGCACCTGCAGCGATACCGCAGGTTGCCATACCGACGACGATGCGCGTGTCGTTCGTGCCCTCACGGAGAACGACCTTGTCCTTCATCTTGTCTCTGATTGCAGCAAGCTCTGCCAAAGATTTCATAGTTTTTTGTTCCTTTCGTTTGTTTATATCAAATAATTATTGATTCCGTTTATTCCCTTGAGCCATCGTACTGCTCACGCAGATTGGCTCCGATCCATTCGATCACCTCATAGCTGTCAAGCGGAATATCCGCGCCGAGGATCTCACGGATCTCGCGCGTATCCAGCTCAACCTCGAGCGTTTCGGTACGGTGCGAGAAGTGAAAATCGATCGCGGGGCTTCCCATGATCAGCGTTGTGACGGTCGATGGAAGATCCCCTATCGGGGTAAAATCGATGTGCCCTGTATAAAAGGTTGCCGTGACGGTCGTGCCGTGATCGTCGGGGTGGAGACTCTCGTGACGGGAGGTGATGCTGACCTCGCCACCCGTTTGCTCCGCCGCAAGCTTGAGCAGGGGGATTCCCATACCCACCTTGCGCGTGGTGCGCGTAGTGTAAAAGGGGTTGATGACCCCTTCGAGGACTTCGGGCGTCATGCCGCAGCCGTTATCCGTGATCGTCAAGGTCAAAAGTCCGTTTTCCTCCGTCAGCGATATGCAGATGAGATCCGCCCCCGCCTTGACCGAGTTCTTGGCAATGTCGAGCACGTTGAGTGATAGCTCCTTCATTCCCCCACTCCCTTCAGGCGTCGGAACAGCTGCCGCCGCACGTAATCGCCGCTATACGGCTCATCGTCTAAATCGAAATACGCATGCGCATCGCGGATGTCCCACAAATAATGCGCATCCGACCCACACACGAGCAGCTTATCTGCCAATGCGGGGTATTTGCTTTGATACGCTTCCCGATTCGCGGCATCGTGCAGCTCCGCCACACGAAACTCCGTGTCCTCCGGAAAGGTACCCAGGGTTGAAACGATTCCGTTCGCCTCTCTGTCGATATGTGCGGGAAAGCACACACCGCCGAATTCCGCAACAAGCGGTGCAACCTCCTCCAAGGAGATCGTAGTCGCGTTGGGAAGCAGATCCTCCTCAATTCCGATCGGCTCGTCCTCCTCGTCGGTGACGATCTGATCGCCGAAGATGTCCGTGCGGTTTGGAATGCGGATCCTCCGCTCCTCCACGCATGCACCGAACTGCATCGCGCTCTCCAGCGTCTCAAACAGACAGACGACGTGGATATCCTCCGCGGTGGTAAGCTCCATTCCCGCGATCGGAATGAGCCCCTGCCGCTTTGCCGCCGCCCAGAAGGCGGGACAGTTGCGCGTGGAATTGTGGTCGGTCAGTGCCGCGATCTGCAACCCTGCCAGAACGCACATTCCCGCAATATTATTCGGTGTCATATCGTTATCCGCACAAGGTGAGAGGCAGGAATGAATGTGAAAATCGTAATAGTAACGGTTCATATCCGCATCTCTGCCAATGCCGCCGCGAGCTCGTAAGCGGTTTTCTCGGTGGAAAGAACGTTGACGTCCTTTTCATTTGCCGTTTTGGCAATGCTCTCCTCAAGCTGTACGCCCTCCGCCAACACGATGCACGCAACGTCGGCAAGCGACGCGACCGCAACGATATTGAGATTGGACATAATGGTGATCCAGACGTTTCCGCTCTGCGCGCGTCCCATCACCCAGCTCAAGAGATCTCCGATGTAAGCGCCGTTGATCTCACGGTCTCCGTCGGGCATTGCAACGGGCTTCAGCTCCAGGCTTTTTGCCAGCTCATTGACCGTCATTGCCCACGCCCTCCTTTTGGAGCAGCTCCTCGAGCTGCCTGTTTCGCAGGATCGCACATCCTCCGTCCGCCGCCCGTCCGCAGATCACGTCCTCGGCAAAGGCACGGCAGTTGGGCGCGCCGCACGCACCGCAGTCGATTCCCGGAAGCTCCTCACAGTATTTCTGGATCTCCGCCATCATCCGAAGCGACTCGGCAAAATTCTCGCTCAAGCGCTGAATGGGACGGTAGGTTGGGAGCTGCTCAAAGAAGTAATCCTGCGGGATAAACTCCTTTCCGTCTCCCTGCAATTGCGTCTGCGATACGGGAAGGTATCGCCGCAGAGTCTGCAATCGCGCCTTGGCAACAAAGGGGTTCTCCACCGCCATTGCACCGCCCACGCATCCGCCCGGGCAAGCGTTCAGCTCAATAAACTCCAGGTTGGAGATATTTCCGTTATCAAGCTGCTCCAATACGCGATTCACGTTTTCGATGCCGTCCGCGGCAAGGTACTTATCGTTGAAGAGTGCAGAAGCCTCTCCTCCGGTGGTTGCCCAGCTGATGCCGATCTTGCCCGACTGTGCGAGGGGCTGCGGCTCCTGCTCACGGCGCATCACATTGATTAAATTGAAGTAAACGTCGCTGATCGCGAGTACCTCGTCCACCTCACTCTTATAATCTCCGAATCCGTTACGGACGTAGCTGACCTTTGCGGGACAGGGAGAGATGAAGCAGATGCAGATATCCTCGCGGGAAAGCTCGGGATGCTCCTCCATTGCGCGACGGCGCGCAAACCTTGCGGCAACCTCCATCGGAGGCAGGAGCTGCATAATATGCTCTCTCAGCGTGGGATAGCGCAACGAGATCAATCGCAAAACGACCGGGCAAGCCGAGTTGATAACGGGCTTGGCGATTCCGTCCGTTTTGAGATAAAGACGCGTATAAGCCGAAACCAGCTCCGCCGCCTTTGAAACCTCAAAAACGTCATCAAAGCCAATGTCTCGAAGTCCCTGCAAAACGTAATCGACGTTTTCAAGATCCTCGAACTGTCCGTACAAGGCAGGCGCGGGCAACGCGACCTTATACTTGTACTTCATCACCTTATCCAATCTGCTATACGTTGCCTTCTTTGCCTTATTGGGGCAAATGCGGATGCAAATGCCGCAATCGATGCATCGGTCCGGATTGATCTTGGCGTGTCCGTCCTGAATGCGGATCGCCTCGGTCGGACAGTGCTTGAGGCAGGTCGTGCATCCCGTGCAGCGAGAAAGATCCAGTGAAACAGAGTGCTCGTACGTATTCATGTGTCCGTGTCTCCTTTCCCGACAATGCCGTTTTCTTGTTTGATTCAGAGCATCACCGTCATGGTGATGGTCGTTCCCTCTCCGACCGTCGACTCGATCCTCATATCGTCGGTATAGCGCTTCATATTGGGAAGTCCCATACCTGCGCCGAAGCCGAGCGAGCGAACGTTATCGGGTGCCGTGGAAAAGCCCTCCTGCATTGCAAGCTCAACGTTTGCAATACCGGGACCGCGGTCTGCGAGAACGATCTCGATGCGATCCTCGTAAACCAGCACGTCGGCATCTCCTCCGTTGGCGTGAATGACCATATTGATCTCGCCCTCGTACATGGCAATGGAGATTTTACGGATGATCTCGGGAGGGATGCCAAGCTTGCGCAGATTCTTTTTGACCTGCACCGACGCCTGCCCTGCCGAGGTAAAATCCTCGCCGTCAACGGTAAAGTGAAATCTGACAGCCTCGTTCATTTCGAGCCACCGTTTACACCCAGACCGTTGGCGTAAAGCTTTCCGCACGCCTCGTACATTCTCTTTTTGGAGCGAAGCAGCACCAGACCCGCGTCGTCTGCCAAACGGATCATTTCCTCCGTCGGCGTTTTGGAGCGGACGAACACGATGCAGACCATATCCATCATCTCCGCCGTGCGAACGACCTGCGGATTGACAAGTCCCGTCAGAAGCACTGCCTGATCCTTTACGTATGCGAGCACGTCGCTCATCATATCGCTTCCGCAAGCAGAAAAGACCTCGTGGTCAAGATTTCCCTCGCCGCAAAGCACCTCCGCATCCAAAAGCTCCTTGATCGTTGAGATTTTCATACCGTTAATCTCTGTCCGATCAAACGTATTTTGCAAGGATGCCGTCTACGTCCTTGGTGGTCAGACGTCCGTAAACCTCGCCGTTGACCGTAAGAACGGGAGCCAGACCGCACGCACCGATGCAACGGGTTGCCTCGATGGAATACTTTCCGTCGGGAGAGGTTGCACCGACAGGCACGTTGAGCTTGCGGGAGATTTCCTCAATGATGTCACCCGAGCCCTTAACGTAGCAAGCGGTTCCGAGGCAGACTGCAATTGCATACTGTCCGTCGGGATTGAGCTTGAACTGTGCGTAGAAGGAAACGATACCGAAGATCTCCTCCAAGGAGACGCCCGTCTTGGCAGCGATGATCTTCTGCACCTCAACGGGAAGGTAACCGTAGATCTCCTGCGCTTCCTGAAGGATCGGCATCATTGCACCCTTTTCGCCGGCGTGCTTTTCGATGACGGTAAGCAGTTTTTCTTCCTGCTCCTTCGTACCGCGAAATTCGACCGTGGTCAATTTCTTTTTCATAAGTCATAGACCTCCTGAAATTCTTGTATTTTGTAAATCGTCATATCAGACATACATATGTATTATAACAAATAAAATATATCTTTTCAAGAGGAAATTTCACATTTCTATACAACTTCGTTAATTTTTTTGCAAAAAATCGACGATTTTTACGGAGGCATCTCCCCGTCCGAATGCCTCTGACGGGATTTTCATACTCTCAAGGCTGTTTGGATCCGAGAGCAGGCGAAATGCAGTCTCAAGGATCGCCTCCTCCCCGCTCCCCGCAAGAATCAAATTTCCTGCCTCCACCCCCTCCTCACGTTCCGTAAAATCACGCATAACGACAGTTGGGATCCCAAGTGCCGTTGCCTCCTCCTGAATTCCTCCGCTGTCGGTCAGGATCAAGGAAGCACGGGCAAGCAGGTGATGAAAGCACACGACGCTCGGTGGCTCGATGCAGTGAATGCGAGCGTGTCCCGCAAGCACCCCTCCGACCGCTCGGCGCACTGCAGGATTTGGGTGAAGCGGACAGATAGCGACTGCATCGGGGATCGCATCCACAAGCCTTCTCAGAGCGCTCGCCATCCCAAAAATCGCCCCTTCAAGATGCTCTCTCCGATGCGCCGTAAAAATCAAAAGTCTTTGTCCTGTATGGATTTTCAAGTCGTCCATCCGCGCCTGCGTTTTCAAGGTGATCCGCAGGGCGTCCACAACGGTATTCCCCGTTACGAGAATGCTTTTTGGATCAATTCCCTCGCGCAAAAGATTGGCTTTTGACGTCTCTGTCGGGGCAAAATGGAGATCGGACAAAAGAGAGATCGCCCGTCTGTGAAGCTCCTCCGGAAAGGGATCTCGCATCCGATACGTCCGCAAGCCCGCCTCCACGTGAGCCACGCGGATCCCACGGTAAAAAGCCGCCAAAGCCCCCGCAAAAGCGGTAGAGGTATCCCCTTGCACGATGACCGTATCGGGTGCAAGCTCCTCTAATGCTGCATCAATTTCCGACATCAGCCGCGATAGCAGCACCGCAGGATTTTGTCCCTCTCTCATACACTCAAGCCGTCGGTCCGGCAGGACGGAAAAGTCCTTCATTGCCGCCTCAAGCAGCTCTCGGTGCTGTCCGCTCGACACGACAAACGTCTCCATATCCGCCCTTCGTTTCAGCTCCAACACAACGGGACAGAGCTTGATCGCCTCCGGTCTCGTCCCCATAATCACCATGATCCGCTTCATAAAAAATGCCTCCGCCTCTTCCTTTTTTGATACAGTTTACGGAGGAAAAGACGAAATTAGAACAGGCAAAAAAGCAACAAGGGACAGCCCGTTTGGCTGTCCCTTGAATTGTAAGATCAGTAGAAAAGCTCGATGTGTCTCTTGACGTACGCGAGCATCTTGCCGCGGATATAGCGGAGGTTTCCGCACACGAAATCGCGCATCTTTTTGTCATCCTCGCGGAAGTTCTGATGGATGTAGCGGAATGCCTTGACCATCTCCTGCTCGCCACCGCGCTCCAACGCCGTGCAGAGCGAATTGATGGTTTCGGGCGTTGCGTTGCGGAGGATCTCCCAATACGCGCTGTTATCCTTGTCGCCCAGATCGTAGAGCATCTTGTAGGCAACCAAGGGCTTGTATACACCGCGGAAACCGAACTTGCGGTTATCGTCCAGCACGCCCTCCAGCCAAAGGTCCTCCGGCTTCTCGCAAACCAGCGTCAGAAAGAAGGACATCCGCTCGTTTACGATGGAAAAATTCAGCTTGTCGATTGCAATATTGCGCTTTTTTGCGCGGTCGAAAAGGAAGAAGTTCGGCTCGGTATCGCGCGAGACGAGCAGATAAGCGACGATCATTGCCGAAAGAAGGAGCAAAAGGATCGCACAAATCACCGACAGTACCGTCTTATAGCCCGCATCGCTGTTGGGAACGACCACTGCAAAGAGAACTACGGCAACCGCCACCGAAACGATCAGTGCAACCAGCATAATCTTTGGCAACCAATTTTTCAGATTCTTCATTTTTTCCACCGTCCTTTATGACTTTCTACATCATATTATAGCATAGATATTGCGCCATTGCAAGATATTTTTTCGCTTTTGCGCACCTTTTTTCAATTTTTTTGCAACAAAAAAACGTGGGAGAAGCCTGATAGCTTCCCCCACGGATCATTCGCTTGGAAACGGATTATTTGTTTCTGAAATCGTCGAGCATACCGAGAATATCGCCGAAATCATCCTCAGACTGGTTCACAGGCTTCTTAACCTTGATGACCTTCTTCACGGGAGTCTTATCAGCCTCTTCTGCAGCTCTTGCGCTCTCCTTTACGAAGGGAGAACCGGGATTGGTCTTGATCTCCTTGCCTGCGCGGCTTGCATCCTCGGGCTTCTTATCAAAGCCGGTTGCAATGATGGTGATCTTCATCTCGTCCTCCATCTCGGGATCGAACGCAACACCCCAGATGATGTTTGCATCGGGATTTGCCTCGTTTGCGATGAGCGTGGATGCGAGAGTAACGTCGTCGAGGGAGATGTCGGGAGATACGGAGAAGCTCATCAGGATGCCCTTTGCACCTCTGATGGAGGTCTCAAGCAGCGGGCTGGAGATTGCCTCCTTCGCTGCGAGCTCTGCCTTGTCCTTACCCGTTGCGGAGCCGACGCCCATATGTGCGTAGCCTGCATTTGCCATAACGCTGGTAACGTCTGCAAAGTCGAGGTTGATGAATGCCGTACCCTGAATCAGATCTGCAATACTCTGTACACCGCGACGGAGAACGTCATCGGCAATACCGAACGCGTTCATCAGGGTGATCTTTGCGTTGGAGACCTCCTTCAGTCTCTCGTTGGGGATGACGATGAGAGAGTCCACGTACTGTGCGAGCTCGGTGATACCTGCCTCTGCGTGCTCGGTTCTTCTCTTACCCTCAAAGGAGAAGGGCTTGGTTACGATACCGACGGTAAGAATGTCCATCTCGCGTGCAACGCGTGCAACAACGGGAGCCGCGCCCGTACCGGTGCCGCCGCCCATACCTGCGGTAATGAATACCATATCGGTGCCCTCAAGCAGCGTGCGGATCTCCTCGATGGATTCCTCTGCAGCGCGTGCGCCGATCTGGGGATTTGCGCCTGCACCGAAGCCCTTGGTGATCTTCTCACCGATGACGAGCTGGTTAGGAGCCTCGGACTTGCGAAGTGCCTGACGGTCGGTGTTGACCGAGACGAACTCCACGCCCTGAATGTTGGTGGTGATCATGCGGTTGACAGCGTTGTTTCCGCCGCCGCCGACGCCTATTACTTTTACCTTGACAACCGAGTCAATGGTATCATCGTGTTCAAAAGTCATGTTTCTTCCTCCCGAAATCTTTCAAAAATCATTGATTTTCCGTGTATATAATCACTCATAATATATCTTACTATGTTTTTTTCGATTTTTCAAGATGTTTTTTCAATTTTTTTTGAAAATTTGCATTTATTTTTCTCATTTTTTGAATAATATCAAAAAAATGAGCGATCCGACGCACTGCGGATCGCTCAATCGTACAGATTTTCACGGTTGACGGTTCGATAGGTTGCCTTGCCCGGGTCGGTGACGTCAATGACGTAGCACTCCTCTCCACCGCGCGCGGTCAGCTCACGGAGAATGTCGGTCAGCCTTTCAAATTTTTTATCGGTATTCTTCATATCTCCCAGCTCCAGGCAAAGGCGGTCTGCAAATACGCAGGAGAGAGAAAGCTTGGAGGAAAAGTCGATATAGGTCACGTTCTCAAGCACCTCGTATTCCTCAAGCAGATCGAGAAAGCCCGTGATATATCCGTAATCGATCTCGGACTTGGCAAACACGATCTCTCCACCCACAGTGGCGCGCGCAACGGTTGGAAGCTTGACCCTCAGAAAAGGAGAAAATGCCGACGGATCGGCATTTCTCTCCAACACGAGCAGATCGGTATTAAACGCATACCAATCCGAGCCCGAGGAGGTATACATTACGGTCTCCATCTCGGTAACCGTGATGGTCACCTTGGAAAATCCGCAGGAGATCTTGACGGTCTTGAGATTGGGGCATGCCGCAAAGATCTTATTCTGAAGCTCGCCCTTCCCTCTTGCGGAGATCACGGCAAAGATCTCGTCGCCCACCGTAATTCCCGATGCGGCAATGATCTCCTCCGCGCTTCTCGTTTTGTTCCCCTCCACCACGATCTCGGAGACGTGGAAAAGAGGCAGAACGGCAAGCAGAATCCCCACGATCAGGATCGCGGAGATCAAGCCGATCATCACAAGGCGCATCACGGCAAGCTTCTTCTGCGTTTTCTTAAGATTTCTCCTGGTTACGGGATGGAGCGAGGGATCCTCGGCTTCATCCACGATCCTCGCGACAGGCTCCCGCGATTCGGGCTTTTGAGGTTGGTCTTGTCGGTTCATTCTTTTTTCACTTCCCTTTTTTGATTATTTTTTTGTCAGAGCAACGATCCGCTCCCAGATGATGCGGTTGGGATCGTCGGGCGCAAACCCACCGATCGCCTCCTGCATCCGCTTCATACGGGCTCCATCCCCGAGAAGCTTGCGTGTCTCCTCGGTCAGCCTTCCCTCCGTCAGCGTTTTTTCCTCCACCAGAACCGCCGCCGAGGCGTCTGCAAATTCCTTTGCATTGTGGTACTGATGATTCTCCGCGACGTTGGGAGACGGGATCAGGACGGCACATTTTTTCATTCTTGCCAGCTCGGAGAGCGTCATCGCGCCCGCACGGGAGATCACAAGATCCGCCGCCGCCATCTGCAGGGGCATATCGTAGATATAATCGGTCAGAATACAGCCGCTTGCCTCACGCAGCGCGTACTGATCGTATTGCTTTTTGATCTTGGCATAATCCTTCTTTCCCGTTGCGTGAAGATGACGGATCCCCGCCGTTTTGGAGGAGTAATCGCGCATCAGCTCAAGCGCCGCCAGGCTGACCTCCTCCGCACCGAGGCTACCGCCAAAGGAGAGGATAAAGCGCTCGCTTTGCAAAATTCCAAGTCTTTTTCTTGCCTCCTCGTAGGAGACCGATGCAAATCCGAGCCGCAGAGGATTTCCGACCACCGCGGTCTTTTCCCTGGCGGCAATTCGCTCTGCCGTTTTCGGGAAGTTGACCCAGATGTCATCCACCTTATCCTGCAGCCTTCGGATGGCGAGCCCCGGAACGGAGTTGGATTCGTGCACCGCCGTGCAATAGCCCATACGGGTTGCCGCCGCCATGATCGGCCAGCAGGCATAGCCCCCCGTGCCGATGACAAGATCGGGCTGAAACTCCTTTAAGATCCGCACCGTTCTCGGCATATAAGGAGAGGTTGCCGCAAGCCAATATGCGTGGAGATTGGAGGGAGCAACACGCTTGAGCGTGCGAACGATCGCGCTTTTTCCGTTCCTGTCAATCCCCTTGGATTTCGTAAAATAGAGTGAATAGCCCTCACGCGGGACAAGATCGGTCTCCTTGCCGCGTTTGTTTCCGACGAATATGATCTCGGAATCGGGCGCGTATCGCAAAATCGTTTCCGCGATGGCAAGCGCGGGATTGATATGCCCCGCCGTACCGCCGCCTGTCAGAATTACTTTCATTTTCATACCACCATTTCGGGCATCGGAGCCGCGTTCCAGAGCAGGACGAGGCTGATAAAGAACACACTTGTAAGCATTGCGGAAATGGAATACCAACGGCGGTCGCCCCTGAAATACGGAACGAAGCTGAATGCCAGAAAGCTCGCCGCGGCAACCGCAAGCACCGCAAAAACGCCCACCGTCACACCGTCAAAATGATCTGCCGCAAGGCGTCTGCCAAGCACGAGCATCCACAAAAGGAAGCTTGCACAAAAGCCGCCTGCGATTTTGAGCGTACGAAAGAAATTACGCGTTCTGATTCTTTTCATGTAGATCTTCCTTTCTGTTACGAATTTATACGCGCTTTCCCGTCGAATACCGAGAGATGGCAAGAATGATACCGACCTCAAGGATCTGAAGCATCAGCGAGGTTCCTCCATAGCTGAAGAACGGGAGCGCAATGCCCGTATTGGGCATGGAATTGGTCACAACGGCAATGTTGAGAATGACCTGAAGAATGACCTTGAAGGTCAGACCGTAAACGATGAGCGCATTACATCTGTTGGGAGCGTGCCGTGCGATGTAAAAGCCGCGCCACACGAAAAGTCCGAACAGGAACACAACGGCAAATGCGCCGACAAATCCAAGCTCCTCGCAAACGATGGTGTAGATAAAATCGTTCTGCGGCTGAGAGACGTATCCGAACTTCTGTCGGCTGTTCCCGAGTCCCGTGCCGAAAAATCCGCCCGAGCCGATCGCCATAAGCCCCTGCAGGGTCTGCCACGCGGAGCCGAGCGGGTCTGCCTCCTCGATAAAGAGCCAGGTCGTAACGCGTGCCTGCGCGTATGGGAATGCCAGAATCAGTACGCACGCGGCGCAAGCAAGCAGGACAAGCGCGCCGATAATGTAGCGCCACCGTGTACCTCCCACGATCATAACCGATGCACCGAGCATACCGAGGATCATAATACCCGAAATGTGCTTTTCCGCCGCGACGAGCAGGATCAGAACACCCATGATCATACCGGGATAAACCACGCCGTAGCGGAAGCTTCCGCCGAATTTATGCGTGGAGATGATCGGCTTTTCAAAGCTCGACATATATTTTGCAAGCACAAGCACGAGTGCCGTTTTTGCAATTTCCGAGGGCTGGATGGTAATGATCTTAAAATCAAGCCATCTTTTCGCACCGCTTCCAAGATCGCTTCCGATCACCAGGACCAGCAGAAGCAGGACCACCGAGGCGGCGTACAGGATCACACCGAAATCCTCCCAGAATTTCGGAGTGCAGTATTTGACGATAAAAAATGTGAACGCAACCGCCATCAGCAGAAACACCAGATGACGCGTGATGAAGTAAGTGTTGTCATCGTGATAGAATTCCGCGTAGACCGAGGAGGCGCTGTAGATCATCACGCATCCGAAGAGGACGAGACCTGCGGTGATGAGAAGCATTGGAATATCGATCTGTCCCTTTGCAAGCAGACGGGGATCGATCTCCTTCGGGTCGGGTGTCTCGGCGGGCGGTGCCGCCTTTTTGGGCTTGAGCGAAAGTCTTCGCCGTGCCGCAACTATGTTTCTTTCGTCGTTCATCAGACAAAGCCTTTCGTTAAAAATCGTTTTTTATAGAGAAAAATACGCAAGCGTGCAGAAAAGAAGCTCGGCAAGCGAGAACACCGCAACAACGGTGTATTCGTTCCATCCGCATTTTTCAAAATGATGGTGCAGAGGCGCCATACGGAACAGGCGCATTTGGTGGAACACCTTAAAGCAGAAAATCTGCAAAAAGCTGGAGAACATTTCGATGATAAAAACGAGGGAGAGCAGAATGCCCGCGCCGATATCCCCCATCATAAACGCTCCGCCGATGACAAGCGCACCGAGGAAGAGCGAGCCCGTATCCCCCATAAAGATCTTGGCGGGATGGAAATTGAAGATGAGGAAGCCGAGGCAGCCGCCAATCAGGATCACACCAAGGAGGGCAACCTGCTCGCTTCCGCGTACAAAGCCGAGAAGCGCGTAAAGGCCGCCGATGATCGCCGTTACAGAGCCTGCAAGTCCGTCAACTCCGTCGGTCAGATTGGCACCGTTCACCACGCCGACCAGCACAAGCAGGACGACGGGATAAAAGAACACGCCAAGGTCAAAATAAATGCGTGTGAAGGGGAGATGCAAGACCGTGCTTGCATTGCCCGTATAGGACATCACAATGACGTATGCCGCTGCAACCGCGAACTGAAGCACGAGCTTCTGACGAGAGGTCAAGCCCTCGTTCGCCTTTTTTTGCAGCTTGCAATAATCGTCCACAAAGCCGATCCCACCGTTTGCAACCGCAAAGCCGAGGGTGAGCGCGAGCGGAATATAATTGGCAGATTCTCCTCGGATCGCAAGGATCACAAAGTAGACCGCCATCACGGCGAGGGTTGCGAGGATAAAGCCGAGACCGCCCATAAAGGGAGTTCCCTCTTTTTCCTTGTGCCAGCTCGGCCCGATCTCAAGGATCCTTTGCCCGACACGGTGCGCGCGCAATATTTTGATCAAAAAATACTCTGAAACCGCTGTCAGAAGCAAAATTGCAGCCGCGACAACGGCAACCGAAACCGTAAAATCAGGCATATCCGAAAAGCTCTCCTTTAACGTTCGTTTGATTTTATTCCTTTACGTGCTGCTTGAGATACTCGATGAGTCGCTCGATCCCGACCGATCGGCTCGCCTTGAAAAGCACCACGTCTCCATCGCAAAGCGTGGAAAGCAGGTGCGCGCCGATCTGATCGATCAGATCCTCATAGTAGGGGAAATTGTAGATGCGATCCGCCTTGACGCCGCATTGCATTGCGCCAACGGCAATAAAGCTTCCGCCCTTGCCCAGCGTGATCAGCATATCGATCTCGCGCTTGGCAAAATGCGCACCGACCTGTCGGTGCAGAGCCGAGCTTTCTTCACCCAGCTCCAGCATATCTCCCAGCACCGCGACCGTTCTGCCACCGCGCAGACGTCTGTATGCGTCCAGCACGTCGATCGCCGCGGTCATCGACTCGGGAGATGCGTTATAGCAATCCTCCATCACGGTCATTTTTCCGATCGTGATGATATTCTGTCTCATCAATTCGGGCGCAAAGCGCAAAAGTCCCTCGCGGATCTCCTCCGCCGTCATTCCCGAAAGCTTACCGACCGCATAAGCGAACAGTGCGGAATAGACGTTGTGCCGTCCGACGACGCGCACGCAGAGATCGGTGACTACTTCACCGCCTGAAACGATGTCAAAGCGCGTGCAATCGGCATCCACTCTGATATTCTTTGCATAAAAGTCCGTATCCTCGCGCTCGGCGGAAATATAAACGGTCTTGTAACTTTTGCCATTGACGTTGGCGAGCAGCGGCTCGTCTCCGTTGAGCAGTAAAATTCCGTCCTGCTTGAGTCCGCATAGGATCTCCAGCTTTGCGCGACAAATATTCTCTCTTGAACCAAGCATTTCCATATGCGAGGTACCGATGGTGGTAATGACCGCGATATCGGGCTGTGCGGTGAGCGAGAGACGCTCGATCTCTCCAAAGCCGCTCATTCCCATTTCCAGAACGGAATATTCCGCATCCTTGGGGATCTCCAGCATTGAAAGCGGCATTCCGATGACACTGTTGAAGTTGCCCTTGGTGCGAAACGCGGAGTATTTGACCGAAAGAACGGCGGCGATCATATCCTTGGTGGTCGTCTTTCCAACGCTTCCCGTCACGGCAACCGTCCTGCAATCAAGCGCTTCCATATAGTGAAACGCCAGACGCGCCAAAGCAGCCTCAACGTCCTTGACCATAATTGCGACCGCACCCGTTGCGGCGATCGGCTCGCGGTATTCCTCACAAAGGATCACGCGGCATCCGCGCTCGCAGGCGCCCTCGATATAGTTATGTCCGTCCGCGCGCTCTCCGCGAAGCGTACAGAATACGCTATCCGCATCCGCCTCACGCGAATCGGTGCAAATGCTCTGCACCTTGACGGAGGATGGATCTCCATAAACCGCAGTAGCATCACACATTTTTGCAAGCTCTGCGGGTGTAACGGCACCAAAGCTGAAATAAGTTTTCATCGCAATTCACCTCTCCGTTTGTTTTTGATCCCTTCGCTCGGCGTACGCGGCAAGAACCGTATCCCGCTCCGAAAAGGGATGTCTGCCGTACGCATCAAGCTCGTATTCCTCGTGTCCTTTTCCCGCAAGGATCAACGTATCCCCGCGTTCTGCGGTCAAAACCGCATACCGTATCGCCTCCCGTCGGTCTGCAATGACCGTGCAGTCGGCATCCCGATCGACCCCCGAAAGGATCTCTCTCAGGATCGCTTCCCTGTCCTCCGTGCGCGGATTGTCGCTCGTGAGGATGATCCGATCCGCATAGGCAGATGCGATCTGCCCCATCAGCGGACGCTTTCCTCGGTCACGGTCTCCGCCGCATCCGAAAAGCAAGGTGATCCGAGCTCCAACCTCCCGAAGCTCCAAAAGGAGACGCTCCAGCGCATCGGGCGTATGTGCGTAATCGATCAAAACCGTAAAGTCCGCATCGGACGGCAGATTGATCTGCTCCATCCTTCCCTTTACCCCTCGCAGGTCTGCGAGTGCCCCTGCCACAGTCGGCAACTCCACGCCAAGCTCCACAGCAATTGCCGAAGCAAGTGCGGTATTTTCCGCGCCGATCCTGCCAATGAGCAGGGATTTGATGTCCTGCGTGCCGTGCGGCGTGTGCAGGCGGTAAGTAATTTCCGTTTTCTTCAAGATCAAATCGGTAATGAAATAGTCGCCGTTGCCGTCGAGCGTGAGCGTTCGCGCGCCCCCTCCCGCCGCCTCGAGCATTTTTTCCGCCGCAGGTGAGAGCGTATGCACCACAGAGATCTCGCTCTGCAAAAACAGTCTCGCCTTTGCCTCTGCGTAGGCTTTCATATTCCGATGATAATCGAGATGCTCGGGAGTCAGATTGGTAAACGCGCCGACCGCAAAGCGCAGCGGCTCCACCCGATTTTGAGCGAGCGCGTGGGAGGAAACCTCCATCACAACGTACTCGGCACCTCTCTCCCGCATTTGCATAAGCACGCGGTAAAGCACCTCAGGCTCGGGCGTGGTCATATTCGCACTCGGATCGCGCCCCGCGCAATCGATCTCTTCCCCGTCAAGGAAGCACCCGAGCGTTCCGATCCATCCGCAGGAATGACCCGCGGCAAGCAGGATCCGATAGACCAGATAGGTAACGGTGCTTTTTCCGTTCGTTCCCGTTACGCCCACAAGCTTCATTCCGCGATCGGGAGAATCGCTGAGCGCATAGAGCATCCGCGCATATGCAAGTCGGGGATCCGTGCAGGAGATACACCTTTTTTCGTATCCCGTCAGAAGTCCGCCTTTCTCCACGACAAGAAATTTTGCTCCGCGCTCCAGCGCCTCTCGCGCAAAATCCCCACCGTCGTGTCTTGCTCCGCGTATGCAAACGAAGATCGCCCCCTGCATCTCCTCGCGAGAATCTGCAACCACACGCGCAATTTCCGTATTTTCCGCACCTGCGGGACAGGAAAGCCCCGCCGCGCGGCAAAGATCTGTTAGCTTCATATTCGCCTCCGTCGGATAGATTCTGTTTCACGTCCGACCGAAAGGCTCGGTTTTTTTTCACGTTTTTCGAGGTTACTCCTCGTAGTAATCGTCCTCGTTGAGATAGCGGAAGGTGACCTCCACCACAGTTCCCTTCGGCACCACCGTTCCCGGTGCGACCGATTGCTCAACAACCACTGCTCCCGTACCGCTCATATAGTTCTTGGTTCCGTGAATACGGATATTGAGCCCGTTCTTGACGAGCGTACTGTTTGCCGCAACCGCGGAAAGATCGGTCAATCGGGGAACCGTTACGGTCTCGCGGACCGATTCGTCCTTTGTCGTGTAGAGATAAACCTTGCCCGATTCCTTTTCCACAACCGTTCCGCCTGCGGGATACATCTGTCTGACAACGCCGACGGGCTCTCCGACCACGACCACCTCAAGTCCGCGACTCTCGCAGGACTTCTTTGCCGCACTGACGCTCCAATTGAGCACCTGCGGAACGGTGACCGCCATCTTCTCCAGCTCCTTATCGGAGTAGATCGCCTCGACACCGAGGTACGGAAGGATTTTTTCCATCACGTTTGCAACGTAGGGGGCAGCGACCACGCTACCGTAAAGAACACCCTCGGTCGGCTCGTCGACCATAATGATGACGGCATACTGCGGATTTTCCGCAGGCGCAAACGCGACCGTGGAGCAAACGAAATCTTCACTTTTATCAAAGCTGTTCAGCACGCCCTCTCTGCCGCAAATGCTGCAGATATAGAGTGCCTTGAGGGCATATTTACAGTAGGGACAGTTGTGGATCGCCCTTCCCTGCTCGTCACGCTCAAGCGAGTCCTCGCCAACCCTCTGCTGGCATCCGCTACACTGATACTGCGCGTGACCGCCTTCGGTCATCGGGATCGCAACACTGTCGCAACGCGGGCACTCGTATTCCTTTTTCTCGGAGGTACCCGTCTTGGCGGCAACGCGATAGCCCATAACGTATGCGTTTTTCGCACCGCCGTCTCCCGAAACACCCTTTTCGAGAATATCGGAAACGGTCTTGCAGGTCTCGGTGCTGACCACCTGGCGACGAACCTCTGTGCCAACCTTGCGGATCAGCGTTCCGTCGGTATCGGTAATGGAGGAGATGAAATGCGGCTTGACAAGATATCCGCCGTTTGCAACTGCGGAGACCGCCGTGATCTGCTGCATCAGCGTGACGTTGAAGTTCTGTCCGAATGCGTAGATGGCAAGATCAAGCTCGCTGAAATAATCCTTCGCGGCAAACACGCCCGTTCCCTCTCCGGGAAGATCGACGTTGGTCTTTTCAAGATAGCCGAACGCGCCGAGGTAGCCGTAGAACTTATCCTCGCCAAGCGCAAGTCCGACCGACATCAGCACGGGGTTGCAGGATTGCTGAATGCCCTGCGAGAAGGTGAGATGTCCGTGTCCCGTGAGCTTATGACAACGAATGGTTCTGCCCGAAACCACCTTGTATCCGGGGCAATCAAAGCCTTGATCGACCGAAACGACCGCCTCCTCAAGCACCATTGCCGCCGTAACGACCTTGAAGGTCGAGCCGGGAATATAGGATTCGGTGATCGCCTTATTCGACCACATATTCATCAAAAGCGCCTGTCGCATCGATGCGTACGCATCGCTCCCCTCGGGATAGCCGCTTGTCTGAAGCAGCTTCTGCGATTGCGCATCCAGCGTCCAGGGATCGTTGAGATTAAAATTGGGATAGACCGACATTCCGAGCACCGCGCCCGTATTGACGTTCATAACGACACCCGCCGCGCGGTTTTCGCCGCCTGCCTCGGTGTACGCGCGCTTTACTTCCTCGTCAAGCGCGGCCTGCACGTAAACGTCAAGCGTGGTGTTGAGGTGATAGCCGTCCTCCGCGGGAATAAATTCCTCATATCCGTAGGGCATCTCGTTGCCCTGTGCATCGCGCGCAATAATGTATCTTCCGTTGACGCCCGCGAGCTGCTCGTTGTAATAATATTCCAGACCGTAAAGTCCGTCTCCGTCATTGCCCGTAAAGCCAAGCACGTGCGCCGCAAGAGCGGAATAGGGATAATAGCGCGTGGAGGTTGCCTGCAGATGCACGAATCGGTTCCATCCGTGATCCTCGATCGATTGACGGACGGCATCCGCCGATTCCTCGCTGACCTTGTTTTTAATCGTTCTGTCAAGCTTTTTGGTGTAGGTCATCTGCTCCATAATAAAGGAGGGCTCCACCGCCAAAAGCGCCGACAGCTCATTGGTGATCAGGCTATCCAATCGGATCCCCTCGCCCTGCGCATCCATTTCCACCTGCGCCGCCGCAATTGCGGAGGGCGTGATGAACACGCGGTAGGTGGTGACGTTGGTTGCAAGCAGGACGCCGTTTGCATCGTAAATGTTACCTCGGTCTGCCAGCACCGCAGATTCCGTGGTCATCTGGTCGATCACCTTTTGTTGATATTTTCCGTATCCGACGGTTTGATATAAAAGGATCCGAAACAAAAGCAGCCCCAAGAGGCAGAACGCGATCGTCATCAAGACCGTGCCACGTCGCACGATCCTTGGATGGATCACTTCGGTTGCATCCTCATTGGGGATCTGCTTGTTCTCTTCCATAAGATAATACAGCTCTCTTTCCGTAATTTTCGGTTTTTCGTGAAAGCGGGAAACCGTACTCCCTGCCTCGCCGTCGCTATTTATTTTATGGACAAATTCGCTTGATTATGACTGCTTTAATCCTTGATACCGATTGCACTGAGCAATGCCGAGAGACCGATGCCTCCGCGCGATTCCTCCTCGTAGGACTCGATGACGTCCTCACGCTCGGTATCGAGATAGGTCATTTTTACGTACGCCTCGTCCACCATACCGTACTCCTCGACCGCGATCTCACGCAGATGGAGCAGGTCGTTTTCCACGTCAACGTCGGAACGAAGCTCTGCGATCTCTCCCGTAAGCTCGTCTGCCTCGAGCGTGAGCGCGTTGATACGCGACTCCGCACGGGTGAGCATAACCGAGCTTGCCACGATGAGCATAAGAGAGATCGCGACCGCGATCATTGCTGCAAACGCGGAGAGCGGAAATTTCTTCTCTTTTTTCGCCGTCTTGACGTAGCCTCCCACAAACCAATCGGGTGCGGAGGTCTTTACCTTTTTTACGAGGTATGCGGGCATCTCGCGAACCGATACGGGCAGGAGCTTCTTTTTCTCCTCCGCCAGCACCAGCGCGGTGTTCGGAACGAACTCCTCCTCACGAGAGGGATCGGCAGTGTCGTAGATTGAGACCAATTCCGAAAAATCGCTCGTCTCAAGTCGCTTCTGTCTCGCCTCCTCAAAGTAGCCGAGCAGATCCTCGCCGTCCATCAGCTCCTTGCCGCCGCGGTACATTTTAGAGACCGCCTCGTCGGAGAGCATCGATTTGCGATATGCAACGGGATCGAGCGCCGCGGTTGCCTCCTCGGCAAGCTCCTGCTCACGCGCGTCGCGCGCGACAGCAAAAGCGAGTCCTCTTCCCTCACAAGACAAAGAGAGAGCCTGCACACATGCCAAAGCAGACGCTTCCACACCCGTGCCAACGGTATTCACTTGCTTTAAGACGACCGTTTCCATGGCTCTCTTTCCTTTCATTTATATATATCACAGCTTTTCCGCCACGCGAAGCTTTGCGCTTCTCGAGCGGGGATTCTCCTCCAATTCAAGGTCGCTCGGCAGAATCGGCTTTCTCGTAACCACCTTGACGATAGGCTTTTTGCCGCACACGCAGACAGGCAAGCTCTTCGGACAGGTACATCCGCTTGCAAGATCTGCGAAGGTCTGCTTGACGATGCGATCCTCGAGCGAGTGGAAGGTGATGATCGCCACTCTTCCACCGCGACGAAGAAGGCGAACGGCGGACCTGATCGCAGGTGCGATCACATCCAGCTCGGAATTCACCTCAATACGCAGCGCTTGGAACGAGCGCTTTGCCGGATGGTGTCCGCCGTCTCTGGAGGACGCGGGAATCGAGCGTTTGATGATCTCCACCAGTTCCCCTGTGGTTTCGATCGGTGCCTGTGCCCGCGCGCGAATAATATTCGATGCAATTCTTGAGGAGAAACGCTCCTCTCCGTATTCAAAGAGGATCTTTCGGATGCGATCCTCCGTGTATTCATTCACAACCGTTCTCGCCGTCAGCGGTCGGGTACGGTCCATTCTCATATCAAGCGGTGCGTCCGCCTGATAGGAAAATCCGCGCTCCGCCGTATCAAGCTGATAGGAAGAAACGCCGAGATCGAGCAGAAGTCCGTCGATCTCCTCAATTCCAAGCTCCTCGCACACCCGATCCAGGTTGCAGAAGTTGGATTTAACCACTCTTGCACGTTCTCCAAACACAGAAAGTCGCTCGGTTGCAACCGCAACCGCGGTGTCGTCCTGGTCGAGTGCCAACAGAAGTCCGCCCTCGCCAAGCCTGCGTGCGATCTCGGAGCTATGCCCCGCGCCACCCGCCGTACCGTCTATATAAATGCCGTCGGGACGAATGGCAAGCCCCTCCATACATTCATCCAAAAGAACCGATCGGTGCGAAAAGGAAATCTTTTCTTCCATATCACACCTCATCAAAGACCAAAGGATTCAAGCTCTGCGATCATCGAAGCGAGATCGTCGTCGTTTGCATTGAGCAGATCGTATGCTTCCTCGCTCCAGATCTCCGCACGATTGTAGCAGCCGACCACAACGAGAGCCTTATCGATGCCCGCATACTCCACAAGGTGCTTGGGCAGCACGATTCTTCCCTGCGAATCGGGCGTGACCTCTGCGGAGGATGCATTGAGGAAGCGGAGGGTGCGTTCACGGAGGTTTCCGTTCTGCTTTAAGATCGGCTCCATGTATTTATCCCACTCCTCAAGCGAGTAGACCGCCAGACATTTCTGACGGAGCGCCTTGGAGACCACGAAGGTCGTTCCGAGTGCGTCGCGCATCTTTGCGGGAATGAATATTCTGTTTTTGGAATCGAGATTATGTCTGAATTCGCCGCCGAGCATTCTCGCTTGCCTCCTTGCTTGTATTGTGCTGCGGTTTTTGCCGTTCAGTTCGCCACATTTGCTCCACTGAGCGTCATTTTTCACCACTTTGCACCACCGATGAGTATATTATACTATATCTTTCACAAATATGCAATAGTTTTTTGAAAAAAATTTGAGATTTTTTATGATTTTTTTCAATTTTTTTCGCCTTTTTGAGGCGCACGCGATTGCACAAGGATTCTGCGGGATCCGAGCCTCCCTTTGGCGCGATCCTCGCCTCTTTTCCCATTCAAATTTACAAAAACGCCTTGACGGACGAGGGAAAATATGTTATACTGTTTCTGTATCGACAAAAAAGCCGAGCCACCCTCGGATCGGCTTTGGAAAGAGGCTTTCATGGACAACAAAATGCCAAACGAACTGTATGACCGTCTGGTCGCTCTGCGCCAATCTCTGCGTGAGCGAGAGAAGCTTGCAACAGGCCGCACGCCCGTTATCTGCAACGACGATTCTCTCTCCGAGATCGTCCGTCTGATGCCGCAAAAGGCATCGGATTTCTTCTCCGTACCCGGCGTAGGCCCCGCATTCGTGGAAAAGTATTCGGCGGAATTCCTCAAAATTCTTGCGCCCGAGAGTGAGAAGCCCGCGCCTGCGCCCATCGGCGGCAACAGCGTGATGGAGACTCTGCGTGAGCTTTCCAAGAAGCTCATCAATCTCAATCGCAACAACCGTATGCTCTTTCTCCCCAAGCTTTCCTCAAAGTATGCCGTGGACATCTGCGATCCGCTCGACCGCTACGATCCGCTCTCGCTCATTTTCGACGGTCGCGACTCTCTCGTCGTTGCCGACGTGACCGACCAGGATCTTCCCCGTGTCGATCCCGCAAGAGAGCGCTACAAGAATCTGACGGCGCTCCTCCGCGAGACCTACCGCGAGCTGCGCGACAAGGGTCAGAACGATCTCTACGTCGGCTACCCCTTCGTACAAGGCTGCCTTGTAGGAGGCGACTTCGGGATCCGCGCGCCTCTCTGCCTCTTCCCCGTCACGCTTGACCGAACCACCGCGTCGATCACGGTTTGCGCCGATCCCACGCGTGACGTCATCTTCAACAGCACGCTCATCCTCGCACACAACAAGTTCAACGGCATCATCTCGCCCCTCCCCGATTGCAGTGTGGAGGAGTGCGAAAGAGACTCGTTCTTGCAATACGTCATCGATTTTTACGCGCAAAACGACATTCGCATCGAGCATCCCGACGATCCCTCGCTCAAGAAGTTCAAGGAGTATCCCGGCGAATCCTTCCCGCACTACACGCGCGGAACCCTCAAGCTCGTGCCCAACATCGTCATCGGTAAATTCCCCGCATATTCCAACTCCATCCAGCGCGACTTTGACGCTCTGCTTGATCGCGGACTCGTCAACCGTCTCGTTGCGGATCTCGTTTCGGATTACGGCGAGACCGATTTCTATTCCGAGCCGAACGCAAGCGAGCTGGAGATCAACCACCCCGATAAAAAGCTTGAGATCAGCGAGCGCGATCTGACCTATATCAATACGCTCAACGGCGCGCAGGAGGCAGTTCTCGACGCCGCGGAGAAAATGGATGAGCTGGTCATCGAGGGCCCTCCCGGCACAGGAAAATCC
The DNA here is from genome assembly GCA_045632205.1 of Eubacteriales bacterium. Lineage (GTDB taxonomy): Bacteria > Bacillota > Clostridia > Oscillospirales > CAG-272 > UMGS1865. The sequence goes on from JAZQWH010000037.1 coordinate 26,730, forward strand.
CAGACCATTACCAGCCTGATCACGCAATTTGCAGACCGTGGCCGCACCGTGCTCATGGTCTCCGAAAAGAAGACCGCTCTCGACGTCGTTTATTCCCGTCTCGGCAATCTTTCCCGCTATGCGATGATGCTCGACGACGCGAACAACAAGAACCTCTTCTACGCGCAGCTTGAGCGTCTCTTCTACAGCAGCGATAACGCCGCACCTCTTGAAACGCCCGACACCAACGCGATCGCAGACGAGATCGACGTAGAGGTCGCAACGCTCGAAAACATCAAGGAAAAGCTTTTCACCCCCGGTGAATTCGGCATTGAGCCCTACAAGCTCTATATGGAAAACCGCCGCATCAATCTCGGCAATCACGAGCAGATCAAGACCTACAAGACCATCCGCACCGTGATGTCCCCCGAGATCCTCGCGCTTCAGTATAACGAGGTCGCGGCGATCCATAAGCGCTTTGCAAACAGCCAGCTCACCGATAGCCTCGATCTCTATCAGGTCACAGTAGAAAAATATCCGTGGTTTACGCGTATGAGAGACAATCTCTCCAGCTACGATCTCATTCTTCTCTCGGATTCGATCGACGATCTGATGCTCAAGGCAGACGAATGGAGATCTCTCCCCTTCCTCTCCCGTCTCTTCTCCAAGCGCCGCCTCCGCAAGAGCATTCTGCAGGGCGTACGCGATTACTTTGAAAAGACCGGCTCGTATGCCTTCCGTCTCATTATGGAGCAGCCCGAGGCAGTCAAGCAGAGCCTGAAGGAATACGCGGCAGGCTACGCAAACCTCAAGCCCCTCGTCACCTCCCTCACCCCCGGTGAAAACACCTATCTCACCGCACTGCGCAGGATCCACAAGATCTGCGGCGGCAGCGTGACCGAGTGGAACGACGAGCTTTACAACACGCTCGTATTCGAACACATCCAGCGCTTTGAGATGGCAAACCGCACACTCATTCCGCAGGTTGCGGCATTCGACCGTATCATCGACACCATCGAGCGCGGCATTCAGAAGAAGCAGGCACTCACGCGCGACCGTCTTGCAGGCGTACTTGCCGAGAACGTCCGCTTCATTACGGCATCCAAGCGCAAGGGAGAGATCCATCGCGTCATCGAGAGCCGTCGCCGTCCCAGCATTGCAAAATTTGTTTCCAAATTTGATTTTGAGCTGTTCAAGGCAGTAAAGATCTGGCTGATGACGCCCGAGGCGGTCTCCGAGATCCTGCCCCGTGAGAGCGGAATGTTCGATCTTCTGATCTTTGACGAGGCATCCCAGCTCTATATTGAAAAGGGTATTCCCTCCATCATCCGTGCAAAGAAGGTCGTAATTGCGGGTGACCACAAGCAGCTCCGCCCCTCCAGCCTCGGTGAAGGTCGCTTCGATCTTGATCCCGACGTATACGACGAGGATGAGGAGATCGCCGCAGCACTCGAGGAGGAGAGTCTGCTCGACCTCGCACGCTTCCGCTATCCCGACGTTCTGCTCAACACGCACTACCGCTCCAAATACGAGGAGCTGATCGACTTCTCCAACTACGCCTTCTACAAGGGTCGACTCTTCGTCGCCCCCAACACCGACGTTCCCGAAAAGCCTCCCATCGAGGTTCATCTCGTGAACGAGGCGGTTTGGGAAGGACGTTCCAACCGCGTGGAGGCAGAGCGCGTCGTTGCCCTGCTCCGCGAGTTCCTCAAAACGCGCAAGAACCGCGAGACCATCGGAATTATCACCTTCAACGCCTCCCAGCGCGATCTCATCTATGACGTCATCGATGAAGAGAGCATCAAGGACCCCGCCTTCGGAACTGCCGTCCGTCAGGAAATGGCACGCAAGGATAACGGCGAGGACACCGGTCTCTTCGTCAAGAATATCGAAAGCGTACAGGGTGACGAGCGTGACGTGGTGATGTTCTCCATCGGTTATGCCAAGAACCGCCGCGGCAAGCTGATGCACAACTTCGGCTGGCTCAACCAGAAGGGCGGCGAAAACCGACTCAACGTTGCGATCAGCCGCGCAAAGCAAAAGATCCATATCGTCACCTCCTTCCGTCCCGCAGAGCTGTCTCTTGAGGACGCAAAGAACGACGGACCGAAGATCCTCAAGAGATACCTTGAATACGCATTCGCGATCAGCGACGGCAACAAGGAGGAGGCAGAGCTGATCCTTCGCTCCTTCGGCGAGACCTTCGGTATTATGCCCGCGGCGTTCGAAACCGAATACGCGCAAAAGGTTGCCGAGGCACTCCGCGCACGCGGCTACGAGATCGATACGCAGGTCGGAATCGGCGGCTATCGCATTGACATTGCCGTACGCAAGGAGGGCAAGTACGTGCTCGGAATCGAGTGCGACGGTAAGCTCTACAAGGCATCCAAATCCGCACGCGAGCGCGATTACCACCGCCAGAAGTACCTCGAATCCCGCGGTTGGCGCATCAAGCGTATGTGGAGCATGGATTGGTGGCGTGATGCAGACGCGGAGATCGACAAGCTCTGCGCGCTGATCGAAGCGCTCTGATCCCCCGATTTTACAGAAAGGCACTTCCCTACACCATGAGAATGAGAAGAAAAAAGCACGGTGCCGAGCGAATCGACGCGTGCAAGGAAATTCTGATCCCCGTTCCCACGGAGACCGAGGATGCACCCGCATCGCTCGATCCGCAGGAATTCTTTCAAAAAGAGCGTCCCATCCATTTGGAGATCGGATGCGGTAAGGGTGATTTTGCGGTCGGAATGGCGGCAAAGCACCCCGGTTGCAATTGGATCGCAATGGAGCGCGTTCCCGACGTTGCCTGCCTGGCGCTTGAAAAGGCGATGGCAGCAAAGGACGGACGCGATGACAACCTCCGCTTCCTGATCGGCGACGCGCGCAACGTAGCCGCGTGGTTCCCCGAGGGCTCGGTCGATTGTCTCTACCTCAACTTCAGCGATCCGTGGCCCAAAAAGGGCTACGCAAAGCGCAGACTGACGCACGCGGGCTTCCTTGAGCTTTACCGCAAGGTCTTAAAGCCGCACGGTATGCTCAAGCTCAAGACCGACAACGAAGGTCTTTTCGACTTCAGTCTTGAGCAGTTTGAGGCGTGCGGACTCATAGTAGAGTGGCAAACGCGCGATCTTCACAACTCCGAAAAGAACGTCGACAACGTTATGACCGAGTATGAGCGCAACTTCTCCGAAAAGGGGCAGGTCATCTACTCCGCGTGGGTTCGTTATTGAAGTAAATTACGCAACGTGGGGGGCTTTTTGAAAGAAAAGTCCCCCACAGTTAAAAATTCGATTCAAAAAAGGATAGATAAATTATGCTAAAGGATCTGATTCTCGCATCCCGAAGCTTCCGCAGCTTCGATCCCTCCGTTCGCCTGTCGGAGGACGGTCTCCGTGAGCTGGTCGATCATGCGCGTGTGACCGCATCCAGCCTCAATTTTCAGATGCTCAAATTCCGCCTTGTCACCGACCGCGACGAGGTTTGTGCCGTGCAGGGCAACGTTCGTTGGGCAACCAAGATCCGCGACGTGGTCAAGCTCCCGCCCGACGGTCACGGCCCCGCCGCGTTTATCGTCATCTGCACCGATCGCAACGTCACGCCCGCCGCAGACGGATTCCTGATCGACGTAGGGATCGCGGCAGAGGCGATCATGCTTGCCGCGACCGAGGCAGGGCTTGGCGGCTGTATGATGACCAGCTTTTCGCGTGAGACGCTGCCCGAAATTCTCGCTCTCCCCAACGGCATCACGCCTCAGCTCGTGCTCGCGCTCGGCAAGCCCGACGAGGAGGTCAGAATCACCTCGCCCGCTCCCGACGGCGACGTTTCCTACTACCGTGAAAACGGTATCCACTTTGTCCGAAAGCGTCATCTCGATGACCTGATCCTCAGAAAATGAACCGCACAGATTTTTTTGAGCCGGACGGCGTATTGCTCGTAAACAAGCACGCGGGGGTGACCTCCCACGATATTGTCGGCAAGATCCGCAAGCTCTATCATACCAAAAAGGTCGGTCACACGGGCACGCTCGATCCAATGGCAACGGGAGTTCTGGTCGTCCTGCTCGGGCGCGCGGCAAAGGCGTGCGAGTACCTCGTCACCGATCGCAAGACTTATCGCGCAGGTCTTCGGCTCGGGTTGACCACCGACACCGAGGATACCACAGGCACCACGCTCACGCATACCGATCGCATTCCCTCAGGCGATGCGCTTGATGCCGTTCTTCCTCGCTTTCGCGGCAAGATCGAGCAGATCCCGCCGATGTACAGTGCGCTCAAGGTCGGAGGACAAAAGCTCGTTGATCTTGCGCGCCAGGGTGTGACGGTGGAAAGAAAGCCGCGTCCGATCGAGATCTTTTCGCTCACGGCAGCGCCCACCGAATCCCCTGCCGACTATACGCTTGAGGTCACCTGCTCGGGAGGCACCTACATCCGCACGCTCTGCGCCGACATCGGTGCCGCACTCGGCTGCGGCGGTGTAATGTATTCTCTTGAACGCACGCAGGTGAGCGATTTTTCCATCGAAAACGCATATACGGTGTCGCAATTGGAGGAAATGAGCGACGAGGAAAGGCTCTCTCTCCTCATCCCCACCGTATCCCTCTTTTCCGAGCTTTCGGAGCTTCGTCTCCCCGCATTCTACGAAAAGCTCTGTCGCAACGGGTGTGAGATCTATCTCAAAAAGCTCCAATCCACACTTCCCGTCGGGGCACGGGTGAGGCTTTCCACACAGGGCGGAGAATTCTTTGCCCTCGGTGAAGTCCTCGAGTTCCCCTCGGGTCTCGCCGTAAAGCCAATCAAATTTTTTGTGTTATAAAAAGTGACCGTATATATAAAAAGAGGGCGCCCCTTCTTGAAAGAAGGGGCGCTCTCTCCTCGTTTTTATCAATCCATAATTGCCTCAACAATGGATCGTGCGTCCATACCGAAGGAAGCAAAGATCGGCTCGTGCTTGTCCTGGATGGCGAAGGAATTATCGAGTGCGATAAAGCGTTGGCTCTTATTTTTCATCACGCCGTAGGGTGCGAGTGCGTTGGAAAGCATCATTCCCATACCGCCCGCGCGCACCTCCTCCTCAAGGAAGAGGACGGTTGCCTCGCCCTTCGGCAAAAGCTCCGCTACCTCGGCGGCGATCTTTTCGTAGGGCTTGAGCTGCTCAAGCAGAAGGATCCCGAACGCTACGCCTCGCTCTGCCAGCATTTTTTGCGCCTTGAGCGCCTCGGTCACGATTCTGCCGTGCGTGATAATGACGGCATCAAGCGCTGCTCCCTTTTCAAAATTCGCACGCACGGTGCGCAATTCGTCAAGGTCTGCGTGATAAAAGGCTTGTACAACCTCCGCATCCTCGCAACCGTTCGGATAGCGGATGGCAACGGGCGCATTCGCCTTGAGCGCATTTTTCAGCGTGCGCTTGAGCGATTCCTCCGTGATCGGTGCGTAAAGCTCCAGCTCGGGAATCTCGGAGAGAAAGGCAACGTCAAAAATACCGTGATGTGTCGCGCCGTCCGCGGCATTAAGTCCTGCGCGGTCAATACAAAAGACCACGGGAAGCCGCTGGAGAGCGACGTCGTGAATGATATTATCGTATGCGCGCTGAAGGAAGGTGGAATAAAGCGCCACCACAGGTCGGCATCCGTTTGCCGCAAGTCCTGCCGCAAAGGTGACTGCGTGCTCCTCTGCAATTCCAACGTCAAAAAAGCGCGTGGGATGCTGTGCGCGGAAGCGAGTCAATCCCGTTCCCTCCGCCATTGCCGCCGTAATGGCACAAATACGTCCATCCTCTGCCGCAAGCTCGGCCAAGGTCTCTCCAAAGATCTCCGAGAAGGTCGAGCCGCTCTTCTTTTTGCTCGATGCGGGCGACATTCCGTGATAGACCGTCGGTGTATTCTCGGCGGGCGCGTACCCCTTTCCCTTTTTGGTTTTGAGGTGGATGATGCAGCTCTGTCCGCTCTCCTTTGCCTGTCGGAGCAGCAGCTCTACCGCCGCCTCATCGTTTCCGTCCACGGGGCCGAGATAGTAAAGCCCGAGATTTTCAAAGTAGTTACTGCCGTAGAGTGCCGCCTTGAGCGCGACCTTGAGACGCACCAAGCCGCGCATAAGCGGTTTGCCGATCAGCGGAATATGGCGCAGGACCGACGTGGTGGCGTTTTTGGTACGGAAATAGCCCTTGGAGGCGCGGATGTGCGAAAGCTCCTTGGCAAAGCGCCCGATGTTCTTGGAGATCGACATCTCGTTTTCATTGAGAACGATGATCAGACGAAGATTTTTTCGGCAGTTGTTGAGCGCCTCGTGGATCATACCGCCCGTGTAAGCGCCGTCGCCCAGCACGCAGACGGTGTAGGCATCCGAACCGCTGATGCGATCTGCCTCCGCAAAGCCGAGTGCCGCAGAAAGCGAGGTGGAGCTATGTCCCGTGCCAAAGCAATCGTGCTCACTCTCACTTCTCTTGGGGAAACCGCTGATGCCGCCCCCCTGACGGAGCGTATCGAAGCGGTCGCGTCTGCCTGTGAGGAGCTTATGAATATACGCCTGATGTCCAACGTCAAACACGACGTGGTCGTGCGGCGTGGAAAAAACGCGGTGAATGGCAAGGGAAAGCTCAACCGCACCGAGATTGGACGCAAGATGACCGCCGTTTTCGGTCACTCGTTCAACCAGATACGATCGGATCTCCTGTGCGAGCAGAGGCAGCTCCTGCTTCGGGAGCGCCTTAAGATCCTCGGGGGAATTGACCGCAAAGAGACGTGGATAACGGGTATGAGGAGACTTTTCTTCCGCCATGGTCCCCCTCCTTTCCTTTGTTTCGTTCATTTTATTTATTATAGCACACTTCCCTCGCCTTGTCAAGCAGACGCCAAAAAGATCGCGTTCTTCCAAGCCAATTTCAAAAAGCGGGCATTTGATCCTGATTTTTAAAAAAGCTCGATTTTATGAGAAAAAGCATAGATAAATCCTTCTAATCCGCTCTCATCGCTTTTCTTTCATTTGTTTTGACTTTATTTGACTTTGACTTTGTTTGACTTTTGGATTATAATGAAGCCACAAGGTCAAAGAAAGTCAAAAAGCAAGGAGAACCGATATGTTAGCAGATTATATTGCGCAAATGATTGAAGAAATGCTCAACGAGAGCAACGGAATTCTGGAGCTGCAACGCAACGAAATGGCAAATCGCATCGGATGTGTGCCAAGCCAGATCAGCTACGTCATTTCCTCCCGATTCACACCCGAGCGAGGATACGTGATCGAATCGAAGCGCGGAGGCGGCGGCTGTATCCGAATCGTCCGCAAGCAGATGGGACGAAACGAATATCTGATGCATTTCTTCTGTGCCATCGGAGATGAGATCGACGAGGGAGAGGCGATCGCGTATCTGCGCAACCTTTGCGACAACGAGCTGCTCACCAAGCGCGAGGCAGGCATTGCCGCCGCCGCAATGAGTGCCTCCGCACTCGCCGACATCACTCCCGCGGGCAGAAAAACCGTTCGCGCACAGATCTTCAAGCAGATCCTGCTTTCTATGATGTGATTCATTAAAAATCCCCCCGTACAGAGATTGTGACAAGCTTCGCCGCGCCCACGCGTTATAATATAGAAAATGGAATCACGAAAGGATTTTCTATGTTCTGCGAAAAATGTAAAAAGCGAACTGCCACGGTCTTTTACAACAAGCGGACGCACGGAAGAACTCGCTCCTATTCCCTTTGCGGCGAATGCACTGCAAAGCAACGGGAGCGCGACGACGTGCATCTCATCGTCTCACTCATTGAGGGACGTACAACAGTCAACGGTGAGGATCACGATCCGTTCAAGGGATTCATTTAAAGCTACGCCCGATTGCTCGGGCAGACGGAAAGGAAGTAAAAAAACTATGTTATGTGAGCATTGCAAAAAACGGACCGCAACGGTCTTTTACAACGAAAACATCAACGGACAGGTGCGCGCCTTCTCGCTTTGCGGCGAATGTGCGGCAAAGCTCCGTGAGCGCGGCGAGATCCACGAGATCACCTCTATGACGGGTAGCTTTGCAGATCCGTTTGCGGATCTGCAGAGCGATCTGTTCGGCGGATTCTTCGGAATCCCCTTCCACAAGGCGATCGCCCCCCAGAAGAAATGCCCCGGCTGCGGCTCGATCTACGCAGACGTGACCGCCTGCGGCAGAGTCGGTTGCCCCACCTGCTACCAGACCTTCCGCGAGGAGCTTGCCCCAACCATCCACTCGATCCACGGTACGACCTCCCACACGGGAAGCGTACCCGCACGCTACCGCGCAAAGCAGGAGCGCGCCGACCGCCTCAAGCAGCTCAAGGCAGAGCTTCGGGATGCGGTCAACCGCGAGGACTATGAAAAAGCCGCATCGCTTCGTGACGAGATCCGTGCGCTGCAGGCAGAAAAAGCAAAGGAGGACAAGTGATATGGCATGGTACAACACGGTAGCAAACGCCTCCGACACCGTCATCAGCACGCGTGTCCGTCTTGCAAGAAATATCACGGGCTATCCCTTTGCCTCCCGTCTGGATGCGACGAAGGCGGGCGAGATCATCGAGCGTGTTTCCGCGCCTCTTGAGGCATCGGGATTCTCCAAGATCCACTTTGCCGATCTTTCTCCCGTGATGGCAACCTCCTACGTGGAACGGCATTACGTCTCCCCCGAATTTGCCAAGCAGGAAAGTCCCCACGCGCTCCTTTTGCAGGAGCAATCGGGGCTTGCGGTGATGGTCTGCGAGGAGGATCATCTTCGCATTCAATGCATTCTACCCGGTCTCTCGCTTGAGGAGGCATACCGCAACGCCGCTCGCGTTGAAAAGCGACTCGACGAGGATTTCGATTTTGCCTACACCGAGCAGCTCGGCTATCTGACGCACTGCCCCACCAATCTTGGAACGGGGATGCGCGCATCGGTAATGATGTTCCTCCCCGCGCTGACGATGGGCGGCTACGTCGAATCGCTTGCAAACCGCCTCGCAAAGATCGGACTGACCGTGCGCGGTCTCTTTGGAGAAGGAAGCGGTGCGGCAGGATATATGTATCAGATCTCCAATCAGATCACACTCGGCATTACCGAGGAGGAAACGCTCGACAAGCTCCGTGATGCGGTCTTGCAGATCATCGAGAGCGAGAAAAAAGCGCGCGAGGCGATTACGGGAGAGCGCTTGGAGCGCCTGACAGACCGCATTCTTCGCGCAGAAGGCGTTCTTCGTTATGCGCATCTCCTCTCCTCCTCCGAGTTTATCAAGCTGATGGCAGACGTCCGTTTCGGCATCGCGCTCGGCTTGATCACCGACATAACCTACGAGCAGCTCGGCACGCTTCTGGTGGAGGCAATGCCCGCAACGCTCACCCTCTCCGCCGAGACCGCCCCCAAAAGCGAGCTTGGCAGAGACAGACTGCGCGCACAGCTTGTACGCTCGGTCCTCAACGATAAAAAATAACCTCCCGATACGCGGGAAGCGGTCTTGACGACCGACAGAAAGGAGTCATTTCCTATGAACAACCGTTTTTCCGAAAAAGCACAAAGTGTCCTCAATCTCGCGCTTCAGTCCGCCTCCGAGATGGGACACACCTATATTGGCAGTGAGCATCTGCTCCTGGGACTTCTCAAGGAGGAGGGGGGCGTTGCGGCGCATTATCTGACCGAGCGCGGCGCAAGCGTTGATCGCGTTTCAAGTGCCATTGCGGAGCTTGCAGGCGTTGGCACACCGACCGCCGTTTCCGCCGCACGGATGACGCCTCGCACCAAGGGCATCATCGAGCGTTCGCTGATCGCAGCACAAAAAAGCGGACAAGCCGTGATCGGCACCGAGCATCTCCTTGCGGCTCTTCTCGAGGAGCAGGATTGCGTTGCCGT
>JAZQWH010000038.1:0-6846 GCA_045632205.1 Eubacteriales bacterium
CATCTACGCAACGCTCCCCATTCAGGAGGCAGAGGCGGCTCACGACCTGCTCTATCAGGGCAAAAGCGTTGGCAAGGTCGTATTGACCGTTAACTGACACGGTTGGTTTATTAGATTATTAGGGGAAACTTTTTAAGGAAAAGTTTCCCCTAAAACCCTTTCAAAACCTTTTAAAAAAGGTTTTGGCGATTGATAAGATTTATGAGTCTGTGCCACTGACGGTTGTTAGGAGTGCAGACTTTTTTGCTTGCGAACAGTTTTACAGATTTGCTGCCGCACATTTTTTAGGGGCCACCAACCCTAAAAAATCCATAAAGTTAGTTTGCCTCTGTAATCGTTGTTTGCAGATACTCGATAGCCTTCCCCAGCGGGGAAGGGGGACCGCGAAGCGGTGGATGAGGAGAGTGTGTTCCCGCAAAACTACAAATCCGTGTGTCATCCTGAGCGGAGAGCGAAGCTCGGAGTCGAACTTTCACGGAGCGACGAGGGAGCGGCGTGAAAGCGCGAGATGCATTGCATCGAAGCGGGATCTACGATGGGACGTTATTTGCTTTTCAAAGAAAAGTAACATTTGTGACAAAAGGAGAGATCGCACCCGTTCGCAGATCTCTGCCTCGCTACGCTCGTTGGTTTTGCTTCGTTCATTCTTCACTCCGCAAAACTTCGACTTCGGACTTCGTCCTCCGCTCAAGATGACACACAGGTTTATGGTTTTTTGCAAAATCCCCCGATGGGAATGAAAATAAAAAGTCGGGGGCATATCAGAACCGCATCGTGACCGAGCCGGGGGCAAAGTTACTTTGGTGAGCGTTTAGGGTGGTGGCACCTAAACGCTTGCGGGAGCTATTGTTTGGAACTGTAAACAAAAGAAAAAAGTCTGCCTCACTGCCTAAGGACAGTGGCACAGACTAACCAATCAAGTTAATCCAAAACCTTTGTTAAAAGGTTTTGAAAGGGTTATAGGGAAAACTTTTCCTTAAAAAGTTTTCCCTAATAAATCCCTAATAATCCATTCGGATCAAACGATGGTAATGTTTTCGGCGTTTTCGAGTTCCATAGTAAAGTTAGCAAAGTCGGTCTGTTTTTCGCCGTTGAGGTAGAGGTTTTCGAAGTGGAAATTTTTGAAGATCACGTTTTCGTCGAGGGAGACGATACGGATGGTGGGGGAGAAGGGCTCGCCCTCGGTCGTGACGCGGAGGTTACGGTAGGAAACATCGTGAATATTTCCGAGCTTGAGATCGAAGGTACGGCTATCCTCCTTTGTTCTTATAAAGAACTGCTTGTTGACGTTGGCGATCAGATTGGGGATCAGCTTTTCGGACTTGCCGTCATACACCTGCGCCTCCGAGGTCTGGAGGATCTGCGGATCGCCGCGCTGCATCTCCACGTTCATATTTTCAAAGGAGATGTGGTGCATATCCGCGTAATTGCCGTTGGAGACCGTCAGAATTCCGTACGCGTTGTGGATCACGTCGCAATTGCGGAAGGTGATGTTTTTGTACTCAACGCCCTGCGTCTCAATGCCGATCTCGCAGGTCTTGCCCCAGCCGCACCAAAGCACGCAGTTCTCCACGGTGATCTCCTCGATCGGCTTTTGGTAATCGTAGATCGCTTTGATGGAAATCGTATCGTCGAAGGAGCGGATAAAGCTGTTTTTGATGGTTACGTGGTCGGAGTTTACCACGTCGATGCCGTCGGTGTTGTATCTCCAATGTCCGACGATCTTGACGTTATCGATATTTACGTGGCTGCACCAGAACATCGACATAACCCAGGTGGAGGAGTTGAGCAGGATGATATCGGAAACGTCGATATGCTCGCTCTCGTAGATGCGGAAGCAGCCCTTGGTGAAGGGCGCGTAGCAATGCTCCAGCAGGCGCGCCTCGGAGGAGTTATCCAGCACACCGCCGCCGAAGATCTTGACGTTCTTGACGCCCTTGGCAAAGAGCGAGCCGAAAACGATCGCCTCGCGGTCGATGTAGACGCGGTCGTTGTCGCGCAGATTGATGACACCGGGGAAATGGAAGCCGGGGCCGAAATAGACCGTTGCGTCCTTTGCCTCGGGGTATTCCTTGATCGGGTCAAAGAAAACGTGAAGCGCGTGGTGAGTATCGCCAAGCTCAAGCACGTAGCTGCCGTGCTCGGTCAGGGTGAAGACCACCTCCTCGCCCCGAAGCTCGGCTTTTACGTTTTTGGAAAGCGGTCTGATCAGCGCGCTGTCGAAGGGCTGACGTCTCTTGACGCGAAGCTCGACCGTCTCGTCGGCGGAAAAGGCGATGAAGCCTGCCTCCTCGCTCTGATCCATCGATCTCTGGAAGCCCTGCCAGGGTCTGTTAAAGGGGACGGCGGAAACGCGGCACGATCTGACCTCGCAGGGGGATCCGTTGATCGTGACCTCAAAATCGGTATTGACCGCCTTGTAGTCGATCGGCGCGTCGTCAACAGAGTATTTTCTGACACCCGGCTCGGTGAGAGTCACGGGGAATCCGTCGTTACACGTATAGCTGATTTTCGGTATTTGAATCATATTGCATTTCCTCCATCGGTATGATACGGCTATTATAGCAAAGGAATTTTGTGTTTTCAAGTGCTTTTGCAAAATTAAATAAAAAAAAAAAGGGCAGCCTTACGGACTGTACTAAAGGACAGTTTTTAAATCCAACAGGAAATAGCACCCACCAACAGGAAAAGGACAAAGAATGTTTTTACACTCTCTGTCCTTTTTTCTTGACAAGCACTGACTTAATTAAAGACATCACTTCTATCTCAAAAGCAACGCCTGCTTTTTGCGCTACGAAAGAACGTCAAAATTTGTGATCTGCTTCACGGTATTTTGTGCTGCGGCAAGCTCTTCCTCTGTAGGCAATCGGGCAGGCAACGTGTTTTCGATATGCAATGCCGCATATTTTGAGCCTGCGTAGTTATGATAAGGGAGAACTCTTATTTTGGTGACGTTATGAAGCCCTGACAAAAAAGACGCGATCTTTTCCATCTGATCCGAATTGTATTCGGGTACATAGGGAATCCGTATCTCAATGCTTTTGCCAAGTGAATCAAGATACTTCAGGTTTTCGAGGATCAGCTTGTTGCTCTGTCCCGTGCAACGGATATGCACGTCCTCGTCAAAGGCCTTGATATCATATAGAAAAACGTCGGCATAGGGTAAGACCTTGTCAAGTGCCTCACGCGATACAAACCCACAAGTATCCACGGCGGTGTGAATCCCCTCTGCCTTGAGTCGCCTCAAAAGCTCGGCGCAAAAATCGGCTTGCACAAGGCATTCGCCGCCCGAAAGAGTAACACCGCCGCCCGAATTGTCGTAGAACGCTTTATCTTCCAAAAGAATCGGAAGCAGCTCGTCAACGGTTATCTTTCTTCCATATATAACGCGAGCGTCGCCGGGACAATCTTCAGGAGTAAAGCCGTCTTTTTGACACTCGCCGCACCCGATACATTTGTGCGCGTAATAGGCGGTCTGCTGCTCTGACGACAGTCCCTCGGGGTTGTGACACCACACGCAACGCAAGGGGCAGCCCTTGAAAAAAACGGTTGTCCTGATTCCGTCGCCGTCGTGGACGGCAAAGCGCTTGATTTCAAAAATTCTCGCCGTCATATCAGTGCCTCCGCCTGCCGTATAAAGCAATCCTGCTCGGTCTTTGAGAGATTGACGAAATAGGCGTTCCAGCCGCAAACGCGAACCTGAAGCGTGCTGTATTTTTCGGGGTTTTTTTGTGCATCCCGCAACACCCTTGAATCAAAAACGTTTCCATGCATCGCGAATCCGCCTTTTTTGAAATAGGTCATAAGTATACCGTAAAAGGCTTCAAGACCGTCTTCTCCCGAAACAGCAGACGGGTGTAACATAATATCCAACACCGAGCCCGTGGGAAAATCCGCGTGATCGATCTTTGTAACCGAATTGATAAGAGCGGTCACGCCGTTTTTATCCATTCCAACAGTAGCGCACAGATTTTTGGAAAGGGGGTCGCCCGCATATCGTCCGTCGGGGGTCGCCATCGTACGTTTTCCAATATAAAAACAGTGATCTATTGAAAAAAGCGCCGCTTTGAATACTCCGCCGCGTCCGTTTGGCTTGTTGTTTGCAAGCTTTGAGCAAAATTCGGCAAATTCCACGGCAAGAGCATCTGCGGTAGGATTATTGTTTCCGTATTTTTCTTTCAGATGAAGAGCAGTGGCTCTCGTCTTTTCGTTACCGCTCCAATTGCTTCGCAGAATTTCTCCCAATCCGTCAAACGTGTATTGACCCTTCTCAAAAACCAACGTCTTTACCGCGCACAGTGAATCCACAAGGCTTGCAACAGAGTAAAAATAAACGGAGCTGTTGTTGTATTTCGCGCCGCCCTCGTAAACGTCCACGCCATGCTCGACGCTGTGAACGTATTGGCAGGAAAGAAGGGGATCGGGGTTGATCTTGTCGTAATGTCGCTCAATTTCCGTAACGTAAGACATTACTCGCTCCGCCATGTAAACGATCTGCTTTTTAATAGCCTCGATGAACGCGTCAAAGCTCAAGATCTTGCCCGTTTCAATACCGCAAAGGCGACCGGAGGCATAGTCCCGCCCGTTATTGAACACCAGCTCCACGGCTTTTGCAAGATTAACTCCGCCGTTGCCCGTACAGCCTATTTCCACGCCCCAAACCGCAGGCTCGTAGCAACCGATGGGAACAAAATTACGTGCATCTTTTTCTGTGATGCCAACTCTTATAAGACTTTCTATGCCTATTTTGTCATTGATGAACACAAAGCTTGAATTTCCTGCTCTTATGCAGGAAAGAACGAGCTTTATAAAGTCCTTCGGCGTTCTTTCGGAAACTCGGATATGAATTTTCGGGCTGTGTATGTTAAGCTCGTTGTAGACTTCTACTATCAAATAAGAAATTTCATTGGTGACCTCGCACCCGTCCCGATCTATGCCTCCAAGACAAAACGGAAGATCAAATGGAACCTTTGCCGCCCAAAATTTGCAGAGGAAGAATTTGAGCATTTCGCGGATCTCTTCTTTTGTATATCGACCGCTTGTTACGTCCTCTTTATAAAACGGATAAAAAAGAACGTCAAGTCGTCCGAGCGTACGAACTCCCGTTCCGTACACGTATTGGTGTAGGAAGTAATAGAGGATCAAAAGCTGCATCGCCTCGTAAGTGTTCCTTGGCGCGCCGCTTGCAATGCTTTCGAGTGCGTCCGCATTTTCCTTGTTATACGGTCTGATCGCTTTAGCCAAGCGATCTGCAACGGTCATGCACGAGCGAAGAACGATCCTGCAGGATTCGTAAAAATCCTTTTGATGATCAGAAAGTCCGTCTTTCTTTGAGGCAAGCTCGACCCGCGCAAGAAGTCCGGCAAATCCGACGGACAGCAAAAGGCGGCTGTTCGGCGAGGTGTGCCCGAAATCCCTCGAGCCTTGATAAGCTCCGAACTCTTCCCAGGAGCGAACCATCTCGTCCGATTCCTCGGGGAGATAAAGCTCCTTGACACTTTGTTCCCAGCGCCTTCTCTGACGAATCATTATATCGTTGCCCATCAGATGATTCTGAAAAATGTCATCTGCCATAACGGCGATCTTGCCTTTTTGCGCTATCAGCTCAAAGGTTTTCGCTTTTATTAGTGCTTTTGACGTTTCCGTGTCCTCAAGAGAGAGAGCAAGCTGCTCGATCTCTTCGCTTGTTATATTACCCTCATCTATCCACTTAGGTGAGTCAAATTGAGATTCCAATTTGATTTTTTTGAAATCGAAATTTAAGTCCATAATGTGCACCTCACTTTGAAGATATTCTATAAAATTTCGTTTTTTGTTTCAATGTTTATTTGAAACTGTTGACTTATTCGAAACTTTATGTTATCATAAAAGGCGAGGTGATACGCGTGTTTACGAATGAAATTATCGTAACCAAGATCATGCTGGCGGTGTTCATGCCGAAAAATCAGGGCAGACCGATACATAAAAACCGCCCTTCGCACGGCTTGGTATTCAACGTTGGATGTAACGCAGAATATGTTTTCGAGGGTGGTAAAACCTTCGTCTGCCACGACGGAGAATGCATTTTTCTGCCGAAGGGCTCAAACTATGCGGCACAAAGATTTGACATTTCCGATAAAAAGGATACGGGAGTTTATGCCATCAACTTTTTGACCTTGGATGACGAAAATATGAAAGAGCCTTGGGTAATGAAGATAAAAGGAGAAAACGAGATAATTACTCTTTTTTCAAAGGCGGCAAGGGCTTGGGTGAAAAAGGAGGACGGATTTTACGAGGAATGTTTTTCCGATCTGTATCGGATCATCAAGCAAATAAAGAAAGAGTCCGCGCAGTATTTTCCTAGGCAAAAAACAGTAGAGCAGCTTGCTCCCGCTCTGCAATATATCAACGAAAATTATACGAGTGAAGCCATTTCTGTCGCCAAGCTTGCCGAGCTTTGCCGCGTTAGTGAGGTATATTTGCGCAAAATGTTTCAAAATGCTTTTTCCGTGTCGCCTGCCGTTTATATGAGAAATCTTCGTCTTCAATATGCGAAGGAGTTGATGCAGACCGAAGAATATTCCGTAACCGACGTTGCCATGATGTCCGGATTTAATGACACCGCTTATTTTATACGGGAATTTAAAAAAGCAGTAGGTGCAACTCCCTCCACATACCGCAAAGAAATGAAATAAAAAAAAGAAGAGCGACCTTGCGGTCGCTCTTCGGTGCTATAAAGACTTATGTTTGTGTTTTATATGAGTGGGGGGCGGTGGAATTGCACCACCAGCCTATTAGTTTTACCTAAAATGGCTCCGCAGACCCTCCATATAAAACATTTTACGCCTTGAAGTATCTTTCAAGCAG
>JAZQWH010000039.1:0-7293 GCA_045632205.1 Eubacteriales bacterium
TTTTTCGTTTTGGGGTTGATTTTTTCTGGAGATTTCGGTATACTAATATTGGAAGTTGTCGCGGATTCATCCGTAACCACCGAAAGTACATCGGCGGGGCGACTTCCTTTTTCTATTGCAAAAGAGTAAAACCAATATCCAATATCGTTCTGCTTAACATCAATGTTCATATAGCACTCAACTTGTGTGCCATCCGCATTTACGATCCTACTCGATCCAAACCAACGCTTGAATTGTTGGCTTTCAAAATTATTTTTTAATTTTGTGTTGACTTTTGAGCCGGAATCGTGTATACTATGAACGAAGCCATCTTGCGGCGGGACTCCGGACAATTGGTGACCGGACTTCTGTAACAGGGATGGCTTCTTTTTTGTTCCAGTAAAACAATATTATTTTTGTATTTCGCATTGACTTTTGATCCATTATCGTGTATACTATGTACGAAGCCATCTTGCGGCAGGAATCCGGACAATTGGTGACCGGAATTCTGTAGCAGGGATGGCTTCTTTTTTTGTTCCAATCTTCGTGTCATACCAAGTTTCTCGTAAACGTCGCGGGAACAAGTATTATCAAATACCCCCTTGACATTTTCGAGAAAGTCTGCTATATTATATACATAGGCATCGCTATCTGTAAGGGCAACATTATTTTTGATAATGCCCCGATCTGTTGGCGATGCTATTTTTTTGCATTCATTGCGTGAAGCTTTCCAACAATGTTCCATTCTTTGAGAGGCGGATGCTTTTAATTCGTTGAGCTTTTCTACCACTTATAAATTCGGCTCTTAATCTTGCGTCCGAGATTTTTTTTTTTCGGATCCCGAAAGTGGTGCTACCGTTTTCTCGACCGGAGTCCACGATATAAACATAGTCTCCGTATTCGATAGCAATTTCGTCCGCTACGCCGTCATCAAGGGCTTTGCTTTTTTGGATCGTTTTTTTGTTATTTTGGCGTGAGCGGCTTGCAATTGCTTGACAGTACGGCGATTTTGTGTTACAATAAACAAGAAAATATTGGCGAAGGGAGGCGATTGGATCTGCGTACGGGAATCTTTTTCTTCTTTAATATGGGGCATATTACAAAGGTTACACGTCTTGCGCTTGCGCTGATGACGGCGGCGATCCTGCTTCGCTCGACCTTCCTTTCCTCAAGCCTTTTTATGTCGGTCTACTTCGCCGTGCTGTTCGTCTCGCTCATCCCCGCGCCGTCGGATAAGTCGATGCTGCGCTTGATAGATCGGTTTTACGGCGAAACGGTCAAGCGCGCGGGAGACGCCTGCGAACTTTTGCATTATGAGATCGTAGTTCCTTTTCGCGCCTTTCTCAGCACGGGAAAATACAATTTCTGCCGCCACATTGGTACCTCGGAGATCTACACGCACGCGGCAGGCGCGGCATTTGTGGAAAAGAGCGGCAAGCGGTTCCTGGTCATTGGAACAAAATCGCTCATCTCCGCGCGCCCCGCAAAATTCTATGAGATCGATCTCAATACCGATCCCGTCACGATCGCAACGCAGCCCCTTGAGGAGGATCGCGTGGAATTGCGCATTACGTGCAACGCCATTCCAAGGGGCATTGTCATACACGCAAAAAACGATTTCCGCTACCGCGATTTTCTTGCCGCCGTAGGGGATTACGTGAAGCAATAAAGGGGAGCGCAGCCGCGGCTCTCCCTTTTTTTTGCTCTC
Source organism: Eubacteriales bacterium (assembly GCA_045632205.1). Lineage (GTDB taxonomy): Bacteria > Bacillota > Clostridia > Oscillospirales > CAG-272 > UMGS1865. The sequence goes on from JAZQWH010000039.1 coordinate 1,688, forward strand.
CCGATGTTTTTTAGCAAATCGCTTGCATTTTTGAAAAGTTCGGTGTATAATAAAAGGGTTGAATGAAACAGTCCGCTACGGCGGCAGAAGGAGATAAAAAAATGTCAGAATGTACGCACGATTGCTCCAATTGCTCGAGCAATTGCTCTTCGAGAGATCCCAAAAGTATGCTGATCGCGCCCAACGCGCTCAGCGAGGTCAAGCACGTCATCGGTGTAATGAGCGGAAAGGGTGGTGTCGGTAAGTCTCTCGTCACCTCTATGCTCGCCGTCCTCCTCCAAAGAGAGGGCTACAAGGTCGGCATCCTGGATGCAGACATTACGGGCCCCTCTATCCCCAAGGCGTTCGGACTTCACGACGTTGAGGTGTTTGGATCGGATGACGGAATGATTCCCGTTGCCTCCACCACGGGCATCGATATGATGTCGGTCAACCTGCTTCTCAAGGACGAGACCAAGCCTGTCGTATGGCGCGGCTCGATCATTTCGGGTACGGTTCAGCAGTTCTGGAAGGACACCATCTGGAACGTGGACGTGCTTTTGGTCGACTGTCCTCCCGGTACGGGCGACGTTCCGCTGACCGTATTCCAGACCATTCCGCTCGACGGAATCGTCATTGTTTCCAGCCCGCAGGATCTCGTTTCGATGATCGTTTCCAAGGCGGCAAATATGGCGAATATGATGAAGATCCCCGTGATGGGACTTGTGGAGAATATGTCCTACGTCAAATGCCCCGATTGCGGCAAGGAGATCAAGGTCTTCGGTGAGAGCCACATTGAGGAGATTGCGGAGAAATTCGGCTACGATCTGCTCGGTCGCATCCCGATGGATCCCAAGCTCGCGGCGCTTGTTGACCGCGGTATGATCGAATTGATGGAGAACGACTATCTCGACGGCGCGGCTCGCGCGTTGATCGAAAAGCTGGGACTTGAACCCGAAAATGCGTAAGCTCGGCATTGCACTCAAGCACCCTGCGCTGTCGGCAGAGGAGCAGGTGCAACTGATGAAGGCACACGGCTTTGAGGCGACCTTCCTTCCGTTTAACCGTACCGATTTTGATTGTGTGATGCCTCTGCTTACACAAAACGGGATCGTCTGCGAGAGCATTCACGCTCCGTGGGACGATATTGATGCGATCTGGATGGACGGAGCGGACGGAGATGCGCAGCTTGCGATGCTTTGCGACCGTTTGGAGAGCTGTGCGCGCTACGGGATCCCGACGATGGTGATGCACCCGACCTCTGTGAAGAGAAAGCCCGCCATTTCCGACGCGGGGAACGCGCGCTTTGACCGATTGGTCGAAACGGCTGACCGTCTTGGCGTGAAAATCGCTTGCGAGAACATCAAAAGCGTGGGGCATCTCGTTTATCTGCTTGAGCGTTACCCGCAAATGAGGTTTTGCTGGGACGTGGGGCACGAGGGATGCTTTTCTAGAGGGATCGAATTTATGCCGTTTTTGGGGGATCGCATCGGTGCGCTTCATCTGCACGATAATTTTGGCGTTGCGGATGACGACCGACATTTGCTTCCCTTTGACGGTGCGCTTGATATGGAGCGCGCGGCAAGGCAGCTTGCAAAAAGTGGCTACGGCGGCTCGATCATGCTCGAATTTGCCTCGACGGAAAACTTTTACGCGCACCTGAACGCGAATGAATTTTACGCTCGTGCGGCTGCGCTTGCGCGTAAATTTGCCGATCGGGTAGACCTTTACTCGGAGGGGAAGAAATGATGACGCAGTGGAACGGATTTGAATGTGCGGCACTTTTGTTTGAGGAAAGGGAAGCTTTTCTCGTTTTTCCAAAGCAACGCCATCCAAACGGCTATTGGGCGCTCAAGACCGAATATTGGGATGCTTTTCCCGAAACCGAGATCGAGTTGCTCAAGCGCGGCTTTCACGTTGCTTTTCTGAAAAATAAAACGCGCTTTGCCACGCGTGAGGATTGCGATGCAAAGGCACGCTTTGCGGAATTTTTGCACCGTGAATACGGCTTGAACAAACGGTGTGTGCCGATCGGTATGAGCTGTGGCGGCGCGCACGCGGTCAACTTTGCGGGGTATTATCCCGAGCTTGTCAGCTGTATGTTCATCGATGCGCCTGTGCTGAACTTCTTGGATTATCCGGGGAGATTGGGCTTGAACGGTCACCGGAAGGTGTGGAACAAGGAATTTGTTTTGGCATATCCCGGTATGACGCGCGCGGGGCTTTTGCAATTTGAGGGGCATCCGCTCTGCCGCATTCCCACGCTGAAGGCTCATAAAATTCCGATCCTTTTGGTCTACGGTACCGAGGATGAGGTAGTTTTGTATGAGCAGAACGGGGGAATAATGGAGGAGGAGTATGCCGATGCGAGCTCTCTTCTGACCGTTTTGCCGCGTGTGGGAGAGGGACATCATCCGCACGGATTCCCGAATGATCCCACCCCCATCGTTGAGTTTATTCTTCAGAACTGTGTATAAAAAGCAAAAAAGGCATTGCCGCCACGGCAATGCCTTTTTTTTATTCTTCCAAACGCTCCGCCCAATCGTGCCCGATGGCAGAGATGAGCTTGAGTGCCGCGGTATGCGCGCCCTTGGGAAATGCGCTGAAAATGCGAGCGGTTTCAAAGGAGAGCACCCCTTGATAGTTGATCTCGCGGAGTCCTTCTATAAAGCCGTCCCAATCACAGCAGTGCAGATCGGTTCCGTACAGACAGGAGTAGGGAATGATATGCTGATCGTCCTCGCCGTTGTTATCGTGGATATGCAGGAGGGTTACGCGATCGCCCATTTCCTTGAGATACTCCTTGATGTCGCGTCTGGTCAGGATCGCGTGCCCGACGTCAAAGCAGAAGCCGAAATAGTCGCCCTCCGCCTCCTCGTTGAGGTAGTCGACAAGCAAGCTCATTTCGTTTGCGTTGCAGAGCCTTCCGTCTGTAAAACGAATCCCTTGATGCGCGAAAATATTCTCCGTACAGATTTTTACGCCATGATATTTTTTGATCAGGGGGATGAGACGACGGTAGAATGCGAGATTGACCTCCCAGCCGTATGCCTTCGTGTCCGTGCTTTGCGGATGGACCACGATCGCGGGGCACCCGACAAATTCGCAGATCGCAAAGCATTTATCCAATGCGGAAAGGATGTATTCGTTAACCTCTTCCTTTCCGTCAAACCAGCACGGATAGGGTGCGTGCATCTGTCCGATCCTCACGCCCGTTTTCTCGGCTGCCTCCTTAAGAGGCTTGAAAAATTCGAGCAGCTCCTCAGTGGAGCGATCAAAGAGCGTGGGACAAATGCCCTCGATGCTCATTTTCTTGCAGAGTGCATAGTCCAGATACTCGTCGATGTTGTAGTCGACCGAGTCAAATCCGCAGGACTTGATGTATTCAAATGATGCAATCGCATTGCTATGGTCATACCAGCCTTCCGATTGTATCCCTACCTTTACCATTTGGATCTCCTCAGTTTTTGATCAAAGTGCCTTGAGGAATTTGATCAGCGCGTTTGCGAGGAACTCGTGTCCCGCATCGTTGAAGTGCAAGCCGTCGATGGTGTAAGCGTTTCGCTCCTCCTCGTTGTTGGGGTCGATTCCAAGCTCCTCAAAAAGGTTGAGAACGGGGACACCGAGCTTTTTGCCCTGCTCCTCGATTACCTTGACGTACTCGATGAGAGGCTGGGCATCGGGTGCCTTTTTTGCGTTCGAGCTTACCTTATAGTCTCCCTTTCTGTGCGCGGGGGTCATAAAGACGGTCTGCGCGTTGGGGTAGGTGGTCTTGAGGAAGTTCATCAGCCAATAAACCGCGCCGCAGTAGGTCGTGGGAGTGGTGTCCTCAAGCGTGCCGAAGGGAGCATCACCGTGACCGTAGTCGTTCGTGCCGCCGAATACGACGATCACGTCTGCATCCTTGTTGAGATCGTACGCACGTCCGCAGAAGCAGAGATCCCAACGGGGCTTCTCGGAGCTTGCCTTGATCTGATGTGCAAGGCGCGTGCCGCCGATGCCGTAGTTGTAGCTTGCCTTGAGTCCGCACGCGCGCTCGATGCGCTTGTCGAAGCGGTTGTTGGCGCGATCCTCTACGCCGACACCCTCGGTAATGCTGTCACCCAAAAAGTCAATAATTTTTCCTTCCAGAATCATAACGGTTCATCCTTTCCAAAATGCAAAGGGTGCCACCGCCACAGAAAGGGCAGTGGCACCGAATTTTTAGGTTGCGGTGAATTATTTCTTGAGGTTTGCCTCGAGAATTGCGAGCTCGTCGTACATCTCTGCGGGAACGCGATCGCCAACCTGCTTGTAGAACGCCTTGATGTTCTCGACGTCCTCGAGCCAGCTCTCGGTATCGATGGAGAGAAGGTCACGGATGGTGTCGATGGTAACGTCCTCAAGTCCCTCGATGTTGATGTCCTCAGCCTTCGGAACAAATCCGATAGGAGTCTCAACTGCGTCGACCTCACCTGCGCAACGAGCGAGGATCCACATCAGGACTCTCATGTTGTCGCCGAAGCCGGGCCAGATGAAGTGACCTTCAGCGTCGGTACGGAACCAGTTGACGTGGAAGATCTTGGGCGCGTTGGGAATCTTCTTACCCATGTTGAGCCAGTGCTGGAAGTAGTCACCCATATCGTAGCCGACGAAGGGACGCATTGCCATAGGATCGCGGCGAACGACACCGACTGCACCTGCAGCTGCTGCGGTGGTCTCGGAAGCCATAATAGAGCCGACGAATGCACCGTGCTGCCAGTTGCGGGATTCGTAAACCAGGGGAGCGGTCTTCGCGCGGCGTCCGCCGAAGATGATCGCGCTCAGCGGTACACCCTCAAGGCTGTTGAATGCATCGGAAATGCAGGGGCAGTTTGCTGCCATTGCGGTGAAACGGGAGTTGGGGTGAGCGCCGGAGGTGCCAACCTTGTCTGCCTTGTCATACTTCGTGTAATCCCACTTCTCGCCTCTCCAGTTGAGTGCGTTCTTGGGAGGATTGTTGTCAAGACCTTCCCACCAAACGGTGTTGTTGTCGAGGTCGTGGCAAACGTTGGTGAAGATGCAGTTCTTCTTGGTGGTCATAAGAGCGTTGTAGTTGGAGTGAACGTTGGTACCGGGAGCAACGCCGAAGAAGCCGTTCTCAGGGTTGACCGCATAGAGTCTGCCGTCCTTGCCAACGCGGATCCAAGCGATGTCGTCGCCAACGGTCCAAACCTTGTATCCTGCCTTCTTGTAGATTTCGGGCGGGATGAGCATTGCGAGGTTGGTCTTACCGCAAGCAGAGGGGAATGCAGCGGAGATGTACTTGGTCTCGCCCTGAGGATTCTCAAGACCCAGGATCAGCATATGCTCTGCCATCCAGCCTTCCTTGCGACCCTGATAGGATGCAATACGGAGAGCGAAGCACTTCTTACCCAGCAGAACGTTTCCACCGTAGCCGGAGTTTACGGACCAGATGGTGTTATCCTCGGGGAAGTGGCAGATGTAGCGGTTCTCCTCGTCGCAATCAGCAACTGCGTGCAGACCCTTTACGAAGTCTGCGCTGTCGCCCAGAGCCTCGATGACGTTCTTGCCAACGCGGGTCATGATGATCATGTTCAGTACAACGTAGATGGAGTCGGTCAGCTCGATACCGATCTTAGCAAAGT
>JAZQWH010000040.1:0-24417 GCA_045632205.1 Eubacteriales bacterium
CGGAAGTCACGATCGCAACAGTCAGGGACTCGCAAACACGAACGCGCACATAGACGAAGAGACGGCGTACGAGCTTTACACGGAGCGCGCGGAGGCGTTTGGAACCACCGCTTCGGGCAACCCCAACCACAGCTATTACGATGATTCCGTTTCCCGCGTGCGCTACATCCAATTCTATCTTTCCGATTATGCGGATGCGGCAACGGCGGCATACACCGCAGATTCTCTCAATTGGGTGGAGGCGCGTATCAAGGAGCTTGGAAGCGATTGGACGGTCGTGCTTCTCTCTCACGGCTACCACGGCTTTGATACCGCAAGCTCCAAGCTCAGCTCCCCGAGCGACGCAAATACCGCCGTCAAGGATCGCCTTCTTTCGATCAAGGCAGAGGCAAGCGCGGAGATCGCTTGTTGGCTCGTTGGCGGTGCGCACGTCGATTATACCGAGGAGCTGACGAGCAGTGCAAACGCCGAGACGCTCCGCCTGATCGCGTTTGCGTCCGATTCCAAATCGGTCAACAATCAAAAATATCACGGCGTTGCCAATCTGACGATGAAGGATCGCACCGTAACCGAGCAGAGCTTTGGATATTTGCAGATCGATCCGATCCTCAAAAAGATCACCGTTACGCGCTTTGGTGCGGGTTCGGATGCCGTTTACACCTACGGTGACGATACCGTGCGCCTGCAGGTGACCAACGGTAAGCTTCCGTGCGGCTCGTCCGAGGGCGACTATCCCGTAGGCGACCGCATTACGATCACCGCAGTGAGCGCGCCCAAGGGCTTTTGCTTCTCGCATTGGGAAAACGCCGCAGGAGAGACGGTTGGGGAAGAGATGACGCTCTCGGTCACCGTCGCAGAGGCGGCAAGCTACAAGGCGTACTACGAGCCGCTCTTTGATCTTGCGGGCGGACCGCAGACCGTTCTTACCAATACGCAGACCGATTGGCGTCAGGGCGGTGCAAACGGCGTGATGACCTCGTGGACGGATGAGACCGATAAGACGCGCGTTTCCTTTAAAAACGCATATTTCCTCCGCAAGGGAGAGACGATGACGGTCACGCTCCCAAGCGTTGTTTGCTGTGTAACACCCGGTGACTGTCCCAAGCTTGACGGTGTGGGAGATTGCACGCTGCGCTCCGCGTTTGTCGAGCTTTCCAAAAACGATGGTACCGCAACGGGCGATATCACGCAGGATTTCAGCATCGTAAAGGGCGTTTGGAAGAGCAGCTACACGGCAACGAGCGATGTCTACCTCACCGTGATGATCAAGTGGGATAAGCACGGAGACGCCCAATTCCTGCTTGACGGGGATCTCCACCGACAGGTGAAGGTCACGGTCAAGAGTCTTTCCGATATGGAGGATAAGGGAAATGCGCTCGGCTACTATTGGCTTGAGGAGCTGGAAAGCTCGGTTGACAAGATCGAGGCAAACCGTGAGACGTACGGTCAGATGTCCGAGTTCATCTTCTTTACCGATTGCCATTGGTATGGAGATCTGGACACGCAGTATTCTCCCGCGCTTGTCAGCTACATCGTCGAGAAGACGGGCACGAGCTTTATGATGTTCGGCGGCGATATCATCCACGGCTCTCCCGATCACGAGGGTGCCAAAAATGAGATCCGCGCCTTCTTCCACGCAATGGAGGGCTACACAAAGGCGGGCGAGGAGCTGCGCATTATGGCAACGCTCGGCAACCACGACCGCAACTATTCCGTCGACTATCCCAACGATACGCTCACCGAGCGTGAGGCGTACGATCTCTTTACGAAGCGTATGGAGGGATGGGGCGTGGTGCGCGGAGACGGAGATTCGACCGCAAGCTACTACGACGATACGCAAAACAAGGTGCGCTACGTGCAGTTCTTCTTCACCTCGTCGAGCGTCGATCTGCCCGAAAATCGCTTTATTGAGGGCGCGCTCGGTTGGGCGGAGGACCGCATCAAGGAGCTGGATTCCGAATGGACGGTCATCGTAATGACGCACGGCTTCCTGCCGAGCAAGGGCGTTACCATTGCCTCGATGGAGTCGGACGAGAAGGAGATTGCAAAGGCGTTGCTCCGCATTAAGAGCGAGGCGCGCGCCGAGCTTGCTTGCTGGCTCGTGGGACACAACCACATCGACCGCAACGAGGTCTTGCAGAGCGCAGACCGTCAGACGCGTCTGCCCGTCATCTCCTGTGCTTCGGACGGATACCCCAAGGATGAGTATCTCAACAGCATTCAGGAGCAGAGCTTCAGCTTTATGCAGGTGGATACCGCAAACAAGAAGATCTATCTGACCCGTATCGGCAGAGGCTCCGATCAGGTCATCCGATACGATTCGGGTATCTCCGCAACCTACACCTTTGAATAAAAAAAGAGCCGTTTCTCATTTGAGAAACGGCTTTTTAATGCTTATTTACGCGTTCTTTCTGCCGAGCCTTGCAAAATAGCGGAAGGTGAGCGGCCAGACCAGCCCTGCGAAGAGGACGAGGAGGAGGTAGCGTACCGCGTCTCCCACCGATGCGCCGAGGAGCGCCTGCAGGGGCGATTTGAGGAGCGATTTGATCAGCACGACGGGGATCAGTCCACCCGCAAGCTTGAGGATCTGTGCCCACCATACGGCGTCGGTCTCATAGCGGATCCAAATGCGATCGACAGGGAAGAGGATGCACATTCCCACCACAACGCCCAAAAGCTTCCAAGCGTTTTTGAGGGCACTTTCCATATTGTCGGGGTCGACGTCGGCAGGGAAGCGCCAAAGCTCCACGTAGAGGAGATTGCCGAGCGTGATGAGGAAGATCGCGATGAGCGTGCCGTAGAGTACCCACGGGCTCTTGTGCTCCTTCATCATCAGCGGATAGAGGGCGAACACGAGAACAAGCCCAACCGCGACCGAGACGAGCACGTCTGCGGGGGTGTGAACACCGAGATACATACGCGAGAAGGAAACGAGGATGCACGCGGCAACCGATGCCCACATCAGCCATTTCCACTTTCGCTCCGAGCGTGCGATGCCGCCGTAGAGGGTGACGGCGCATTGCGTATGACCGCTGGGGAAGGAATAGCCCGTTGCCTCAAGTCTTGCTTCCTCCACGATCGAAAAGCTTGGATCAAGCACCCACGGGCGCGGGATGCGGAAGGTGATCTTGAGGAACTGTGTCAGGATCGTTCCCGTAAAGCCCGCAAAAAGAATATAGTAGCCGCGCTTTTTGTCAATGCACCACAAAAAGAGCAAGCCGATTGCCATAAAGAGCGTTTCCTCACCCAAGTGGGTGATCGTTGCCATCAAAAAATCCCCCACGGGTGTGCGGATGGATTGCAGCAGCTTCAAAAATTCCATATCGGTCTCCTTTTATCTTGATATCTTCATTATAAAGCATTTTTTTCCATTTGTCAATTGGATTTTTTACACACACGAGCGGAAGAAAATGAATGCAAAAAATGTCTGAACGAGCGCAATATTTGTCTTGCTATAATCTTTTTTTATGGTAAAATTAAAGTAATGAAATGCAGTGCGTACGCACTGCGCGAGGAAAGCCCATATGTCCGCAGGGAAGGGGGGGATCGCGATGAAAACAATGAGAGTTGACGCAACGCAAGGTTCTATCATGCGTTCTGTTTTCATTTACGCGATCCCTCTTTTTTTGACCACGCTTCTCCAGCAGCTCTTCAATGCGGTAGACCTTGCGGTGCTTGGAAATATGGCGGATACCACCGCGGTTGCGGCGGTTGGCGCGACCGGACCGCTCACCTCGCTTCTGCTCAATCTTTTCGTCGGCTTTGCATCTGCGGTCAAGGTCATTTTAGCACGTCAGATCGGCGCGCGCGATCGAGACGGAATTGAGCGCACCATTGCAATGTCGCTCATTATTCCCGTGGCGAGCGGTCTGCTTCTTGCCACAGTCGGTACTGCGATCGCGCCAATGCTGCTCAAACTGACGAGCTGTCCCGCCGATTGCTTTGAGGGGGCGGCAGTTTATCTCCGCATCTACGTCGCGTCCGCTCCTGCGATCCTGCTCTACAACTTCGGCTCCTCGATCCTGACCGCATCGGGCGATACCAAGCGTCCGCTTTATTATATGGCGGTTTGCGGATTGCTTAACGTGATTCTGAACGTCATTCTTTGCCTTATCCTTCCGCAAAAGGTTGCGGCGGTCGCCATTGCAACGGCGGCATCGCAGGTCCTCGGCGCGGCATTGGTTTGGAGACGTCTGTTCCGAATGGACAGCATTTGCAAGGTCGTTTGGTCGCGCATCCGTTGGAGCACGCAGTCGCTCATCACCATCTTCAAGTTTGGAATCCCCCTGGTCATCAGCAGTATCCTCTATCCGATTTGTAACGTGCTGATCCAATCGGGAATCAACGAGATCGGTGTTTCGGCAATTGCGGGCAACAGCGCGGGAACCACGCTTGAGACCTTTGTGATGGGTATTCCGTCTGCGTTTGCCACCACAACGACGGCGTTTATGGGACAGAATATCGGTGCGAGGAAGATAGATCGTGTAAAAAAATCCTTCTTCTGCTGCATTTCGATGGGCGCACTGCTCACGCTGATCCCAAGCGTTTTGCTCTACGTTACGGGAGATTTCTGGCTCGGCTTTATCCTGACCGACGACGCGCTGGCGTATGACTATGCGTATATGCGGATGCGGTGCGTGCTTCTGATCTATGCGGTGAGCGCGATCAGCAACTGCTGCTCGCACGCGATCCAGACCTTTGGCTATCCCTTCTACGGAACGCTGGCATCTCTGGTGAGCGTGTTCGGCTTCCGAATGATCTGGATGAATTTTATCTATCCCTCCTTTGCTCCCTCCTTCTTCCATCTTGTCATCTGCTTTACCATTTCGTGGGGGATCAATCTGCTTTTCCAGACCGTCGGCTTTGCCGTTTATTATTCCCGATTCCTCAAGGGAAGGTACAAAAAGAGAATTTGAAAAAGAAAAAGACCTTACCGAATGGGTGATGTTCTTATCGGAGAATTTACACTCTACAAAAAGTGCGAGCATCGCATTTGACTAGTCAAACGCAAATGGGCTAAGCCCAAACCCTTATAACGACAGAAAGAGAGAGCAAATCGGTTTTTAATCCGAAATGTTCTCTCTTTTCTGTTAGTTCTTAGTTTAGAGTTATGAGGCTCGCTTTGCTAGCCGCTATGAGCTTGGGCAAACCCAAGCGTTATGATATGATTGCCCATCTAACCTGTAACTTGGCGAAGCCAATCATAACTATGCAAGGCATATCATAACTCATAACTTGCCCAAAGGGCAATCATAGTTTAGCGTGATTTGTCCGTTAAGGACATCACGCTAATTCGGTAAGGTCTTTTTTGTTCATCCGATCAGGGTGATCGGGATCATCATCGGGTAGCACAGTTCGGAGCTTGTGATCTCCATATAGACGCGGTTGACTGCATCCACGTTCTCGCCGACCGTAAGATCAAATTCGATCGACGCGTTGCCAAAGAGCTTGTGCGCGGGCTGCGGATAGAGCAGGGTAAGCGTTTTGGGGTAGTGTCCTGCACTCCAGCCGTTTGGCGCGAGCAAGCGGAATTGGAGCTTATGCGTTTCGCGCAGATAGGGGGAGGATTGGATGGTCAGCTTGACGCGGCGGGTATCCCCGGGGGCGACGCGCGGCGTATCGCTCAGCTCAACGCGTACGCTGAAGGCGCTGTAATGCGTGATCTCGTAGGAATAGGGGGAGTAGGCAAAATACTTCTCGGGGGAAACGCGATTGTATTTCTCTGCAAGCTCTGCGGGGAAGTCGGTCATCTCATCCGTGAGCGTGAATTTTACTTTGTTTGCCTGCATTACGCGGGGCAGAAGAGCGGCAATGCGCTCGGTCAATTCGGTACAGGTCTTGGGAACGTGCATTTTGTGCATTGCGGAGATCGAGATCGTAACGATGCGATCCCCGACGAATTCCTTCCAATCATTCGGGATGGCGGCGGTGCCACCGATGATACCGAGCGTTGCACCGACCGTTGCGGCGGTACAATCGGTATCGTCTCCGCAGTTGACGGCATACAGAACCGATTTTTTGAAATCGCCCTCGCCGTAAAGAAGACCGATGGTTACGAAGCCGAGGTTTGCAGGTGCTTGGAACCATCCCATCGCCTCGTTGAATTTCAACACGCGCTCACGGGCTTCGCGATAATCCGCACCGCCATCGTATGCATCCATAACGAGTCGCACGGTCTGCGCGACGGCAGAGTCCTCGGGGATCTTGGAAAGCGCAGTGTTGAGCAAAACGCGGACGTCGCTTTCCACGTAGGCAAGGCTTTGCAGGGTTGCGGTGAACACCTCTGCGTGCGTGCCCTCGGAAAGTCCGTGATCGACCATTGCGTCCGCAATGGCGTATTTGATCGCTACGTCGCTGACACCCGGCGCAAATGCCGCCCAGATCTCACTGCGGATCCAAGCGCCGTTTGAGTTTTTCCAACGCTCGTTATCCACCTCGCCGCTCATCGGGGGCAAAAGTCCGAGGCGCAGATTGGTTTTGCACGTGCCGTATTCGTTCCAATACGGCGGCAGCCATTCAAGCCAATAGTCCGCCAACGCGTTGGTGTTAAGACACTCGGCTCCGACGCGCTCCATTGCCACGAGCCAGACGAGCTGGAGATCAAGATCGTCGTTGGGGAGCGGCTCGCCTGAGGGGGTGGAGAAGCCCTCGACATTCAGCGCCATTTGCTTGCCCTCGTAGGGGGCGCCAATGGTTCCGCCAATGTTTTTGCCGAGCCAGCAGGCGTACAGCTTATCAAGATAGGTGGATCGATTCAGCTTTAACATTGTTTGTGCCTCCGTTTCAGTGATTTTCATAGGTTCCTTTTTTTGCCGCGGACACGTCGATCTCGCCGAGATATTCAACGCTGTCCATATTGAGATATTTGCAAATATTGATCATCTCGGATACCGTGCTTACGTCCACCTCAATGCCCTCCCGGCGGTGCTTTTGGAGTGCGTGCGCCTCCTTTTCACCGTGCGTGTAGATGGGGGTGTTCTCATCCACGCGAGCGGCATCTCGCAGCTCCTGCAAAAAGACGGACAAATGCTCTCGGATCGCCTGCGCGTCACCGAAAATTTTGGGATCGATGACGATAAACGCATGGCAGGTGCCTGCTCCCACACCGTTTGCGCGCACGTGATGGTTGGAGGTGGCACCTCCCGAGGTGATGCTGCACAGAAGCTCGCAGATCATACTGAAGCCGTAGCCCTTGTGGCTTCCGCTCTCCTCGCTCGCCCCTCCGACGGGCAGGATTCCGCCCGCACCGCGCTTTCCGTCAATGCAATCCAGCACGTTTTTGGCATCGGAGCAGACCTTTCCGCTATCGTCGATCGCCCATCCGTCGTTCAGGGGCTTGTCCGCCTTGTAATAAACCTCTAATTTTCCTTTGGGAACGACCGTGGTTGCCGCATCAAACCAGAACGGGTATGGCTCGGCGGGCATCGCAAAGGCGATCGGATTGGAGCCGAGAATTGCCTGCTTGGAGCCTGTGTGAACCATGATCGACTCGGAATTGGTCGTGCAGATTCCGATCAAGCCGCGATCGCAAGCCATTTTCGTGTAGTAGCCCGCAATGCCGTAGTGATTGGAGTTGCGAACGGTTACGAACGCCATTCCCGTCTGCTTTGCCTTTTCGATTGCCTTGTTCATCGCGAACACGGAAATGAGCTGTCCCATCCCGCTGTGTCCGTCGATGACGGCGGAAACGGGCGTTTCAAACACGATCTCGGGCTTTGCGTCAATCACCACGCTTCCGCGCTCGATTGCCTTGTGATAGCGAACCAAGCGCTGTGTTCCGTGCGATTTTACGCCGTAAAGATCGGCAAGCAGCAGGACGTCGGTGATCTGGACCGCTTCCTCTCTTGTAAATCCGAATTTTTCAAACGCGTCGGTGCAAAAGCGCTCCAAAACGTCAACGCTGTATCTGATATAAGCCATACGATTTTCTCCGTAAAAGTGTTTTTTTCTATTATAAAATACGGAATTTGGAAAATCAATGGCTTGCCGTTCTCAAAAGCATACCGATCGTTCGGAAATGCTCGGTTTTTTTGAATAAATCAGCTTTTATCTTGCTTTTCGTTCGGAAATGTGCTATAATGAATGCAAGGAAGGTGAGAGAATGAATACAACGCATCTGTACGATTACGGCTTTGGGACTACGTGGAAAACGGTTCACGTAGACCGCCGCGAGGGCTATTCCACGTCGGTTACCGATTTTCACGACCATCCGTTTTATGAGATCAACCTGATCCTTTCGGGCAACGTTAAGATCCTTTTGAAGGATCGGTTTGAGGAGGGGGGCGGACAGAGGCTCGTTTTAACGAGTCCGGGGACTCCGCACTACGTTTCCTGCAAGTCGGATACGCTCTACCGCAGGATCTATTTGGTTTTTACGGAGGAATTCGTTGCGAGCTTTTTGCCTGAGTGGCAAGACCTTTCGGACGTGTTTGGCAAAAACGGTACGGTCATCGGTATCGATCAGGAGGAGGCGGAGACGTTCCGACTTCTCATCGAGCAGATCGAGGGGGAGACGAGCGTGTTGGGGCAACGGCTTCTGATCTACTATTTACTCTTGCGCCTGAGAAGGCACGAAAGCAACGTTCCGGAGAAAAAGGAAAAGCCGTCGTACATCTTCGACGCCTTGCTCTATCTCGAAAATCATTACTTCGAGAGGATCGATCTTTCCGATCTTGCAAAGCGACTGTGCGTGGGAAGGACGAAGATGATGACGGAATTTAAGCTCTACGTCGGAAGCACGATGGGAGAGTATCTTTGCCGATGCCGTCTCAAAAACGCGATTCGACATCTGGAGGGGGGAGAGACGGTCGAAGCCGCCTCGGAGGCGTGTGGCTTTGCGGACGGAAGCAGTCTGATCCGAGCGTTCAAGCGTGTTTACGGGATCCCTCCGCACCGATATTTGAAGAAATGACAAAAAAAGACCTTACCGAATTCGGTAAGGTCTTTTTTCTTCGTCAGACTGAAAATCAGCCGGTTACGAAGGGAAGGAGAGCTACGTTACGAGCGCGCTTGATTGCGGTGTTGAGCTCACGCTGATGAACTGCGCAGGTGCCGGAAATTCTTCTGGGAAGAATCTTGCCGCTCTCGCTGATGAACTTGCGGAGCTTTGCGCTGTCCTTATAATCGATAAATGCAACCTTGTCTGCACAGAAAATGCAAACCTTTTTTCTTCTGTGGTTGTTAGCGGGACGAGCCGGACGAACAACCGTTGCTTCGGTCTTGTTTTCCATTCTTATAAATCCTCCTGTTCAAATTGTCTGCCTATCAGAAGGGCAGATCGTCATCCGTCTTAAGCTCCTCAAACTTGGGCGCTGCCGCAGGTGCGGAGGAGTAGGACGGTGCATTGTAGGTGTCGGGGGCAAAGCCACCCGCGTTGCTTTCGTTCTTGCTGTCAACGAACATTGCTTCGTCGGCAACAACTTCGGTTGCGTATCTCTTCTGTCCCTGCTGATCCTGCCAGGTTCTGGTTTGGATCGAGCCGGTGATGCAGAGAGCGGAACCCTTGTGGAAATAGCGAGAGATGAACTCTGCGGTCTGTCTCCATGCAACGACGTTGATGAAGTCGGTCTGCTGGGATTGCGCGCCGTCGGCACTCTTGTAACGACGGTTGACTGCAAGCGAGAAGGACACAACGGCAATGCCGCTGGGCGTCTGCTTCAGTTCAGGGTCTGCGGTCAGTCTTCCGCACAGGATAACCTTGTTAAGATTCAGGCTGGACATTGAATACGCCTCCTTTGCTGCGATTTGCGAGCTGATTACTCAGCGTCTGCAGCGGGTGCTTCCTCAGCGGGAGCCTCAACGGTCTCCTCAGCCACGGTAGCCTTTGCAACTGCTTCATGCTCAAGTCTGATGGTCATCGAACGCATAACGCTCTCGTCGATGTTCATGAGACGCTCCATCTCAGCGGGGAATGCTCCCTCGCACTTGAAGGTTACTACGGTGTAGTAGCCCTCGTTCATATCCTCGATGGGATATGCGAGACGGCGCTTGCCCCAATCGTCGATCGAAACGACCTCTGCATTGGCAGCGACCAGACTTGTGAATTTGTTCACGGTTGCCTTCGCAGCTTCTTCGCCGTTTGCAAGGCTGACGATGAACAGGGTTTCATAAGAGTTGATTACTTTCTCCATGTTTTACACCTCCCTATGGACTGTTCGACTGTGCCTCAAGATAAAAATTTGCACAGTAGAGAGACGGGCATAAGCCCGCATCATCTCAACATTATATCACTTTTTTTGATTTTGTCAAGAGCTTTTTCTCTTTTTTTCATCTTTTTTTATTTTATATAAAAGAAATAGGAAAAATATCCTTCGTTTTGGGCAAAAAAATGCAGGATACCGATTGACAAAGCGAAATTCGTGTGCTATACTTATAAAAAAGGTAGAGGCGCACCTTGAAAAGAGTATCCGACGTGCAAAAGCCTGCGCGGGCGTTGCGTTGGAGAAAGGTTCGGGTGCCGAAGGTCGTCCCGGGCGCACGGACGGTGCTGGTGGTGCGGAGAAGATCCGTATTGCTGTCGCATTCTTGCGGAGAGCTATCCTGTATTTCCCGTCATGGTCGTACGCGGAATGGGTAGCCGTGTTACGGCTATTTTTGTTTGTGCGAGCGGGGCGGTGCTGTTGCAGGGCGCTTCGTGCTCTGCTTTTTCATTGTAAAAAATGAGGATGCCCTGTGCATCCGATGAGAAGGAAGGTATTTTGATTATGAAAAAAACTGTTTTTACGGGTGCGGCTACCGCGATCGTGACGCCCTTCAAGAACAACGAGGTGGACTACGACACCTTTGCGCGCCTGATCGATTGGCAGATCAGCGAGGGCATTGACGCGCTCGTTGTCTGCGGCACGACGGGTGAGGCATCCACGCTGACCGATGAGGAGCATCGCGACGTGATCGCATTCGCGGTCAAGCACGTTGCGGGCAGAGTCCCCGTGATTGCGGGTACGGGCTCGAACGACGTTGCGTACGCGATCGATCTGACGAAGTTCGCCTGCGAGGCGGGTGCTGACGCAATGCTGCTCGTTACCCCTTACTATAACAAGGCAACGCAGAAGGGTCTGATCGCATCCTTTACCGCAGTTGCGGACGTTTCCACAAAGCCTGTCATCCTCTATAACGTTCCCTCCAGAACGGGCTGCAACATTCTGCCCGAGACGGCGGCGATCTTAGCGGAGCATCCCAACATCGTAGCGATCAAGGAGGCTTGCGGCAACATTTCGCAGATCGCCGAGCTGGCGGCTCTCACGCGCGGCAAGCTGGATATCTATTCGGGTAACGACGATCAGATCGTCCCGATCATGGCACTCGGCGGCAAGGGCGTCATTTCCGTCCTCTCCAATCCGATGCCCCGCGCGACCGCAGAGATCTGCCGCAGATTTGCAGAGGGCGACGTAGCGGGTGCTTGTAAGCTGCAGCTCGATCTTCTTCCGCTCGTCAATGCGCTCTTCTGCGAGGTCAACCCCATCCCCGTCAAGGCGGCGATGGCGGCAATGGGCTACGGCGAAAATTCGCTCCGTCTGCCTCTGACACCGATGGAGAAGGCACACGAGGAGCATCTGCTCTCTCTGATGCGTGAGCAGAATCTGATCTGACGGAGGAGCCTATGAAAATTCTGATCTGTGGCGTTGGCGGACGAATGGGACGCGAGGTCGCGGCGATGGCACTGGGCGGTGTGCGCGGTGCGGAGGCGGTTGCGGGCTTTGACGTGCTTCCCGTCGATACGCGCGAGTTTCCGACCTATACCGATTGGAGCGCGGTTGCGGAGCGTGCCGATTGTATCATCGATTTCTCGCATCACGCGGGAACCGAGGCTCTGCTCGCGTATGCGACCGAAAAGGGCATCCCCGTTGTGCTTTGCACCACGGGACACGACGCGCGCGAGTCGGCACTGATCGAGGACGCGGCAAAAAAGATCCCGATCTTCCATTCGGCAAATATGTCGCTTGGCGTGGCGCTCCTTGTGGAGCTTGCAAAGACAACGGCAAAGACCTTCCCGGATGCGGATATTGAGATCATCGAGAAGCATCATAACCGCAAGCTCGATGCTCCCAGCGGAACGGCATTGCTTCTGGCGCGTGCCATTCAGACGGTGCGTGAGGGCGCAAAGCTTGTATTTGGCAGAAGCGGACAGGCGAAGCGCGAGACGGGCGAGATCGGCGTTCACGCCATCCGTATGGGCAATATCGTCGGAGAGCACGAGGTCATCGTGGGAACCGATACGCAAACGATCACGCTCAAGCACGAGGCGCACAGTCGCGCACTCTTTGCGGAGGGTGCGATGGCGGCGGCAGAATTCCTCATCGGACGTCCTGCGGGGATGTACGATATGAAGTCGATGATCGACGCAAACGAAACTTGAAAGGCTGAAACACTATGATCTGCAACAATCTTTCGGTCAACGAAAAGGGACACCTCACCTTTGCGGGCAGAGACACGGTCGAGCTGGCACAGAAGTACGGCACGCCTCTCTACCTGATGGATGAGGATCGCATCCGTGAGCGTTGCCGTACCTACCGCGAGGCACTTCGCGAGGCATTCGGCGAGGGCGCAAACGCGCTCTACGCAGGCAAGGCGGCGTGCTTTAAGGATATTTACCGCGTGATGCGCGAGGAGGGAATGGGCATTGACGTGGTGTCGTCGGGTGAGATCTACACGGCGCACGCGGCGGGCTTCCCGATGGAGCGCGCATATTTCCACGGCAGCAACAAGACCGATGCGGACATTGCGTATGCGATGGATTGCGGCGTCGGCTACTTCGTGGCGGATAACCGCGAGGAGTTGGATGCGGCAGATGCGGAGGCAGAGCGGCGCGGCATTCGTCAGAAGGTGCTGCTGCGCCTGACCCCCGGGATCGATCCTCATACCTACGAGGCGATCTCGACGGGAAAGGTCGATTCCAAATTCGGCTCCGCGATCGAGACGGGGCAGGCGGATGAGATCGTGGCTTATGCGCTCACGAAGAAACAGATCGACCTCGTCGGCTTCCACTGTCACGTCGGCTCGCAGGTCTTTGATTCCGACGTATATCTCCGCGCCTCCGCGATCATGCTGCAATTTATTGCCGATATGAAGGCGAAATACGGCTACACGGCGCGTCAGCTTGATCTGGGTGGCGGCTACGGCGTGCGCTATCTGGAGAGCGATCCCGAGATCGACATTGCGGAGAATATCCGAGAGGTCGGCGCGGCGGTGCGCGCACAGTGCGAGGCACTCGGCATCGCACTCCCCGATATTCGGATGGAGCCGGGACGGAGCATCGTTGCCGATGCGGGTCTGACGCTTTATACCGTCGGTGCGGTCAAGCGCATTCCCGGATATAAGAATTACGTTTCCGTGGATGGCGGTATGACCGATAATCCGCGCTTTGCGCTCTACCGTGCGCCTTACACGGTCGCTTCGGCAAGCCGTATGAACGAGCCTGTCGGAATGCGCGCCTCTCTGGTGGGACGCTGCTGTGAGAGCGGCGACATCATTCAGGAGGACGTCGGATTCCCCGAGACGGTGACGCGCGGCGATCTTGTGGCGGTGATGACCACGGGCGCGTACAACTTTGCAATGTCGTCCAACTATAACCGCATTCCGCGTCCACCCGTTGTGATGCTTTGCGGGGGAGAGGACAAGCTTGCGGTCAAGCGCGAGAGCTTTGCGGATCTGTGCAAAAACGATCTGTAATAATAAAAATGATACCGCAGAGCGGCTGCTCTGCGGTATCATTTTTTATTTTTCGTTCCGTTTTTTGTATTCGGTGGGGGAGATGCCCTCCTTTTTTTTGAAGCATTTGGAAAAATAATAGAGGTTGGAGAAGCCGACCGTAGCGGCGATCTCACTCTGCCGCATATTTCCGTAAAGCATAAGCAGCTTGCCGTGCTCAATGCGATGTCGGATCAGATCGTCAATGGGAGAAATGTCAAATTTCTCCTTATAGAGTGCGGCAAAACGGCTTTTCGAATATCCCGTCAGCGCCGCCATTTCCTCCACGGTCCACGCCCTTGCGTATTCGCGCATGATCTCACCGCGTGCGTGCTCCAATTGCTCCGCCACCGTCATGTGCTCGCCTGTGCGGTACGCTCTGTACATGTCGATGAGTACGTTGGATAGGATCATATCGCATTTTTCCTCAAAGCCAAGGAGGGAAAAGGATTTTTCCTTGTGGATCTTCTCAATCGCCGATGCGAGATAAAGCGCGCCGTCGAGGCGAAAGGGCGTGTTGAGGGGGAGGGGATAACGGTGCAAAAGCTCCTCAAGATCGCTCCCCGAGACGTAGAGCCAATCGTTGCGAAAGCCTTGCGTTGCCTCGGGCGTGGGACCGTGATAGACCGTTTTTTGAGGCTCTAATATGAGATAGTCGCCCGCCTTACCGCGCACCATCTTGCCGTCCAGCTCCGCGACGTAATCGGTCCGAAACTGCGTGAGAAAATAGTAGGGGAAAACGCGTTTGGAGCAAAACTCGCCACGCTTATGGTGATAATCGATTCCGTATACGATAAAATTCATTCTCGCTCCTTGTAGTAGTATAGTACAAATAAAAGATAGTATAATCCATTGATAATGCAATTTTATCACGTTATAATATAAATGTCAAGTATATTATTGGGAGGTTGCTTATGAAAACGATATCTCTTTGCGGCGAATGGAGAATGACGGGGAACGGCTTTGATTGCAAGGGCACGGTTCCCGGCTCTCTCTATTCTTTTCTTTTGAACGCGGGATTGATGGAGGATCCCTACTACCGAGACAACGAATTCGCGGCGCTTGCTCTGACGCACCACGACTACACCTTTGAAAAAAGGTTTGATTTTGCTCCCGACGGGAACAGGCAGATCCTGCGCTTTGAGGGGTTGGATACCCTTTGCGACGTTGAGCTGAACGGTCGTTTCGTGGCGCACACTGACGATATGCACGTCACCTATGAATTTGACGTGACCGAGCTTTTGCGCGAGGGAGAAAACGTTCTCCGCGTGACCTGCCGCGAGATCCACACCTACATCAAGGAAAAGCACGCGGAATTGCCGCTTTATACAAAAATCCATTCGCTTGCGGGCTTTGCGCATATCCGCAAGTCGCACTGTATGCTCGGCTGGGATTGGGGCCCGTTTTTGCCCGATATGGGCATCTGGCGTCCCGTTTCTCTCGTCACCAAGGATTCGGCACAGATCACCGATTATAAGCTCGAGCAGAGACACGCGGACGGCAAGGTCTACCTCAAGCCGATCGTCGCAACCGATGCGCCCGCGGATTGCCGTGTCACGGTGATCGCGCCCGACGGCAGCGTTTATCCGATCGAAGCAAACGCGGAATGGGAGGTGCCGAGCCCCGCGCTCTGGTGGCCGAGAGGACTTGGCGAGCAGCCGCTTTACACGGTGCGCGCAGAGCTTTTGGAGGACGGCGCGGTCTGTGACGTGCAGGAGCGACGCATCGGTCTGCGCGAGATGAAGCTCATTCGCGAGAAGGACAAGTGGGGGGCTTCCTTTACGCACGAATGCAACGGCATCAGGTTCTTCGCAATGGGCGCGGATTATATCCCCGAGGACAATATTCTTTCCCGTTGCTCGCGGGAGCGCACGCGCGAATTGCTGCAGCTGTGTGTCGATGCGAACTTCAACACCGTTCGCGTCTGGGGCGGCGGACACTATCCCGAAAACTATTTCTTCGATATCTGCGACGAGCTTGGACTTGTCGTATTCTTCGATCTTGCCTTTGCCTGCACCCTCTATTATCCCGACGAGCGGATGATGGAGAACATCAAGGTGGAGGTCAGACAAAATCTGCGCCGCCTGCGCCACCATCCCTCTATTGCGCTCATCTGCGGCAATAACGAGGTGGAGCATTGCAATGCGCGCAACATCGGAACGCCCGTGACCGATCAGTGCGTTCCCGTTCTGATCGAGCTGTTTGAGGACGTGATTGCGCAGATCGAGCGAGAGGAGTGCGGCGAGATCCCGTATATCCATACCTCGCCCATCACGCTCGGCTATTTCGTTGATCCCAAGAACGAAAACTTCGGAGATTCGCACTATTGGGACGTATGGCACAGAGACAAGCCCTTTACGGAATACAGAAATCATCATTTCCGTTATCTTTCCGAGTTTGGCTTCCAGTCCTTCCCGAGCGAAAAAACGATCAACGCCATCACGCTCCCCGAGGATCGAAACGTGTTCTCCCGCGTGATGGAGATGCACCAGAGAAATAAGGATGCGAACAGTAAGATCATTTCCTACCTCTCGCAGACCTATCTCTATCCCAACGATTTCGGCGTGATGATCTACGCCTCCCAATTGCTTCAGGCAGAGGCGATGCGCTACGGTGTGGAGCATCTGCGCCGTGAGCGCGGCAGATGTATGGGAACGCTTTATTGGCAGCTCAACGATATCTGGCCCGTTGCATCCTGGGCAAGCATCGACTATTACGGACGTCTCAAGGCGCTCCACTACTACGCAAAGCGCTTCTATGCGCCCGTTCTCCTTTCCTGCGAGGAGATTGGCGAAAAGACGACGCGTCCCTTCGTCATTATGGAGCCCGATTACTACGGCTACGAAACCAAGGCAAGGCTGGCGGTCACGAACGATACGCGCGAGCGCGTGACGGGTGTGGTCAACGGATATCTGCGCAACCACCGTGGCGAGGTGCTGAAGAAGTACAGCTATGACGTTGCGGTCGATGCGATGTCGGTCGTTTCCTTGGAGGAGATCGATTTTTGCAGGACGGACGTTCAGACGAATTACTACTCCTATGAATTCTTGGTGGACGGTGAGGTCGTCTCGGAGGGAACGGTGCTGTTCACCGCGCCCAAGCATTTCTGCTTCCTGGATCCGCATTTGCAGGCGGAAATCTGCGGGGACGAGATCATCGTTCGCGCCGATGCCTATGCCAAGGGCGTGGAGATCGATTCCCCCGACTGCGATTTCATCCTCTCGGATAACTATTTCGATATGAATGCGGGTGAAAAGAGAGTGAAGATCCTCAAGGGGGAGCCGCAAAATCTGCGTTTGAGAAGCGTTTACGATATCCGCTGATCCTTTGCTTCGCAACTTTGGAGCGGGCGGAAAAAAGTCTCGCCCGAATGAATTCGGGATCGCTTCTTCGTTTGGAGGAGCTCGTCGGTCAAATAAAAAAGTATCATGAAACGGCAACGGTCTCGGACGGTGAATTTGAGACCGTTGCTTGATTTTTTACAGAAACCTTTTCAAAACCGCTTTACAAAGCAGGGGTTTTATGGTATAATAATCTTATATATTTTGAGACGGAGGATGGGGAGATGCGACTGGACAAAATGCTTTCGGAATGCGGCGTTGCCAGCCGTACCGAGACCGCGCGTGCCGCAAGGGCAGGGCGCATCACCGTCAACGGTGCCGTTGCGCGCAAGCCCGATCTCGCGGTCGATCCCGACCGAGACGAGGTGGTCTTTTGCGGAGAGACGGTGCGCTACCGCAAATTCGTCTACGTCATGCTCAACAAGCCCGACGGCTACATCAGCGCGACCGAGGACGGAAGAGGAGATCCCGTTGTGACCGATCTGCTTTCTCCCATTTATCGCAAGCTCGGCGTATTCCCCTGCGGTCGGCTCGATAAGCACACACTGGGGCTGATGCTCCTGACCAACGACGGCGCGCTCTCGCACCGTCTGCTCGCGCCCAAGAGCCACGTCTCCAAGTGTTATGCCTTCCGTGTAAAATTTCCGCTCTCCGACGAGGACGTTGCGGCACTTTGCGCGGGCGTGGACATCGGCGGCTATCTCACAAAGCCGTGCGAAGTGCGCTTGACCGAGGAGAGAGCGGGGGAGATCACGCTCACGGAGGGAAAATACCATCAGATCAAGCTGATGATGGAGGCGCGGCACAATCAGATCACGTATCTGGAGCGCATCACCTTCGGGTCTCTTTCGCTTGACCCCGCACTTTCGCGCGGTGAATGGCGAGAGCTGACCGATGCGGAGATCGCGGCGCTGAGGAGTTAGCACGATCCTCTGATGAAGGGTTTCACCCACCTTTTTAAAGGGCAGAAGAAATAGCAAACACCAATACAGAAAGGATTTTTCAATGAACATCAACCAAAGACTCGCGGATGAATTCAAGCTCAAGCTCGAGCAGGTCGACAGGACGGTCGAGCTGATCGACGAGGGAAATACCATCCCCTTTATCGCCCGTTACCGTAAGGAGGTCACGGGTAGCCTCGACGATGCCGTCCTGCGCGATCTCTCCGATCGCCTCAACTTCCTCCGCAACATTGAAAAACGCAAGGAAGAGGTTTCCGCCCTCATTACCGCACAGGAAAAAATGACGCCCGAAATCCAGGCGGCGATCGATGCGGCACAGACCATCACCGAGGTGGACGATATTTACCGTCCCTTCCGTCCCCATCGCAAAACGCGCGCATCGGTCGCACGCGAGAAGGGACTTGAGCCGCTGGCTGAGCTGCTCTATGCGCAGGAGCCCTCCTACGAGCCCTCGATCGAGGAGCAGGCTACGGCGTTTGTCGACGAGGAAAAGGGCGTTGCAAGCGTCGAGGAGGCACTGCAGGGCGCGAAGGATATTATTGCCGAGACCGTCTCCGATAACGCGGAATTCCGCAAGGAGCTGCGCCGCCTGACCTTTGAGTTCGGTATCCTTTCCACCAAGCAGGCAAAGGAGGAGGATTCGGTCTACGCGCAGTATTACGATTACTCCGAGCCCCTCAAGAAGGTGCTTCCGCACCGCGTGCTTGCCATCAACCGCGGTGAGAAGGAGGAGTTTTTGAAGGTGGACGTCACCGTCGCCTCCGAGATCGTGCTCAACTACCTCTTCGCGCAGGTCATCCGCGGCAACGGCAGTCCCGCGGAGAAGTACGTTTCCGCAGCCGTGCTCGACAGCTACGACCGTCTCATCGCTCCCTCCATTGAGCGCGAGATCCGCAACGATATTTTCGATAACGCCAGCGAGGGCGCGATCAAGGTCTTTGCCGACAACCTCGGACATCTGCTGATGCAGTCTCCGCTCAAGGGCAAGACCGTGATGGGCTTTGACCCCGGATATGCGCACGGATGCAAGCTCGCGGTCGTTGATAAGACGGGAAAGGTCGTGGATACTGCGGTCATTTATCCCGTTGAGCCCCGCCGACAGACCGAAAAGAGCAAGGAGGTCGTTACGAGGCTGATCAACCGTCATAAGGTCGACGTCATCGCGATCGGAAACGGAACGGCGTCCAAGGAAAGCGAGATCTTCATTGCGGGACTTCTCAAGGAGATCGACCGCGACGTGAAATATATCGTTGTCAGCGAGGCGGGCGCATCCATCTATTCCGCGTCCAAGCTCGCGGCTGAGGAATTCCCCGAATTCGACGTTATGCAGAGAAGTGCGGTCTCCATCGCGCGTCGCCTGCAGGATCCGCTCGCAGAGCTGATCAAGATCGATCCCAAGGGCATCGGTGTGGGACAGTATCAGCACGATATGAAGCAGGCGCGTCTTGACGAGGCGCTCGGCGGCGTTGTGGAGGATTGCGTCAACGCGGTCGGCGTAGACGTCAACACCGCCTCCTATTCGCTCCTCTCCTACATTTCGGGAATCAATATCACCTCTGCAAAGAACATTGTAAAATACCGCGAGGAGAACGGTGAATTTACCTCTCGCGCACAGCTGCTCAAGGTGCCGCGCATCGGTGCAAAGGCGTTTGAGCAGGCGGCAGGATTCTTGCGCGTGCCGGGCGGTAAGGAGATCTTTGATAACACGGGCGTGCATCCCGAATCCTATGAGGCTGCCGTGGGGCTGCTCGGAATGTTCGGCTATACCAAGGCGGACGTTGCGGCAGGCGGACTTTCCGATCTCGGCGCAAAGGTGCAGAAGAAGGGAAGTGCGAGGGTGAGCGAGGAGCTTGGCATCGGCGAGCCCACGCTCAAGGACATCGTTTCCGAGCTGGAGAAGCCCGGACGTGACGTGCGCGATACGCTTCCGCCCCCCGTTCTGCGCGACGATATCCTCTCGCTTGAGGATCTCAAGCCCGATATGGAGCTGACGGGAACCGTGCGTAACGTCATTGATTTCGGTGCATTCGTCGACATCGGCGTGCATCAGGACGGCCTCGTTCACATCTCTCAGCTTTGCAATCGCTTCGTCAAGCATCCCTCCGAGGTGGTCAAGGTCGGAGACGTTGTCAAGGTGCGCGTGCTGAGTGTGGACGTTCCCAAAAAGCGCATCTCGCTGACGATGAAAACCAAGTAAATTTAATATATTAAAATTAAAAAACAAGAAAAAATGCCGATTATCCAAAAAGTATATTTTTGATTGTGCAAAATATACAATTCGAAGCGCTCAAATTTGGGAATTTGACCTCTTCCATTTTGACGAAAAATTTGGTACAATATAATACGGTATAAAATAAAATTTTCCGCTACGTGCGGCATCAGGAGGAGTTAAAATATGGCAAGCTTGTCTCTCAGACACATCTATAAAAAGTATCCGGGCGGCGTTACCGCGGTATCCGACTTTAACCTTGAGATCAAGGATAAGGAGTTTATCGTTTTCGTCGGACCTTCCGGATGCGGTAAGTCCACCACTCTGCGTATGATCGCAGGTCTTGAGGAGATCTCCGACGGTGAGCTCTTCATCGGTGACCGTCTCGTTAACGACGTCGCACCGAAGGACCGTAAGATCGCGATGGTGTTCCAGAACTACGCACTGTATCCTCATATGTCCGTGTTTGAGAACATGGCATTCGGTCTGAAGCTGAGCAAGGTGCCGAAGGAGATCATCAAGAAGAAGGTTGAGGAGGCTGCACGCATCCTTGACATCACCCACCTCCTGGACCGTAAGCCGAAGGCTCTTTCGGGTGGTCAGAAGCAGCGTGTCGCGCTCGGCCGTGCAATCGTCCGCGATCCTCAGGTATTCCTTCTTGACGAGCCGCTTTCCAACCTGGACGCAAAGCTCCGTGCAACCATGAGAACCGAGCTGACCAAGCTCCACAACCGCGTTGGTACCACCTTTATTTACGTTACGCACGACCAGGTCGAGGCAATGACCATGGCATCCAGAATCGTCGTTATGAAGGACGGTCTCATTCAGCAGGTCGATACGCCTCAGAGACTTTACGACGAGCCTTGCAATATGTTCGTAGCAGGCTTCCTCGGAACGCCTCAGATGAACTTCCTCAACGGTGCGCTTGAGAAGCGCGAGGACGGCGTTTACTTCATCTACGAGGGCAACGCACTCCGTCTCCCCGAGGATAAGGGCAACGCTCCCGAGCTTCAGGAGTACATCGGCAAGGAGGTCGTTGCAGGTCTCCGTCCCGAGGGCATCTACGATGACGAGCTTGGACTTCAGAAGTGTGAGGGCGCAGTGATCGAGGCATACGTTGACGTATCCGAGCTTATGGGTGCCGAGATCAACCTTTACCTCAACATTGGTGAAGAGGGCAAGCTGACCGCACGCGTTCCCTCCAGCTCCGCTACCAGAGCAGGTGCAACCATTCGCATCGGTCTTGAGACCGCTAAGATGCACCTCTTCGATAAGGACACCGAGCGCAGCATCATCCACTAATTCAAAAAAACAAAGGCATCTGCTCTTGCAGATGCCTTTTTCTATGAAAGAGACCGCCCTCCGTTCGGAGGGCGGTCATCCTTATGTAGTGGATTCGGGGAGGGCGATGAGGACGTTTGCGGTAGTGGAGAGCGTTGCGTTCAACGCCGCGTAATTCTGTTCACCGTTGACGCGGATTTCCATTCCGACGTGGTTTTGGAGTCCGCTTTTGGCGGGAATGATCTCAACGCCGAGGACGAGAGCCTTGACGGTGTCGTAGAAGCCTTGCAGACCGTCGGTCGAATTGAATTCGACGTAGCAAATACGCACGTCGGAGGGCTTTTTACCAAATTCAATATGACCGAGAATAGAAAACGCGGTAATGACCACAAGAAACGCAAGGATCGCGGTGAGATAGAAGCCAACGCCGACCGCAAGCCCGATGCAAGCGGTAACCCAAAGCCCCGCGGCGGTGGTCAATCCCGTAACGTGCTCGCGGTTGCGGATCATAATGGTTCCGACGCCTAAAAATCCGATACCCGAAACGACCTGCGCGCCCACACGGAGCGGGTCGTTGTTAAATCCAAGCTCAAGCGCCGTGTAAAGACCGACGAGGGTAGAGACGGCTGCACCGAGGCAAACGAGGATGTGGGTACGCAAGCCGGCGGCTCGCCCGTGGTGTCCTCTTTCCCATCCGACCACGCCGCCAAGCAGGGCAGAGAGGAGGATGCGAAAGGCGATGGAGCAGGGGTTCAAGGCAGTCAAAAAATCGTATATTTCTGTAAATGTCAAGCCTTCTCACCTCATTTCTGCTTGTTTGCGTGCAAGCCGAGAATAATAAACCATACAAAAATGATAATGCTGAAGACAAACGTGAAGACGTAGTTGGTAAGACTTGTTTGCTCCACAAAGCGATACCAGATGATGGAGTAGATCGTATAGCTGATCGCGCAGACGGTGAGTGCCGCCATATTGTAGGTTGCGATCAGGACGATGCTGATGAGGAGAATGGTCAAGGATGCAAGCTCACCGAACTCTTCGCCGAAAGCAAGATGATCTCCCCAAAACACCGAGAAAAGGAAAAAGATCATACTGAATATCAGGAAAATGAAGCCGAATATGACTCGCTTGGAGGGCAATTTCAGGATCGTTTCTGCCATTTGCGGCGCGCATTCCTTTGGTTGCTCTTCCTCCGATCTGCCAAATACAAGCTCGTCAAGCGTGACGTGGAACAACTCCGTCATACGGATCAGCTTATCCAATTCGGGCATTGCCGAGTTGTTCTCCCATTTTGAGATCGATTGGCGCGATACGCCGAGCGCTTCGGCAAGCCCTGCTTGCGAAAGGCTGTTTTGTGTGCGCATTTTGTAAATGCTTTCGCCGAGATTCATAATACCTCCAAGAAAACGTCAACGCGGTTTTCTATCCACGTTTATCATATGCTCCTATTATAGCATTTATTTATGTAAAGTAAACCAACTATGCTTTAATTTTTCGCAACCTGCGGTTGCTTTTTGTAAAAAACGGTCTTTTTTTGCAAAACGGGTGATTTTTTTGAAAAGAGAACGGGTGAAAAAAGGACGGCATCCTGAAAACGGATGCCGTTTCTTTCGGTTATTCAAAAATATCGGTGGTGATGAAATCGACCCCCAAAGAGAGCGCTTGGCGAAGCTGCTCCTCTGTGTTGATCGTCCAGACGTTGACGTCAAAGCCCTTGGCGTGCGCTTCCTCTGCCATTTCTGCGGTAAGCGCGCGGCAGTCAACGTCGATCGACGTCGGATGCTTGTCAAGCCACTCCAGCTTCATCGGGAGACGGGGACTGTCGCCAAACAAAAACTGCTTCGGGTGTCCGGGCAAAAGCCGTTCGAGCGTTTCCAGATTGGTCATCGAAAAGGAGATAAAGACCGTGCGGTCGAGCCAATCCATCGAGCGGATGATCTCTATGATCTCGGAAATGTTCTGCTCCGTCATACGCTTTTTCAATTCCAGCACGGCGTATTTGTCGCCTGCCTTGCAGATCTCATAATATTCCTCGAGCGTGGGGAGGCGCGCGTCGTCTCCCTCAAGACCGAGCAGACGCAGATTACGGAGGGTGGCAAAATCGGTTTCCTCCACCACGTAGCTCTCTCCCGTCACACGCTGCGTGTTGTCGTCGTGCGTGATGATGTATTTTCCGTCCGCCGTGACGTGGACGTCGGTCTCGATCCCCCAATATGAACGGGCGGCGGCACCGCGAAAGGCGGGAAGTGAATTTTCCACCCAAACCTTGCCCGCGCCTCTGTGCGCAACCATTTTTGCCGCTCCGTGCTCGCATTTGATCGGTTCCATCGTAAAAATCTCCTTGTAAACTGTTATTGCTCGTGTTCAGTATAGCAAATTGTGCAAGATCTGTCAAGTCCGGTGCGCAAAAAGAAAAAATTGCACAGGATGCCTGAAAAACACGCACCCCTATGCAATCCTTTTCGCAGCTCCGTCTGTAAGCCGGGTTCTGTCTTAAACGGTCATCAATCTTCGCGTCCTGTCACCAAAACGCTTCGGGAGAAGACTCCCGTGCCACCTCAGAGCATATGTCGGACCGACGCCCTTTGGGGTGTTGCTTCGGATAGGGTTTACAGCGGACGTATGTTACCATACGAACTGGTGAGCTCTTACCTCGCCTTTCCATCCTTACCGCTTGCGCGGCGGTTTATTTCTGTTGCACTTTCCCGGCGGTTACCCGCGGCTGACGTTATCAGCTATCCCGTCCTGTGAAGCCCGGACTTTCCTCACGGTAATACCTTTCGGCACCATACCGCGCGACCGTTCGGCGGAGCTGCCCCTCTATTATACCTCATATCCCCCAATTTGTCAAGAGGGGGAGGGAGAGAGGATTGTGGAGGAGGGAGAGCGGATTGGGGGGGGCAGGAGGGGGGCCCGCGGCGGAGCGGGCGGGAGCCAC
>JAZQWH010000041.1:0-1146 GCA_045632205.1 Eubacteriales bacterium
GACACGCAAATTTTGCCGTGGGGGGCACCCGTGTCAATTATTTTCTTAAGTGCGGACATGATTTCGGCAATTCCTGCCTTGTCATCTGCACCAAGAAGCGTTGTTCCGTCGGTGATTATCAGGTGCTGTCCGACGTATCCCTTAAGGCAGGGATAGTCCGACTCACGCATATAAATTCCGCGCTCGGCATTCATAAGAATGTCGCCGCCACGGTATTCAACTATCTGCGGCTTAATATTCTCGTCGCTTGCCTCACTCGAGGTGTCCATATGTGCGATAAAGCCTATCGTATCAACCCTTTTATCAATGTTTGCGGGCAGTGTAGCGTACACGTAGCCATACTCGTCAACACGCGCATCCGCAAGTCCAAGCTCTAAAAGCTGATCCTTGAGAAGGTTGGCAAGCACGAGCTGCTTTTTCGTGCTGGGGATGGTCTCACTTTCCTCATCCGACATAGTGGGAATGAGGGCGTAGTTCAAAAAAAGCTCATACGTATTCATTATTTTTGCTCCGCTACCTTAATTCTGTTGAGCGCACGTGAAAGCTTAAGCTTCGCCTTTTCAAGCGCAAGATCGTCGCGCGAGGTCTTTAACGTTTCCTCTGCACCCGCCTTTGCGGCAAGCGCACGGTCAAGGTCGATCTCGTCGGCAAACTCAAACGTCGTTGCGATCATTTTTGCCTCGCCGCCCGAAACGGTGATAAATCCGCCCGCACAGGATGCAAGTCTTTCGCCATCGGCGGTCTTGATCCTTGCGCGACCGATACCGAGCGATGCGAAAAGGTCGGCGTGTCCCGCCATTATTTCAACGTCGCCCGCCTCACATTTAACAAGCAGGCTTTCTGCTTCGCCATCGAAACGGATTCCGTCAGGCGTTGCTATCTGGAGATTAAAAGTTTTCATCTTAAATCCTTCAAGCGCAGGGAGTGACCCCTGCGCTTCGTGTATTAATTGTTAGAGAGAGCCTTAGCCTTCTCAACCGCCTCGTCAATAGTACCTACGAAGAGGAACGCAGACTCGGGCAGGGTGTCGTGCTTACCGTCAAGTATCTCGCGGAAGCCTCTGATGGTCTCCTTGATGGGTACGTATCTACCCTCCATACCGGTAAACTGCTCCGCAACCGAGAAGGGCTGGGAGAGGAAGCGCTG
>JAZQWH010000042.1:0-19086 GCA_045632205.1 Eubacteriales bacterium
GGAGGCGTGACAGCTGACCGCCTCGGGCTCTCCGAAGAGGTAACGGATGATGTCAACGTCGTGTACGTGAAGGTCGGTGATGCATCCGCCCGAGCGCTCGGGATCCATAAACCACTGCTCCCAGCCCCAATAGGGAGGCTCGCTGAGACGGCTGAAGAAGCCGCCCGTGACCTTGCCGAAGCGCTTGTCATCAATTGCCGCCTTGATATAATCGAATGCGGGGTAGAAGCGCAGACACTGACCGATCATCAGCTCCTTGCCGCTCTCCTCAGCGGCACGCATCATTGCGGCACAGTCCTCATAGTGGAGTGCCATAGGCTTTTCGCACATTACGTGATAGCCGCGGCGAAGGACGTCGCAGGAGATCTTGCTGTGGAGGAAGGAGGGGACGCAGATATCGACGAAATCGAACTGCTCCTTTGCAAACATCTCGTCAAGATCGGTGTAGAAGTTGATGTGCTCGGGGAGATCGACCGCATCGGAATCGATGTTGATGGCGATCTTTGCGGTGAACGCATCGGGATTGATGTCGTGTGCGCAAACAAGAGTTGCAATTCCTTGCTCCTCAAGCTTTGCAAATGCTTTTCTGTGTGCCTTGGCAATGCCGCCAAAGCCGATGAGTGCTGCTCTTAACATAACCGTCTCCTTTTTACGTTTTACAGAATTGTTTTGAGGTATGCGAGCGTATCCGTAATATCCTTTTGCTGCTGCTCGCCGGAAATTTCGCGCTCGATGATGTAGTTGCCCGTGTAGCCGACCTCCTTGAGACGGCGGATGACCTCGGGGATGTTTGCCATACCCTCACCTACCTTGACCTCGCGTCCGAGCTTGAGTCCGTTGGTCGGGTAGAGACCGTCCTTGATGTGCGTGTCCATTACGTACTTACCGAACACGGTGATCGCATCGGCAGAGTTTGCTTTGCCGTAGAGGATGAGGTTTGCGGTATCCATATTGATGCCCACGTTGTCCATGCCGATCGCTTCAATAAAGCGGAGCAGGGTGATGGGGGTCTCCTGACCGGTCTCAAAGAGGAAATTGATGTTATACTTCCGGCATTCGCTTGCCAGGTAACGGAGCGCGGCGATGATGTCGAAATACTGCGGGTCGTTCATATTTTCGGGCAGGAAGCCTACGTGCGTTGCCACGCGCGAAACACCAAGCTTTGCGGCAAACTCAATGCCGCGGACGAGGTCTTCCATACGCTGCATACGGTATGCAGGAGGCACGATGCCAAGGACCATCGGGCCCTCGGTGAAGTTCCACGCACGGGGGCCTGACCAGCCTGCCCAAAGGGTGGAGATCTCAATATCGAATTCCTTCGATGCGGAGAGAATCTTTTCCGCGGTTTCGTCGTTGTAGCGACTCATATTCCAGATCGCAAGCTGACAGCAGCTGCAGCCGATGTCACGGATCTTTTTGAATTCCTCGCGGATATCCATATCGCTGCGAAGAGGAAGCATAACGCCAAATTTACTCATAATAAATTCTCCTTTTTAAATGATGATTAAAAAATTGCGATTTTGTCTTGACAATTATATTATATAATGGCATAATAGTGATGTCAAGAACACATTCTTGCGATTGATAACAAATTTTTGCACAGGAGGCAAGAAGGATGAGCCGTTACGAGGAGCATGGACTGGAAAATATGGAGCTTCCCTTTATTTATCGGGAGAGCGCGGTGCGTCCGATCAAGCGAGTGAACGGCTCCTCCAACCGAATGCTGAGCTCCTCCAATTGGCACGAGAACATTGAGATCCTGTACGTGGTGGGAGGAGAGGGCGTCATTTTTCATAACGGTCACGTTCTGTCCGTTCAGGCGGGAGATATTGCGGTCATCAGTACAAACCAGCTTCATTCGCTCGCGGCGGGGGAAGAGCCGCTTTTGCATCGCTATCTCATCATCGATCGCTCCTTTGGTCTTGCAAACGGCATTGACACCAACACCGTTTCCTTTGACGCGCGGATCGAGGACGCGGAGCTGCGCGAGCTGATGGAGCAGCTTCACGAGGCGTACCGTATGCAGGAGGATTCGCTCTACCGCACTCCCACCATCCGAAGCCTGGTTCTGCGGATTCTGGTATTGCTTTGTACCGCCCACGGAACGCCCGTTGTCGGGGAGAGCGAGCTGCAGGATCGAAGCGTTTCCTACGTCAAGCAGGCGATCGCCTACGTACGTGCCTCCTATGAAAAGAGCTTTTCCCTGGATGACGTTGCCGCCTTCGTGGGCGTGAGCAAATGCTATCTCTCGCGCGAGTTCCATAAATATACGGGTTATCCCTTCGTTGCCTACGTCAACCGCATGCGCTGTAAGATCGCAAAATCACTGCTTTCCGACGAGCGTCTGAGCATCAGTGAGGTCGGCAAGCGTTGCGGCTTCGACAACCGCTCCTATTTTGCCAAATGCTTTTATCGGTACGTCGGAATCCTTCCTGCCGAATATCGGATCAGGATACGAAAGGAGGAGAACGGGGGATGATCAGACGTTGAGAGGGAATGCCTTGCAAAAAAGCCGTCGCATCGACGTCCCGCCCTTCAAAGGGCTTGTTATTATTATAATTGAAAAGATTTGAACAAATTTTGCAAAATTGAAAAGAACCTATTGCGAAACCGCTTTCAATCGTGTAAAATAGAGGGGACAGCAGGAGTTTGAACGAATCGATAAATTCAAGGAGGCTTTATGATTTACAACGAATTCAAGGGCAAGCAGCTTTCCGCGCTCGGAATGGGCTGTATGCGTCTTCCCACCAAGGGAGAGAACAACGAGATCGACGTAGAGGCAACGCGGGAAATGATTGCCTACGCGATGGAAAAGGGAATCAATTATTACGACACTGCGTGGGGCTACCACGGCGGCAATTCCGAGACGGTTATGGGCGAGCTTTTGTCCGAGTACCGTCGCGAGAGCTTTTATCTTGCCTCCAAGTTCCCGGGCTACGATCTTTCCAATATGCCGAAGGTTGAGGAGATCTTTGAAAAGCAGCTCGAGAAATGCCGCGTGGAGTATTTCGATTTCTATATGTTCCATACCGTGAGCGAATCGAATATCGAGGAATATCTGAACCCGAAAAACGGGATTTTCGAATACCTTGTGGAGCAGAAGCGGAGGGGACGGATCAAGCATCTCGGCTTTTCCACGCACGGCTCGATCGAAACCATCGAGCGCTTCCTCAAGGCATACGGCAGTGAGATGGAGTTCTGCCAGGTACAGATCAATTGGCTCGATTGGCTCCTGCAGAACGCAAGGGCAAAGGTCGAGCTGCTCAACAAATGGGGAATTCCCGTTTGGGTGATGGAGCCTGTCCGTGGCGGACGTCTCTGCAAGCTGGATGAAAAATACCTTGCCCGCCTCTCCGAGCTTGCGCCCGAAAGAAGCCTTCCCGAATGGGCGTTCCGCTTTGTGCAGAGCATCCCCGAGGTCAAGGTCACGCTCTCGGGAATGTCCAATTTCGAGCAGCTCAAGGAAAATATCGATACGTATGCCGCAAGTGAGCCGCTGACCGAGCGTGAGATCTCTCTTCTGTTGGAGATCGCGCGAGAGATGATGAACGTGGGTACCTACCCCTGCACCTCCTGCCGCTATTGCATCGAATACTGTCCGCAGGGGATCAATATTCCCTGGATGATGGAGATCTACAACGGCAAGATCTATTCGGGGCGCGAGTTTACCACCCCCGAGGCGTTCCGCCTTTTGCCAAAGGAAAAGCTTCCCGCGGGCTGTCTCGGCTGTCGCGCCTGTGAGGCGGTCTGTCCGCAGAATATCAAAATCAGCGAGATGATGAAGGATTTCGCCGCTCGACTGAAGGATTGATTGGCGATGATCAGAAACAAAACGCAGCGCCTGACCGTGGCGGGGTTGCTTTTGGCAATCGGAATGATCCTTCCTTATGCGCTGGGACACGGATTCGGGATCCCGGGGACGTTGCTTTTGCCAATGCACCTCCCCGTTCTGCTGTGCG
Source organism: Eubacteriales bacterium (assembly GCA_045632205.1). Lineage (GTDB taxonomy): Bacteria > Bacillota > Clostridia > Oscillospirales > CAG-272 > UMGS1865. The sequence continues at coordinate 3,960 of JAZQWH010000042.1, forward strand.
GCTTTCTCTGCGGCCCGACCTACGGTGTGCTGTGCGGCTTGACGCTCCCCGTTCTGAACTCTATCCTGACGGGAATGCCGTCCCCCTTTCCGATGCTTCCCATTATGCTGTGCGAGCTGACCGTGTACGGCTTGAGCGCGGGCTTGCTTTTTTGCAAGACACCCCTTGGCAAGCGCAGATTCGGGATCTATGCGGCGTTACCCATCGCAATGCTTTGCGGTCGCGTTGCCTATGCGGCGGCATTTTACACGATCCTTTTGACGGTTGGAGAATTTAAGGCGCTGACCGTAACCGCCGCGATCGCCACAGGCTTGCCGGGGATCCTCATTCAGCTCCTGATCATTCCCCCCATTCTCGTTTTTACAGGAGGAACAATGCTTGAACAAAACCGAAATGCCGTCGAGTCGGCAATCAATCTGATCCGCGCGCAAAAGGCAAGCTGCGCGGTCATCCGCGAGAATAAGATCGTCAATATTGAGCACGCAAGCGGAATCGCGCCCATTTTGCGGATGTACGAGAGCGGAATGCTTGAGGGGGCTGTGGTGGTCGATAAGATCGTGGGAAGAGCCGCCGCTTGTGTGATGTCGCTTGGCGGTGTGCGCGCCTGCTATGCCTGTACGGTGAGCGAGGGTGCCGTATCGCATTTGAAAAAGCACGGGATCGCGGTCGAATACGATCAATGCACGGAGCATATCGTCAACCGACGCGGTGACGGACCTTGCCCGATGGAGGACGCCGTGAAGGGGATCGAGGACGAGGAGGACGCTTACCGCGCCATCAAAGCGCGCCTCGCCGAGCTTTCGGAGAGGAAATAAAGAAAAACGGACACGTACGTGTCCGTTTTTTTCGTTTTTTTAAGGTCTCTTGATCGTGAGATTGAGCAGGAAGGCAACGGCAGAGAGGGCGAGCAGGAGGATGAAGGGAATGACGTAGCCGCCGCTCGAGGTCTGGAGTGCCGTGCAGGCGGTTGCGATAAAGGATGCCGCCATCAGGTTGAAATTGCTGATGCTGAGGTTGGAGGCAAAGTGCTTTTTACCGTAAAAGGCGAGCGTGAACGCCGAGGAGACCGTGGGAGAGGTTCCGTAGGAAAGCCCCGTGAGGCAGAGACCGATGACGCAGATCACGACCGAGGAGGTGATCACCGCAACGAGGGTTACGGTAGCGGCAAGCATCGTCAGAACGGTGGCACCGATCATTGTAAAGCGGCGTCCCATCGTGTCGAATACCGCGCCTGTGAGAATGCGTCCCAGACCGTTGCAAACGGCGAGGACACCGACCAGAGTCGTTGCAAATGTCGCCTCCGCGCCGACCGAAATGGCGAGGTCACGCGCGAAGCTGATGACCGAGCTGCCGACAGCCGTGAAGCAAACGAGGGCAAGGAACGCTCTCCAGAAGGTGAAGCGACGGATCATTTCGGAGGGCTTGTAATCGCGCTCCTCAAAGACCTCCTCGCGTGCGTGTGCCTTCTTTTTCGGAGCGGGGAAGACCGCATCGGGGGAGGGAGGGCAAATAAACACGGCGGAGAGCATCAGAACGGCACCGATGACCGAGCCGATGACGAGGAAGGTGTTCTTCCAACCGAGCGGACTTGCGAACAAATGCTCGGCAACCGTTCCGAGGAGGAGCGTGCTTGCTCCAAAGCCCATCATCAAAGCACCCGAGGAAAGCCCCTTGCGATCGGGGAAGTATGCGTTGACGGTCGAGATGATCGCAATATATGCCATACCGATGCCGAGCCCTGCGAGGAAGGAATAGCTGAGGAAGAGATAGATGGGTGCGATAGGGCCGATGATGCCTGCGAGCGCAAGTCCGATGCCTGCCAGCGCACCCGCAATGAGGATCGTGGGGCGCGTGCCGATGCGGCGCACGAGCTGACCCGATAAAAATCCGCCGATGCAGAAAAAGCACATTGTCAGTGTGAAGCTGAGCGCGAGGCGGTCGGGAGCAAAGCCTGCCTCCTGCGCGAAGGGGACCTTTAAGATGGACCAGGCGTAAAGGATGCCCGCAAAGAGCATCGTCACGGTGCCCACAGCGAGAATCAACCAGCGTTTGTTTGTGGTGCTTGCTTTCATCGTCAAAACCTCTTGTCTGTTTTTGGGAGTTTGTATCCTCGATCATTATAGCACAAACGGGAGCAAATGTAAAGAGCAAAAAGCGATTCACAGACTCAAAAAAACACGCCGCGGGCTTTTTTGCAGCGTGGAACGCTTGCTTTACAGCGCTTATGGGTATAAAGATCAAAACGGACACGTCACAGGAGCTTTTCCATGACGTGTCCGCTCTTTTTTCAATTTTGCTGCGAGATTTGATGCTCGTATCAGAATCCGATCAGATCGGCGGAATACTTCTCCAATTCAAAGCCCTCCACGCGAACCTCGGATGCGGCGATGTCAAGCATCGAGCAGATGACCGAGAGGACCTTGCCGCCCATATATGCCGCACCCTGCGGGGTGTTGTAATGCGTGCGGTCCGAGCAGCATTCGGCAGGCGCGTTGACGGTATGCGCATAGAGATCGTTGATCACGGTATCCGTGCCCTTCAGGACATCGAGTGCCGTTTTGTTGAAGGTCTCGATGGTGGCGTTGTGACGGCGCCACTCACCTGTATACTCGTGCTCACGCACGGCGGTGGAGGTTGCAAACACGACCTTTGCCTGCGGGAACAGCAGACGGATGCGCTTGTCGATCCGCTCGATCATATTGGAATAATGCGCAAGAGAGGAGAGGGTCCCGTCCTCACCAAGCTCCAGCAGATCCCAAAGACCTACGTTCCAATGCACCAGATCGACGTCGTCGGGCCAATCTCCTTTTTTCTTCCAATCGGACAAAAAGCGCAGGGTGTGTTGCGAAAAGGAACAGTTTACCGCAGGGTAGTAGACCTCCGCGACATCCTCGAGCGCATCCTTGACGTATTTGTCATATCCCATTCGGATAGAGTCGCCGAGCAGAACGATTTTTTTCATTTGGGTTCTCCTTTTTCTTTTTTTCTCATTATAGCACAGAGGCTGTGCGATGTCAATAAAAATGCGAAAAACGCATTGCGCGGAGCGGGGGGAGAGGGCATCTCAGAGCAGATATTCCGCCTGATACGTTTTTCTGCACTGTGTCGGTGAGAGCCCTGTTTTCGCCTTGAAAACCGAGGCCATATATTGCTGGTTGCAAAAGCCGCACTGCTCGGCAATTTCACAAAGCGTCAGCGTCGTTGTAAAAAGCAATTTTTCGGCAACGCGGACTCGACATTCTATGATATAGTCGTGCGGCGTGATCCCGCACACCCGTGTAAACAGCGTGTGAAAATAGGTGGGGCACAGATGAACGGCGGCGGAAACGTCTGCAAGCCTGATCGGCCTTTGACAATTTTCTTCTATGTATTTTTTGGCTCTCTCAATTACCGAATTTTTCTGCGAGCCGATTTTTTTTGCCGTGCTTGTCTCGGAAATGATAAGCTCCAGGAGAGAGAGAGTTTTGCTGTATATGAGCAGCTCGTTCCGTTCGATCTCGTGACATAGCGTAACAAGCTCGTGGAATGCCTCGCGCATCAGCTTTGGCATCTGCGTTTGGAAATACGTGGGGATTTGCGCAATGCGGTCGGCAAGCATTCCCTCCGCTTCAAATTTCAGACACACGATCCGAAAGGGAAGGACGTTTCCGCCTCCCTCCCGTCCCGGAACGCAAATGCGAAGATGATCCCTTCGGATCCTGCAGGAGGTGCCGTTGCGCATAAAGGAGCCACCGTCCTCCAGATAATATGCAATTTCGAATATCTGATAGATACGCGTTTTCGTTCTTTTTACGTTTCCGAGCACAGACGAATCAAAGTAGTTGCACCGAACGTTGGAAAGCGAAAGTCGATTGTCCTTCACGGGATCCCTCCAAACCATAAGATTTTAAACAAAAACAGGATGATGTTATATAGAAGCACCGCAAGATTTCGTATATAATTATATCACAAGAGAAAAGCGCTGTCAATAGCCGAGGCATTGCCTCAAACAAATGAGAAGAAAACGCACGGCGTTGACCGCAGAGAAGGATTTTTCGGGCGTAACAGATGCGCGCGGTCGGATGGAAGGATCGGAGCGTCTCTTGGGAAGATGATTTTTGGGGAAGGAGCGTACGGAATATATGAAACGAACGACACGCGGACTTTCATTGCTTTTGGCAGTACTGACGGTATTTGCGGCATTCTCCCTTCCGATCACGGCAACGGGGAGAGCGGATGAGCACGGCATACAGCCCACCGCATGGTGGCACGATCACGCGGCAAGCGCCTTTGCGGGCGGGGACGGATCACAGGCAGATCCCTACCGAATTGCATCAGCCGCGCAGTTTGCCTACTTTGCCGTTTATCTTGAGGGGGGCGCGCTCAACGGAAAAAGCGAAAGAACGTATTTTAAGCTGACGGAAAGCGTCGATCTTTCCGCGTATCAATGGAGACCGATCGGCTCGACCTCTGCGGCGGCTGATTATTCGAGCAATACGCTTTATAACGCCGAGCTTGACGGAAACGGCAAAACCGTCAGCGGAGTCAAGCTCACCGCGAGTGCCGCGATTTCCAATTTCAAATACACGAACGGATGCGCACTGTTTGCGCGCATTGACGATGCGACCGTCAAAGATCTTGTGCTTGAGGTCAAGATCTTAGATCCCGTCCTTTCGGTCAGCGGACTCCCCGCAGGTACGGATAACGGAAAAAGCACGAGCAACGCGCAGAGCGCGGTTGCATCGCTTGTCGGATGTGCGTACGGCGCATCAAGCATTGCAAACGTTACCGCCACGGTCGATCTCGACGTGCGCAACGTTGGCGGTGCCTATGCATACGCGGGGCTTGTTGCGGTTACCTCCGAGGCATCCAAGGGGCCCACGCTCACAGGCTGCACGGTAAACGGGGATCTTACCATCGATGCATACGGCGATTTCAATAACGGAACGAACGGGCTTTCCAACGCAAACCAGACCTCGATCTACGTTGGCGGCGTGCTGGGCTACTATCAGGCGGCGGGAATTTACGGTCTGACAAGCAATGCTACCGTCAACGTCATTGCATCGAGAGGAGATACCTATATCGGCGGTGTCGTCGGAAATACCTTTAACGGACTTACGGGCGAGAATATCAAAAATACGGGAAGACTGACCGTTGAGGCGGCAACCAACGGCTACACCTACGTTGGCGGTGCGATCGGCGGCTTCGCAAGATCCAGCTTTCTCAATGCCGTCGTTAACGAGGGCGATATTGAGGTGATCTCGCACAATACGGCGATCCGAGTGGGCGGTGTTGTCGGCTCTGCCAAAAATGCCGCCACCGTAATGGACGAATGGCAAAACAAGGGCGACCTCACCGTTCATAAGACCAAGGCGACAAACGTCTCCGAGGTCGGCGGCATCGTTGCCTACGTTGATAAGGCGGGGATTCAAATTTCACGTTGCGTCAACACCGGTACGATCCGCTTTGAATCCGAAAAGGGCTTTGAAACCATACATCTCGGCGGAATCGCGGCAAACAACAATATCGGCGCATCGGTCACGGCCTGTGTTAACCGCGGCGACATTCGAACGGATATTTCCACCAACACAGCCAACAAAACGATCTATGCGGGCGGAATTGTCGCACAGCAGACCGGCGGTGTGATCTCCGCTTGTCAGAACTACGGCTCCTTGCAGATCAAGGCACACGGCTCGCTTTACAGCGGCGGTATCGTCGGTGAGGCGGCTGCTGCAACGGCTGAGACCGGGCTGCTCGACTGCTATAACGCGGGCACGGTGCAAAACAGCGGCGCAACGTCAAATGATGCCGCGGCAGGCATCGTCGCGCGTACGTCAAACTCCAAATCTACCGTCGACGGCAGAATCAGCATTAAAAATTGCGTCAACGTCGGCAGAATATCCAATTCCTCTCTGTCGGGGGGCGTCGTTGGCTATATGGCGGCGTGCGGCTACAATGCAACCACGGACAGCGGAGATTTTGACAGGGACGGCGATACCGCGGATTCCGTCAATATCATCGTTCCGTATGCGGTTACAATGGAGAATTGCGTTGGCTACGGCTCGGGCACGGAATACGCGCTCGTCGGGTCTGTCCGCGTGACCGCCGCAACGATCAGGAATTGCTTTTTTAACACCGATTACGCCCTTTCCTATTACAATCAGAGCAGAGCATACTACGATGGGAACGGCGCGCATCCTGTTCTTGCTATCAACAGTGCCTTCTTGGAGGGGCAAAATATTCCCTACAATCCAAGGTCCGTGGTGCGGATCGAGGTGGAAACACTTGAGAAGGCGCGCGTTCGTCTGGATGCGACCGCAGGCTCCGGCATTCGGTTTGATAGCTATATCACGAAGAAATCCTATGCCGAGCTTACCGCACTGAGCGGCGTTACGGTGTCTCTCGGTACCCTTGTTGCTCCAACCGCCGCGCTCTCTCACGCAAGCGTGGTAAACGAATACGACAAGCGTGCGGCGCTGGAGGCGTTGGAGGAGCAGAACGGAACGGTCTATGCGGATCTTCCGTATACGGCAGAGTTCCTTGACAGCCGCCTGTTTGCACTTCCGAACGCGGATCAGAACCGATACTTCTGTGCCGCTCTCGATCAGATCGAGGAGCGGGATTATGCGCTTTCGTTCTCCGCAATTGCTTACGTGACCGTCACGGCAGGGGAGTTCAGCTTTACCGCTTATGCCGATTTTGATCCGCAGAATCCGGAGCGTGCAAGAAGTGTCGCGCAGGTCGCATCGTCTGCGTTTGAGGATCGCGCGACGGAAAAGAACGAGCCGTATTCCTTTGCGGCAACGGCGGAGAACGCCTGCAAAACGGGAAATTGGAGTGTGTATTCGGACAAACAGCTCGGCGCACTCAAAAAAATCAGTCACTACGTTAGCGAAGGAGGAGCCTTGAGCGTGCCTCATATTGGAAAAAATCCGCTCACGTCCTACAAGATCGTGTATGCGCAAAGCCCTATTCATAAGAGTGTCGGCTCCCAAACGGGCAAGACTGTTTACGGAGATCTCGGAGATCTGCTTATGGGAGCGGCATACGACTACGACTACCAAACGGCGCTTCGCCTGCAGAATTTGCTGAAGGAAAAATTCGGCGTTGATCTGCCTGTGGTCGAGGATGCAAGCACCGCGGTCGGAGACTGTGAAATTCTGATCGGCTCTACCAATCGCATCCAATCACAGAGCGCGGTCATCGAAACTCTCGCGGCAGAGGAATTTGTATTTGATTTCATCGACGGAAGGCTTGTGATCTGCGGTGGCTCCTACGGCGCTACGTGGCACGCCCTCGACCCGTTGGAGGCACGGCTTGAAGCGATTGCGGGTGGACAGATGAACCTGCAAAGCATTGGCAGCCTTTCGGGCGTTTGTGATCTCATTCTGGTCGCGGCAACGGGAGACAGTGTTTTGCGCGGCTCGCAGGCGATCCCCGACGGCTCCTCCGCAACGGCAGAAAGCCTTTCCAAAAAGGTAGGCTCCGCAGCAACGACCGTCTATATCGAGCAATTCCTTTCCTATCCCGCGGTTTTGCAGAGGATTCTTTGGAAGGATTACGTGTTCTACAATTACGGCAAGGGTAATGCCTCTATGCTGGATCACAGCCCGAATCTGGAGGACCCCTCCAGCGGACCCTTTTACCTCAATCACACGGCAAAATTCCGAGCCCTTGTGAACCACTCCAATGAGGAGAACACCTTGTTTGATCTGCTGATCCTGCAGCTTGGCGGAAATGATTCTGCCAAGGTTGGAAGCACGTGGTCGGCGGCAAAAAAGAGTGAATTCAAGGCGGAAATGAAAAAGCTGATCGACGAGGTGCTTGTCGGCTCTCCCGATGCAAAAATTCTGTATATGAACGTTCCGCACCGTGCGGTCTCGCCCTCCTCGACCCGTGCGATCCAATCTGCGGCAATGCGTGCCGTGCAAAAGGAGCTTTTGGGCGAGCTTAAGGCAGAGGGCTATCGGCTTTTCCATTACGATCTCGCGTCAATGATGAAGCAGAAGCTTTCTACCGATCCCACCCGTGAAGGGATCGACGCGGAGACCGAGACGGAGCTTCACCGCCCGTATTACAATATCGTGAACGAGGCAAATTCGCCCGATACCACACATCCCAATCATCTCGGATACTACACCATCGGAAGCAATCTTGTACCCTTGATGCAATATCTTTTCGAGAACGGTCAGGCTCCGAGCGATTTGATCGATATCGGATAAATTTTCAAAAAAAAGACACGTCACCCACGCATTGCGCGGAATCGACGTGTCTTTTTTGCCGCTTGTGAAGGGCGCCTCGGATGGATTTGTGCCTGCTGTCGGGCAAGGATCAATCGCTGATGACGCCGCTGATATCCTTGACGTTGCAAAGAATGTTCAGTCCCTTTTTGCCAAGCTTGCTCTTGTCGCAAAGGAGATAGGCTTCGCTTGATTGTTGTATCATAACCTTTCGGATCTCGTTCTCCTCAATAGAGGTGTCAGAGGCAATGCCGTCCTCCGTGAGTCCGTGGCAGGAGAAAAACGCGACGTCTGCGTTGTAGGAGCTGAGCGTGCGGATCGCATCGCCGCCAACGTAGGAGTAGGATTGCGAAATCATCTTTCCCCCGGTGCAGATCGTGTTGATGCCGTAGGAGGCGAGCGCAAGAGCCGCCTTTGCGCCACTGGTAATTACCAGAATGCTTTGAAAATCCGCGAGAAACGGGATCACGCAATATGCCGTGGTCGAGGCATCCAGCATGATCACCATTCCATCCTTTACGTGCGAGATCGCGTGGTGCGCGATGACTCTTTTTTCATCTGCCTTTTGCACCTCGCGCAGGAAAGAAGGGATCCGTCGGTCGGGGGAGGTCGTTTTGAGCGAGATCAGACCACGGTTCGATTCGATCAGCCCGTTTTTCTTCATAGAGACTACGTCTCTGCGCACGGTGGGCTCGCTGATGTAGAGTGCCTGCGAAAGCTCTGTAATTTTGTATGAACGCTCCGTAAGGAGTCTGATGTAATCTTTTTCTCTTTCGTAAATTGACATTCCAGTCATATTCCTTTCATTTTTATCATTATTATAATCTAAATATGATTATTTTGTCAATGCTTTTTTGAAATATTGACAAAATAATGAAAAAAATATATAATCACTTATAAGGAAGTGATGAAATGCTGATAAAAAGCTTAATGAAAATGAACGGCGTGCCCTGTGACTGCGGAAAAAAACACGAATTCAACAGTCGCTTGCTGATCGGTAGTGGCGTGCTTCAACAAATTCCCGACGTTGTAGCGGGATACAAAGCCAAAAAGGTGTACGTCCTTGCTGACAGAAAAACGTACCGGATCGCAGGACAGCGCGTTTGCGAGCTTCTTTCGTCTGCCGGAATCGTCTACTCGTCTTTTTGCTATGAGCAGGACCGTCCCGAGCCTGACGAGGAGCGCGTTGGAAGCGCGTTGATGCATATGAGCCTCGATTGCGATCTCATTATCGGCGTCGGCTCCGGTGTGATCAACGATATTTCCAAGATCCTTGCGGCACATACGGGACTCCCGTATATCATTGTTGCAACCGCACCCTCTATGGACGGATATGCTTCAATGTCCTCCTCCGTAACGCTGGCGGGCATCAAGATCTCGCTGCCGTCGCGTTGCGCTGACGTGATCGTCGGAGATACCGAGATCATCAAGCGTGCGCCCAAGGGAATGATCCTTTCGGGAATCGGTGATATGCTGGCAAAGTATATCAGTATTTGCGAGTGGAGGATCGCCCATATCCTGGTAGGCGAATATTATTGCGAGGACATTGCACGCCTCATCCGCGAGGCATTGTCCCACACGCTTGCATCTGCCGAGGCGGCGCTTGAGGGCGATGAGGACGCAGTGATCGAAATATTCAATGCCTTGATCATTGGCAGTGTGGCAATGAATTACGCAGGCGTTTCCCGCCCCGCATCGGGCGTGGAGCATTACATCTCGCATCTTTACGACACCAGAGGCGTTGAATTCGGAGAGGAAGCCGCGTTCCACGGCATACAGTGCGCAATCGCAACGCTCGCGGCTGCACGCTTGTATGAAAAGCTGATCAGGATCACTCCGAGCCGTGAAAGAGGCTTGCAATACGTTGCGGATTTCGATATAGGATCCTGGAATGAAAGGCTTGAGGTCTTGCTCGGAAAATCGGCAAAGCCGCTGATCGAGCTGGAGAAAAAAGAAGGAAAATACGATAAGATCAAGCACAGCGAGCGTCTTTCGGTCATTCTTGACAAGTGGGACGAGGTTGTAAGGACTGTCGAGGAGGAGATCCCGCAGGCGGCAGAGATCGAAGCGCTGATGAAGAAGCTCGGAATGCCGACCTCCTTCGGTGAGATCGGAATGAGAGGCGATCTGCTTCCCGAAATCTTCTGCGCATCCAAGGATATCCGCGACAAGTACGTTCTCTCGCGACTGCTGTGGGATATCGGCTTGCTTGATGAGTTTGCAAATTCATTGAGCGAAAATTCATTTGAAGCAATCAAAAAGCAAATATAAATGAAGGAAAGGAAAGTAAACATCATGGCAAACACAATGAAGGCAAAAAAAATTTTGTCTATCCTGCTTGCAGTAGTACTGATGATGCAGTGCATACCGCTCACGATTTTCCCCATCGGTGGTGAAAAGCCGGAGTCTGAGCTGCAGAATTTCTGGAACCTTTTGCAGGACGAAAGTGAAACCGACATTAAAATTGCTTACCTCGGCGGCTCCGTCACGCACGGAACGGGAGCAAGCAACAGAGACGCAACCTCCTGGAGAGCGATCCTCTCGCAGTGGTTTGTAGACAACTTCGGCCCCGGTACGAGCTACAATAAGAACATCACGAACATCAGCTGTGCAGTTGGTGGCTCGGGAAGCTATTTTGGCTCCTACCGTATGTATCAGGACTGCGAATTCGACAGCGCAAATCCCCCGGATCTGTTCTTTATCGAATACGCGGTAAACGACAAATATGACGGTCTCACCACCGCCGAGGCAAGAGCAAAGCATCTGATCGAGGCGAACTACGAGTCGATCATCCGTCAGGCGTATGCCGCAAATCCGAAGGTAACCATCGTTACCGTTTACGTCACGGATATCGACACCACCTACAGCTACATCAACAATGGAACCGAGAACAACGCACCTCACGACGTTCAGCGCACCCTTGCCGACCATTACGGCTTGCCCAAGCTTGAGGTTGGTCGCGCGCTTTCCAACAAGCTGAAGGCAGAATATCAGGCTGCAGGTCTCACCTTTACGACGGCGGATCAAAACAACACAAGCTCCATCTGGAGAAAGTACGTTGCCGACGGCGTGCATCCCACCGATGCGGGCTATGCCGTTTATGCCGAGTATATGAAGGCGTATTTTGGCGAGCAGCTGCTTGGCGATAACGTCGCTCACACGAAGGATATCGTCTCCGTTAACATCGACGAGATCCCCGCATACTGCGAGCAGCAGGGCTACGGCAACCTTTTGAAGGACCACGGCAGACGCATCAGCTTCAAGGAAGCGGGCTTTACGAAGGACGATTTCAACGGCTGGACGTACACGACCTCCGATAAGGAGAGCCATCTGGTCGATTCGAACGGTTACATCAGAACGAGCCGCGCGAATGCTTCCTTTGCATTCAAGTTCACGGGAACTGCGGTTGGCTTCTTCAACTACGGTAAAACCACCGGCGGAACGCTTGAGTGGACGCTTACAAGCACGTCCAATCCCGAGAAGAAATATTCGGGCACGACCTCGCTCGTAAAGCCGGGTGCTACAACGGAGCAGCCCTATCCCGCAGAGATCATGACGGGACTTGACAACGAGGAATATCTTGCCGAATTCATTCTCAGAACGGGCACAGACGGCGCCTACGGACATCTCCGCTACATTTATATTAACGGTGATCCTGCAAGCGTTTCTCCCGCACCGTACCCCGAAACGGTTCTTGCAGAGATTCCTCCCGTCATCGCGGACATCGGAAACAACCCCACAAAGGTCAACACCTACCGTGCAAACGGCAAGAGTGTTGTGTTGAATGACGTTACGGCTCTTCAGGTAACCCCCAATCCCAATGCTTCGGATGCCGCGGAATCCATCAACGTGGACAACGGTAACGTAGATTACTTCGGCAACGTCACCTTCCCGGAATATAAGTACGTTGGCGTTACGTATTTCCTTGACGACAAGGACAGCGGAAAGGTCTCGGAGGTCATGATGCAGCTCGACCAGCTGAAAAACTCGTCGGGCGGATGGGTGATGAACCGCGTTTCGGGCTATCAGCAGAAGGCCGCTGCAGTTACCGGCAAATGGGTGACGCAGTACTTCGATTTCTCCGAATACGCAGCAATTACGGGCAACAATCCCGCAACGGCAGGACTTCCGCTTGTTCAGTGCCGCTTCTATCCGTTCGGAACGGTTGCGGCAAAGAATCTGAACGGCGGAGAATTGAGCTTCGTTCAGAGCTATTCCTTCTTCGCAGGCGCTCCCAAGCTTTATAATGCCGACGGAAGCCGCAGTATGATCAACGACGGTACGCAGATCGCGTACGTTTCTGCTGACGGTGTGGCATATTACAACGGAAAGTCCTACGATGCGTACGTTACCATCTCCGACGCAATGCAGGCGCTCGCACCCGTGGGCGGAACCATTCGCGTATACGGAACCGCAACGTGGGTCGATGCGGACTCTTACAGAGGTTCCGTTACCGTTGAGGGCGCGGATTCCAATGCGTTTATCGATAGCATCTATATCATTGCAAAGAGCGGAGACACGACCTTCCGCAATATCAAGATTGCCGGTTTTAACGGAGAAAAATACAGCCAGGCAGAGGGCGGCTACACGCTCACGATCGGCACGGGTGTCACCCATCCCTCCGGCAACTATATGAGACTTGGCGTTACCAGAGAGAGTGGCGATAAGGCAGGTCAGCACGTAGACGTTTACGCGGGCATCTTCCAAGACTTTGGTGCGGTGAACCAATGGGGCGGTGGACTGACCGTGACCGGCGACACCGTATACAATTTCTACGGCGGAACCTTTAAGGATCTGCGCGGATTTGCAAGAGACGGAAACAAAGATACCGCAACCCCGAGCGTTGTAAACGGCGACGTATTCTATAACCTGAACGGCGGCTCGTACAGCGGCTCTTACGTTACGTCTTACTTAGCAGGTACGCTCAACGGCAACCTGTGGTACACCGTAAACGGCGGAACCTTTGCTGCAAATGCCGCAGGCTTTGCATTCGGAACGTGTGGAGTTCCCACGAACTCCGCGGTTACGATCAAGGGTAGCCAGATCATCCAGATCAATAACAAGTCGATCCAGGCAAACGGCGGCACGCTCTCGGGCGTTGTCATCGGTAATGCGATCAACGCAGGCGCAAACGCAAGCAAATTCAAGGTTGGCGGATATAAGTTCATCATCATCAACAACAGTGAGCTTTCCTCTGCTACCGGCGCGGCAATCAGCTCGAGCGCGGTTGGTGATTATCAGCTTCTCGTCAACGGCGGATCGGCAACTCCCGTGTTTGATAAGGATGACGTCTTCAAGGGCTTCCGCATCACCTCGGACGTTGCAGACTGTGCCGTATATCTCGACGGTGTGAAGCTCACCCCGAACGCAGACGGCGTTTACGAGTTCGCAGCGCAGACCGGCAAGACGAGAAACATCACCTTCCTCAAGGAGGTTTCGGGACCGAAGCAGGTTTACGTTTCCTCGACCGGCGCGATCGACGGTATCACCGGAACGGTCTTTACGACGATCAAGGCAGCGATCGAGTATCTCGGCGTGGATGGCGGTACCATCATTGTCAGCGGAACCGCAACGTTTGAGGATATCACCACCAAGAGAGGCGCGGTCATCATTCAGGGCTACGATGCATCTGCTAAGCTTGACAATGCGCGCATCCAGGCAAAGCAGGGCGATCTGACTGTCTGCAATATCCGCATCGCGGGTAGCACGACCGATCAATTCAGCAATATCGAGGGCGGCTACAAGCTTACCTTCGGTGAGGGCATAACGGTTGATTCCGGAAACGTTTTGAAGATTGGCGCGACCAGAGAGGTCAGCGATAAGATCGGTCAGCACGTAGACGTTTACTCCGGCTCCTACAAGGACTTTGGAGTCATTGCTCAATGGGGCGGCAATTTTGCTTTGGCAGGCAACAGCGTACTCAATTTCTACGGCGGAACGTTTTCGGAGATCCGCGGAATCTCGAGAGATGGGAATAATGCGAACTCCAACTCGAACCCGAACACCGTAAACGGCGACGTATACTACAATATGTACGGTGGATCGTACAGCGGCTCCTACCTCACGGCACACAGTGCAGGTAAGATCAACGGTAACCTGTGGTACACCGTAAACGGCGGAACCTTTGCCGCAAACGGCACGGGATTTGCCTTTGGTAACGTTTGGAATCAGGGCTCTGCCATTATTACGGTCAACGGCAGTGAGATCATGATGTTCAACAATAAGCAGATCAAGGCAAACGGCGGCACGCTTTCGGGTGTGTCGATCGGTGGTCCCAGCGGTAACGGCGGAGGCGGAAACTTCAAGATCAGCGGATATAAGTTTATTATCGTCAACAACAGTGAGCTTTCTGCTTCTACCGGTGTGGCGATCAGCTCGAACGCGATCGGCGATTATCAGCTTCTCGTCAACGGCGGATCTGCAATTCCCGTGTTTGATGGCGCAACCTTCAAGGGCTTCAGAATCACGATGGACAGTGACGTATACGTCGAATATGACGTATACCTCGACGGTGTAAAGCTCACGCCGAACGCAGAGGGACTTTACGAGTTCGCACCCAAGGCAAAGACGACGAGAAATATTACCTTTGGTAATAAGCGCGTATTCGTCTCCGCATCGGGCACGATCAGCGGTATTGACGGCAACGTTTTCACCTCGATCAAGACAGCGATCGAGTACCTCGGTGCAGAGGGCGGCATCATCAACGTCAGCGGAACCGCAACGTTTGAGGATATCACCACCAAGAGAGGCGCGATCACCGTTCAGGGCTATGGCAATTCTCCCAGACTTACCAACGAGGAGCTTCACCTCAAGAGCGGCGACGCAACCTTCCGCAATATCAACATTCAAGGTAAACCGGAAGGATTCAGCCAGGTTGCAGGCTACAAGCTCACCATCGGTGAGGGAGT
>JAZQWH010000043.1:0-1171 GCA_045632205.1 Eubacteriales bacterium
TCCTTCGTCGGTGGCGTGGGAGTAGACATTCAGTGTGGTTTCTACGCTTTCGTGTCCTATCGTGCAGGCGAGCGTTTTGACATCCATTCCGTACCTCAGAGCCTGCGTTGCGAAGGTATGGCGGAGCGCGTGAAACGGCACCTGCTTACAGCCTGCGTGTTCGAGTATTTGCGAGAGCTTCTTTCTGCACGCACACGGATCGCGAGGCAGGTCTTGTTCTCTTTTATACGGCGATGGGAACAACCACTTTGACCGTACCTTTTTGCGGTACTCCTTCAACATTTCGACCAGCGGTAACGGGAGGATGATTGTGCGGTAGGCTGCTTTTGTTTTGGGTGGCATGATGTGCAGCTCCTTATTGAAGTACCGCACCTGCTTATTAACCTTCAGTTCTCCTGTTTCAAGATTGATATCATCCCACATGAGTGCGAGGAGCTCGCCACGGCGCAAGCCTGTGGACAGGTCGAGGAGGAACATTTCGTAGAATCCTTCCTCTTTTGCTTGTATCAGCAGGCGTTGCATTTCTTCGACCGTCAGCACCTCTATCTCCGCGCTTTTCTTGGGCGGAAGCTTACAATGCACCGCAGGATTCTGACGGATCAGCCCTTCCGCTTTCGCCTTTTCAAGCGAGGCTCGGCAATGGGCGTGTATGCTTCGTATCACCGAGTTGGCGAGTCCTTCTCCGTATATCTCTCGGCGGACGAGCCTGCCGTCGCTTTTGAGGTGTGCGTAGAACTTTTCGAGTGTTCCTGCCGTCACTTGGTTCAGCGGAACATTTCCTATCTTCGGGACGATCTGATTATAAATTCTCTGCTCGTAGGTGGTCTGTGTGTAAGGTCGGAGAGCAGGCTTGCAGTAGTTCTGATACCAGAAGTCTATCCACTCTCCGAACGGCATTTCGGGTGTACACCGAGTGATCTCGGTTGCTCCTATCGTTTCCTTGAGCGCTTCGAGCTTTTCGAGGCACTCTGTTTTGGTTTTCGCAAGCACGTTCTTGGTCTTAGGCAGACCGCGCTCGTCGTAGCCGACTACGATTCGCCCTTCCCATCTGCCGTCCTTGCGTTCTCTTACTGTTCCTGATCCTGATTTTCTTCGTCTTGCCATGGCTTTAATTCCTTTCCGAATATATCTGTGATATAGTTGCCGACGATGCCCGAGGCATTCCTCTGCA
>JAZQWH010000044.1:0-8525 GCA_045632205.1 Eubacteriales bacterium
CCGACCGCAACGGTAATATCCTCCAGCCGTGTGGGCTTCTGCTCGGGCGGAAATTTGTATGCAACCGCCCATTTTGGCGTATTGGTTCCCTCTCCCATCCGTCTCCGATCGGAAAGCAGATCGAGCTTGATCACCACTCCGTCGATGTCGTATGCAAGTCCGTCGCGCATCTCACCAAGCTTTTGGATGTGCGCGATCACATCCTCGGCACTGCGAGCGGATGCCCGTGCCTCGAGAACGGGAAAGCCAAGCATTGCAAGGCGATCGAGCGTTTCGGTATGCGACGTGGGCGCGTGACCGTCAAGATAGAGGTCTCCCTCCTGAAAATTGAAAACAAAAATATCCAAGGCACGCTCAGCCGCGATCTTAGGGTCGAGCTGTCGCAAAGAGCCTGCCGCAGCGTTTCTCGGATTGGCAAGAAGCGCTTGTCCTGCCGCCTCTCTTGCGAGATTCAGACGTTCAAACACGCGTCTCGGCATATAGACCTCACCTCGCACGGTCAGATTCAGCGGCTCCGTAAGTGTCAACGGCACGGAGAAGATGGTGCGAATATTCTGCGTGACGTCCTCTCCGACGAATCCGTCTCCTCGCGTCGCGCCTTGAACAAGTACGCCGTTTTCATATCGCAACGAAACGGACAGTCCGTCAATCTTCGGTTCTACGGAATAAACGGGATCCTCAATACTCTCGCCAACGCGCGAAAGAAATTCCTCCAATTCCTCAAAGGAGAAAACGTCCGCAAGCGAATTCATCTGCACCGTATGCGTCACCTTTTCAAATTTCTCCAAAGCCGCACCGCCAACACGCTGTGTGGGAGATGCGGGATCGAAAAACTCAGGGTGCGCCTCCTCAAGAGACTTGAGCTCGGCGTACATACGGTCATATTCATAGTCGGATATTTCGGGATCATCGTCCACGTAATAGCGCTTTGCGTGATAGAGCAAGCGTTCGCGGAGCTTTTTGATCTTTTGTTCGGTTTCGCCCATTTGCGGCTTCCCTTCCTTCCAATCGTTCATTATAGATTATTATAACAGATTTTCGCGCCTCTGTCAATCGCAACCGCTCTATCTTTTCGTCAATTTTTATCGAAAAGTACCGCGTTATGTCAAAAAAAGCCCTCTCCGCATAGAATGAAAATGAGCCGTCGTAACGGCGGCTTTGATTTTCCAACAAAGGGAAAGGAGTCAATATGTATTCCGAAAACGATAAACAGTATTCCCGTCGCCGTACGGGCGAGGAATTTCTTCGCCGTATGCAGGGCGAGGAATTTTTGTCACGCACGTGCGCAGGACGTGACACCCCTGTTATGGCGCAGGGGATGCTCCCTGCAGTAGACGAGCGTCCAAAAACCGCCTGCAACGGTGCAAAAAGCAACAGTGGCACAGGATGTAATATGCCCTCTCTCGCAATGGTATATTCCCCCGTGCAGAGCTTTAGCGGTCTGCTCGCCCCCGCAGATGCACTTGATGCAGGCAGCCTTTTTGCTGATCTCGTCAAGCCTCTTGAGGTTGGCGGTGCGAGATGTCAATTGGGGGGAGGTTGCAGAAAATGAACCGTATGCAGAGAAATTCACAGATGGGCGGCAGCTCCTGCAAGGAGAGAATGGATCTGCTCCGCACCGTTGATTTTGCAATTCAGGAAACCGTTCTGTATCTCGATGCTTACCCGAATTGCAGCGAGGCACTCGACTATTATCATAAGCTCATCGCGCAGCGCCGCGAGATCCTGGAGCACTATGAAAAAAACTGCGGGCCGATCACTATGTACGGCAACGAAAGCAAAAGCTCCTGGGATTGGATCGCCTCTCCGTGGCCCTGGGAAGCCGACGCAAACTGAAAGGAGCATGACAGAAGATGTGGACTTATGAGAAAAAGCTTCAATATCCCGTCAAGATCAAAACACCAAACCCCAAGCTCGCACAGGTTATCATTTCCCAGCTCGGTGGCCCGGACGGTGAGCTTGCGGCGTCGATGCGCTATCTGCATCAGCGCTATTCTATGCCCTACCGTGAGGTTACGGGGATTTTGACCGACGTAGGCACAGAGGAGCTCGCCCACCTCGAGATGGTGGCGGCAATCCTCTATCAGCTCACGCGCAATCTCTCCGAAGAGGAGATTGAAAACAGCCCGTTTGCAACCTATTTTGTGGATCATACCACGGGACTTTACCCCATCGCGGCAAGCGGTGTTCCGTTTGATATGAAATACGTTGGCGTCAAGGGCGACGTAATTGCAGACCTCAACGAGGACCTTGCAGCGGAGCAAAAAGCGCGTGTGACCTATGACAATATTCTTCGACTGACCGACGATCCCGACGTGCGTGACCCGATCAAATATCTGCGTCAGCGCGAATTGGTGCACTACCAGCGCTTTGGCGATGCTCTGCGTATTGCGCAGGACAATCTGGACAGCAGGAACTTCTATGCGTTCAATCCGGCGTTTGACAAGGGTATGAAGAAATAACCGTTTGCAATTCCCTATCAAATTCCAACAAAAAATTGAGGCTACCGCGTGCGGTAGCCTCTTTTTTCTTATAATCCGTTTCCGCTTCTGTCAACGGAAAGAACCTTATAGTAATCGCCCTCGATGTTTTTGATTGCCGCATCATCCGGATAACGCGCCGAAAAATCAAGCACTGTATCCACGGTGGATGCGATCTGGTTTTCCATTGAGGGAACAAAATCTCTCGTTTTACCGCGGTAGACGCGATAGTAGCAATGCTCGGGATCATTCACCGATTTCCACGTCAACAGATTCTTTTTGCGACGAACCCTTTTTGCAAAGATCGGTGATTTTCGTGCTTTATAATCGGTGGTAAGCACCGTGAAGGATTCGGGAAGCAGCTCGTATTCCACAACCCCGCCCTCTCCAAACGGCAAAAGCGCGGAATAATCCTGAAGGTCACCAAATTCATTGGTACGCACGTTACGGCTATCGTATTCATACACGCGCATAGGCTGTTGCCCTTCGATATGCTTGAGATCGAGCTTTAATTTCAGGCGTGTCGGCTCGGTATGACGGTTGACAACGGCAATGCTCACACTGCCGTCACGGTTGAGCAACGCACACATTCGAACAAGCGGATCGTCGCTCTCAATATCAAGCACCTTTGCGTTACGCTTGCAATATTTTGCCATCAGACCAATACACCAATAGCTCTCACGCACCGAATAATCGCCATCGTCCTCCCATTTCATCAATCCGCATTTGTTATACTTCACGTCCTGCGTTTCAGAGATGAACGGCTCGCACATCGCCCATTTTTTCGCGTACTCATCACGCTCTGCATAGTGGCAGGTGTATGGATCGGGATAATCGACAAATGTCCACAGCACGGTTGCAAAAACGCCCGCATTGATTGCGGCAATATGCCCCTCTGCATACATTAGTGCGGCATACGCTCCCTCACCCGTATAGTTGTAGATCGTTACGTCCTGAATCACACCGTTTTTGCGAATTAACGAGTCGCGTGCGTCGCCCGCCTTGCGTTTAATGCCGAATTCGCCGAGAATAAAGCGTTTTCCGTCGCACTTACAGCATTTGACAGAGGTCTCGTAGCAAAGCTGATAAAACCACTGATAAAAGCCGAGATCCTCGGGCTCATATCCGACAACGTATGCATGCAGGCAGAAATCCTCGGAAATGCGCTTCATATTTTTGATCGCGTAATCGAGCGTATCCCAATGATCGATATTTGCGGCATCGGTTGCCAAAAGTCCAATACGAAGCTTGCGCTTTTGAAATGCGCTGAACAGATACTCATGATATTTTTGGAATAGCGGCAAATCGGTCAACAATCCGCCCCAATCATTCATAGACATCTCGTTTGAAAAGCAATAATAGCGCAGCTGCTTGACGTTTTTTTGATTGATCAAATAATCCAGATTCTCGGCAACGTCCTCTGCATATTGCTGTCTTTCCGCATCCGTGAGGTGATATTTTCCTTTTGCGCAGGCAAAATAGATGGGTGTCTCGGTCCATTTTTGCATCTTCTCGTAATATTCCGCAAAAGCATCCATATGCTCCTTTGTCCAATCGGAATAGCCGCCAAAGGTCCGCATAAAGCCGGGCGCAATCTCGCGGTAGCATTTACATATCTTCTGATTAAAATGCTCCCGCTCGATCAAGGGGTAGAACATTGCCTCACTGTTGTGAAAGCCCAATCCTCCGAAATAGGTTGGAAATTGGGATTTGAAAATTCTTACGTTAGCCATCTAAGTCACCATTCAAAGAAAGAAAACGCCGTAGCCAGACGCCATTTTTCCGCCGTTTTTCAGAAATTCGATGTACGCGCGACGAATGGAGGAATCTGCAGGAAGCTTATCGCAATTCTTCTCCATCGTATCAAACAGACGCCAAAGATTCTTGCGATCGCGGTCAAGATCGGTGCGAAAGACGTCAAAGCTCTTAAAGAAGCGGTAGGTATTGGTATGCTTGGGAAGAAACTCCTCGTGGGCGGGATTGAGCAGCCAGGAATGGCAGACAAACGGGGTCGGATCTCCAACCTCTGCCCCAAAGAAATTTTTTGCGATGCGGTAAGCATTTGCACACGCCTCATCGGTCAACGGCTCACCGGAACGCGGAATGTGAACGTTGATGACACGGCTTTCGGGAGCGAGACGGTGACCGTCCTTTTCATAATTCTCCTTAAAATCGATCACCTCAAACTGCAATCTTCCAAACGCAAATCTTGTAAGATCAAAAAATCCGATAAACCAATCCGCAACGAACGAACCGACGATGCCGTAAACGAGCTTGCATTCGTCCACCTTATAGCGCAGATCAAGCATACTGTTGTGATAAACGGCGAGATCCAATCCGCGCTCGAGGTAATATTCCTTAAGCTTTTTGGAGAGGCAGACGAAGAGCAGAAATTCCGCAGTATACTCGTGAACCCCCGTGCAAGCCGCCGCACGGTCTGCCAAGGAGATCATTGCGCGGTAATCTCCGCGAAGATCCGCTTCATAGATGGCGATTGCACTTGCAAACGCGTCGCGTGCATCCGAGCAGCTGTCAATTCTGTCATAGTCAGCCAGCAGTACCGTCGCATCGTCAACGGTATATTCGAAATCCTCAAAGAATTTGGAAATATAGTTTCTCATTTTAAAATCTCCTTAAATTACGTATTTGGTAAACGATCCTCGCGCATCAGAATTCCGCTGAATTTCGGCACACGGAAGCGATCTACAAACAGCTTACATTTGCACATAAACAGGTAATAGACGTTCAAACCGCATCCTGCCAGAGATTCAAAATTGCCCTGCCCCTTTGCAAGCATCAGATCTGCGGCATCTACCGCTTCCCGTGCCTCTCTTGAAAGCCGTGCGATCACCGTTCCCGCAACACCGTTTCCGTTTTCCAGAACTCGATCTGCAACGTCGGCAAATCCAATCTCCTCTGCGTCCACCATTGTTGCATCGTTGAGAACGGGAGCGCCACGGACAATGACCGTAACAAAAAGCTTTGGGTAAAGCCGTTTGAGTGTGCGAACAAGAACCTTATCCGCAACGATCTCCCCACAATTGTCGGTAAAATAGACCAAGCGGCTCGCGCGGGAGAGATCAAGACCGAGATCCTCTATCGTTTTCTCATCCAATTGAGCGCGGTCTGCCGCCTCCAAAAATTCACGGAGCTTATCCTCCTCAACCGAATCAAGCGCGCCGAAATCAATGAAATTACCTGCCATAGCGTATTGAAGCGCACAGCAGAGGGGATCCTCTGCATCGCGCACGGTCTGCTCCATTTGCGATTCCAGCGAAAGCATCAGCAAATTAAAATGTCGCTTGATTGCGGAAAAATCTGCCGCATCCCCAAAAAAGCGGCGTTTTACAAGCTCCATCTGCTCCACAACCTCGGGCGCGGAACGTTGCGAGAAATTCTCAAATACCGCTTCGAGTGCGTTCCGGTATGCATCAATCTCCGATTGCGTCGCACCCTCGGGATATTTCTTTTCATACTTTCCAAGCAAGCACGCAACGCACGATTCATTCATTTTCATTTGCTTCACCTTGTTTTTCTTCCCGTTTGGAGTAAACACAGCCGCAATAGCTTTGACGGTAAAGACCAAGCTGTACCGAAAGCTCACAGGATCGCTTGTAGCCGTTTTTCTTTTTGAAATCAGAATAGAGCCAGCTCACGCCGTACCGCTCCCCCATCTCGACGCCGAGCTCGTTGAGCCATTCGGCGTTTTTGTGAGGGCTGATGGAAAGCGTGGTCGTATAGAAATCAAAGCTCCCATCCGCCGCAATTCGGGCACTCTCAGACAAGCGCAACGCGTAGCACTTGCGGCAACGCTCGCCCCCCTCGGGCAGATGCTCCATCCCCTTCGCCATCTCAAAAAAACGATGGGGGTCATAATTTCCGTATAAAACCGAAACCGATTCCGAAAGTCCCAGCTCATCGACCAATCGCAAAAGCTCCTTTGCGCGAAAATCGTATTCACTCTGCGGAGAGATGTTCGGATTATAAAAAAAGAGCGTAATTTCAAAATGACGGGAAAGATATTCCAGCACGTAAGAGGAGCAAGGCGCACAGCACGCGTGCAAAAGCAGGCGCGGACGCTTTCCGTTGGCGCAAGACGATTCGATGATCCGATCCAGCATCAATTGATAGTTCTGCTTCACGTGTTCTTCCCCTTTCTCTAAAAAAATAACACTATTATTTTAACGGATTTTCCGTTCGTTGTCAAGAGAATTCCGAGTTTCTATAAAAAAACAGACCGTTGCGTTTGCAACGGTCTGTTTTTTGGGAAGGAAATCAGATCTGCTCCTTAACCTTGGAAGCCTTACCGACTCTGTCACGCAGATAGTAGAGCTTTGCACGACGGATCTTACCGACGCGGATGATGTCTACCTTCTCAACGTTGGGGGAGTGTACGGGGAAGGTCTTCTCAACGCCAACACCGTAGGATACTCTTCTGACCGTGAAGGTCTCGGAGATTCCGCCGCCGTGCTTTGCGATAACGGTTCCCTCGAACATCTGGGTTCTTTCTCTGTTACCCTCTTTGATTCTGTTGTGAACACGGATGGTGTCACCGATGCGAATCACGGGTACTTCCTTCTTCAACTGCTCGTTTGTAAAAGCCTCGATCAAATTCATTTTGGGCCCTCCTAAATATACCGGATGTTCATGCGAGCATTGCAGCGGACCACCCTAAAATAATGTGTGCATAGCACAACACGAGTATTATATCATACTTTGTTCCGTTTTGCAAGAGGTTTTTGAATATTTTTTTCATTTTTTTTGAGAATTTCTCAAGTTTCCTTCCAACATTCAAAAAAGGGTTGAATTGTGAAAAAAAAGATTGTATAATAGTGTCAAACACTTTGAAAGGACAAAAAACATGAAAAAACTGATTTGCTTTGACCTTGACGGAACGCTCACGCAGCACCGCTCTCCTATGGATGAAAAGAATCGCGCAGTGCTTGAAAAGCTTAACAAGAAGTACAAGCTTCTGATGGTTGGCGCAGGCGGTGCAGAGCGCATCTATAAGCAGATGGAGGGCTTCCCCATCGATATTCTCGGCAACTACGGTATGCAGGAGAGCAAGATGATTGACGGAAAGTTCACGCTCATCCGCGAGGAATACACCGACACCGATCGCGAATTCTTCGAAAAGCAGGTTACTTATCTGCGCGAGAAATACGGCTACACCGAGTTTAAGGGCGACTCCGTAGAGTTCCACGCAACGGGAATGGTCACCTTCCCCCTCCTCGGCACCAAGGCAGACATTGCGGACAAGGTTGCCTTCGACCCCACCCGTGCAAAGCGCCGCGTTCTCTACCCCGAGGTTCTTGAGATCTTCGGAGATAAGTACACCGTCTTTATCGGCGGCTCCTCCTCCTTCGATTTCTCTGAGAAGCGCTTCAACAAGTACGATGCAATTATGACCTATGCCAAGGAAAACGGCTACGAAAAGG
This sequence comes from Eubacteriales bacterium, assembly GCA_045632205.1. Lineage (GTDB taxonomy): Bacteria > Bacillota > Clostridia > Oscillospirales > CAG-272 > UMGS1865. The sequence goes on from JAZQWH010000044.1 coordinate 7,919, forward strand.
ACGAGATCCTCTACGTTGGTGACGATTTTGGTGACGGCGGCGGAGACAGCCACGTTCGTCTCGGCGGGCTCGACTACGTTGAGATCACCGATTACCGCAAGCTTGAGGAAAAGCTCGCATATCTCTTCTAAAAAAACAGAACCGATACGGCAAACCCGTGTCGGTTCTTTTATTTGACGTAAAAATCAAGCATTCTGCGAATTTGCGTAATCCGCAAGAATCGGTCGGAAAGCAGAAAAGCAAGCAAAAGCTTTCCGAGATCAAACAGAACAAACGGCAACACACAGACGGAGATCGCCGCGAGAAACGGTACGTTTGCAATCAGAGCATACTGAAGCGTACCGCAAAAATAGCAGATCAGAAGTCCGCAAAGTCCTGCAAGCAGCTCCCATAGCATTCTCTTGCCGAAGGGAAGCTTTTTCCGTTCGGAGAAGGTATAAAGCAGCCCGGTCAACGCACACACCGGCAGATAAGACCAAAGGTACCCTCCCGTCGGCCCAAGCAAAACTCCAATCCCTGCCATACCACCGCCAAACACGGGAAGTCCAACGCATCCGAGAACAAGGTAGAGCAAAACCGCAGCACAGGAGCAGAACGCTCCGCCGAT
>JAZQWH010000045.1:0-41128 GCA_045632205.1 Eubacteriales bacterium
AGGCGTTCTCGCCTCGTCAATGAGAATGGAGTCCACCTCGTCCACGATGGCAAAATCGTGTCCTCTCTGCACCATACGCTCCTTGTAGACCACCATATTATCACGCAGATAGTCAAAGCCGAACTCATTGTTGGTTCCGTAGGTAATATCCGCGTTGTACGCCGCCTGCTTCTCCGCGTGCGTCTGATCGTGTACCACAAGACCTGTCGTCAGTCCCATAAATTCGTACACACGTCCCATTTCCTCCGCACCCACGCGCGCAAGGTACTCGTTGACCGTGACGATATGAACGCCCTTGCCTGCAAGCGCGTTGAGGTATGCGGGGAGCGTTGCCACAAGTGTTTTACCTTCTCCCGTTTTCATCTCGGCGATCCGTCCCTGATGGAGCACGATACCGCCAAGCACCTGCACGCGGAAGGGGCGCTTGCCCAATACGCGCGCGTCCGCCTCTCGAATGGCGGCAAATGCTTCGGGCAGCAGATCGTCAAGCGTTTCTCCTGCCTCATAGCGTGCACGCAAGGAGGGGGTCTGTGCCTTAAGCTCCTCGTTGCTCATCGAGGCATATCGCTCTGCAAGCGCATCCACGCGGTCAGCGATCACGTTGAGCTTCTTGATCTGTCTTTGGCTATAGGTTCCGATAATCTTGGTGAGTAGAGACATTTTTTGTCGTTCCTTTCCCATAAAAACGCAAGGTATTCCCGCGTTTTTGATATTCATCTTTCATTATACTATATTATTTCCGAAAATTATATTATAATATTGTAAATTTTAAGAAAGAATTGCACAATCTCTTGAGATTTTTTTTAAAATATGATATGATGTAGGCAAGATTAGCGAAGGAGTACAGTATGAATCGCATCAATATCGTTCTTCACGAGCCTGAGATCCCACAGAACACGGGCAATATTGCGCGCACCTGCGCCGCCATCGGGGCATCCCTGCACCTGATCCGTCCGCTTGGCTTTACCATTGACGACAAAAAGCTCAAGCGTGCGGGCCTCGACTATTGGCATCTGCTCGACATCACGTACTATGACGGGCTGGATGACTTTTTTGCAAAGCATCCCGATGCCAACGTCTACTATTACACCACCAAAGCACCGCGCGCCTATACCGAGATCACCTATCCCGATCCCGTGTTCATTATGTTCGGCAAGGAATCCAAGGGGCTTCCCGAGGAGCTTTTGCGCGAGAACTACGAGCATTGCGTGCGCATCCCGATGCGCGACGGTCTCCGCTCGCTCAACCTCTCCAACTCGGTTGCCGTTGCGGCATATGAGATCCTGCGTCAGAGCGACTTTGCCGAGCTTCGTGCAGACGGCGTCCCCACCACGTTCTCGTGGGGTGACGTATGACGGAGGATGCCGCTATGAATGAATCGGTACTCGTTGCAATGAGCGGCGGTGTGGACAGCAGTGTCTGCGCACTCCTCCTGAAGGATCGGGGCTACGATTGTCAGGGCGTGAATATGAAGCTCTTCTCGCTTGGCGACGTTGTGCTTGACCGCACGAAATCCTGCTGTGATCCCGCAGAGGCGGAGGATGCCGCACGCATTGCAAGCTCCCTTGGAATGCCCTTTTCCGTCTGCGATCTTTCGGGCGATTTCTGTCAGAACGTCATTGATTATTTCGTTCGCACCTACGAGGAGGGCGGCACACCGAATCCCTGTGTGGAATGTAACCGTACGATGAAGTTTGGCAGGCTGTTTTCAATGCGTGAGTCACTCGGATGCGATAAGATCGCCACGGGACATTACGCACGCGTCACGCAGGATCCCGGCGGTCGTGCCCTGCTCTCTCTTGCAAAGGATCTCTCCAAGGATCAGACCTACGTGCTTTGGTCGCTGACGCAGGAGCAGCTCAAGCGCACGCTCTTTCCGCTTGGTGACTACACGAAGGCAGAGGTTCGCGCACTTGCGCAGGAGCGCGGCTTCTGCAACGCCGCACGCGCGGAAAGTCAGGATATCTGCTTTGTTCCCGACGGCGATTATGCCTCCTTCATCAAGCGCTACACGGGCAAGGATTTTGTTCCGGGCAGCTTCGTTGACACAGACGGCAACGTTCTCGGTCAGCACAACGGGATCGTGCATTATACCATCGGTCAGCGCAAGGGCTTGGGAATTGCCTTTGGAAAGCCCACCTACGTATGCAAAAAATCCCCCGTCGATCATACCGTCACGCTTGGCGATAACGATGCACTCTTCTCGCGTGATCTCACCGCCTCCCGCATCAACCTCATTGCCACGGATCGCATTGATGCGCCGCTCCGCGTGGAAGCAAAGATCCGCTATCAGGCAAAGCCCGCGCAGGCGACCGTAGAGCAGATCGATGCCGATCGCTTCCGCGTCCGTTTTGACGAGGCACAGCGCGCGATCGCACGCGGACAGTCGGTCGTCCTGTACGCAGACGGCACCGTCATCGGTGGCGGAATTATTGATTGAAATCAAAAAATCTCCCTCGGAATTTCTCCGAGGGAGTCTTTTTATGCCTTTTGATAAACGGTTCTGCCGCCAACGATGGTGGAAAGAACCTCAAACTCGCCGTTCAATACGACAAGATCGGCACGCTTTCCAACCGCGATGCTTCCGCGCTCGTTCTCAACCCCCAAGTGCGTTGCGGGATTGACGGTTGCGAAATCCACTGCCGTCTCAAAGGGAACACCGACCTTTTCCACCAGATTGCGGAGCGCATAATTCATACGCAGGCTACTGCCCGCCAGCACACCGCTGGCAAGTCTTGCCTCCCCGTTTTTCAGGAACACCTTCAAGCCGCTGCAATCAAATTCTCCGTCGGGGAGTCCCTTGGGACGAATGGAATCGGTGATCAGGATCACTCGGTCTGCGGGCTTATTTCGGATCATCAGCTGAAGCGCGGGAACGCTGACGTGTACCGTATCACAGATCAGCTCAGTGTAAAGCTCGTCGCAAAGCATTGCCGTACCTGCCACACCGACCTCGCGGTGATGAACGCCCGATTGTCCGTTGTAGGTATGCGTCACACAGGTCATCCCTGCCTCCACCGCGCGCATCATATCATCATATCCCGCCGCGGTATGTCCCGCAGAGGGGCACACGCCGTTTTGCGCAAGGTGTGCAACCAATTCCACACCGCCTGCCTCCTCGGGCGCAAGAGAGACGATACGAATAATGCCGCCTGCCGCTCTCTGATATTCCTCAAAGCGCTCGATCTCGGGCTTCTGAACGTAATCGGGATTCTGCGCGCCGACAAACTTGGGAGAAATGAAGGGACCCTCAAGATGAATGCCGATCATCTCCGCACCCGAAAAGCTTCCCGCTCTCGCATAGTCACGCGCACGCTCCAACGCCCGAATGATCGCCTCTTTGTCTTGCGTCATCGTGGTTGCAAGGAACGCCGTGGTTCCCTCCTCTGCAAGTGCCGCTCCGATCGCGTCAAGCACACCCTCCTCGGTATCCATCGATTCAACACCGCGCAAGCCGTGCGTATGCTGATCGATAAAGCCGGGAAGAACGATTGCATCATCGGGGATCGAGGAAACACCGTTGTCGGCAACCTCGTTGACAGCGGTGATCCTTCCGTTTTCATATTCAATATCCGCGCGGATAATTCCCCGTCCGTGAACGTATGCGCGGACGTTTCTGAGCGCGCTCATGCCTTGGGGAGCATTGCTGCCGCCGCTTCATCGACGATCAGCGTACAGTTGGGGTGCTTTTGCAGAATGCTTGCAGGCACCTGCTCGGTGATCTCTCCGTATGCCATTGCCGCAACCGCCTTTGCCTTGTTCGCGCCGTTTGCGAGAATGAGGATCTTCTTTGCCGCCATAATGTTGGCAAGTCCCATCGTAAACGCGGAGCGCGGAACCTGACTGATATCCGCAAAGAGACGCGCGTTGTCCTGAATGGTGCTCTCGGTAAGCTTGACAACGTGGGTCACACTGTCAAAGGAGGTACCGGGCTCATTGAACGCAATATGTCCGTTGGAGCCAAGACCGAGGAGCTGGAGATCGGGCGTCATCGTCTCAAGCAGCGCATTGTATCGCGCACACTCCGCCTCTGCATCCTCCGCAAGTCCGTTCTCAATATTGACGTTATTGAGATCAATGTCAAGATGACGGAACAGATTCTCTCTCATAAAATAAACGTAGCTCTGATCGCTCTCTATGCCAAGACCTGCATATTCATCAAGGTTGACCGTCTTGATCGCCTTGTAGCTCGTGCCGTTTTCCTTGTGATCCTGCGCCATTTTTGCATAGAGCCCCAGCGGAGTGGTTCCCGTCGCAAGTCCCAGAACGCCGTCGGGCTTGCTCTCAACCGTCTCCTTCATAATCTCAAACGCCTTCGCGCTCATTTCCTCATAATCCTTGGTAATGATGATTTTCATATTTCATAACCCCTTTCCGTTGATACCCTGAAGGTTCATCAATAGTATATAATCGGTCACGGCTATTATAACACATCGTAACTGCAAATGCAAGACAAGAACAAAAAATGTATGAAAAAAAGAGGCATCGCAATCCGATGCCTCATTTGATTTTTATTTTACGCAAGCCCACACCAGCATATCACTCGCCCCACGGTTTGCAAATGCGTAATACGGGATCCATTTGAGCTTGACAGGCTCCCGACGAAGCGCATCGAGCGGAAGGTAGAGGCTCTGCGCATCGGTCATACGGTAGCCCTCTGTCTCAATGGAATAGAAGCCGTGAAAATCGGGGATGAGAGTTACCCGCTCTGCCGCATCGCAGGCAATGCTGATGCGATTGAGGCTCTCGCCGTTATCGACCGCCTCAAGGCAATAAACGATGGGACCGTAGCAAAGCGCGGCACGTCCCGCGTTATCGGAAACCTCGGGATTGGAGGCAACCAAGCGCGCCTTGATATGGAAATCAAGCTCAAGCTCAAATTTTTCGGGTACGTCAACACAGACGTAGCCATTCTCAACCGTCATCTCTGCCGCTTTGCCGTTACAAATCACGTCTGCACCCTCCGACCAGGCAGGCATCCGCAGAAGCAGACGTCCCGCCGTGTAATCGTCCGACGCAACCGTCATCCTTCCGCTTCGTGCATAATCTCCCTCGATCGTGAGCGTTCCGTGCGAGGTCTTGACCGCGGCAGGAATATACTGCTCGATGCACGCCTCGGCTCCGTCCACGCAGATCAGCTCGGGGAAGAATGCAAAAAAGCGGTTGATGTTGGGCGGACAGCAGGAGCAGCTGAACACCTCCACGCGCTCGCAGATGGGCACGTGAGCGTATTTCCCTCGGTTGTAGGTTTTCTTGATCTCGCTGTTCCTCGTGCGGATCTCCAACGGATTCTCATAGAAGAACGCCTTGCCCGAAAGGGAGGTCGAGGAAAGACCGTTGTTGTAAAGCTCTCGCTCGATCACGTCGCCGTATTCGGCATTCCGCTCCAATTTGCGCATACGCATTGCAAACAAAGCCATTGCAATTGCCGCACAGCTCTCGGAATATGCGCCGCCGTTGGGGAGATCGTAGGGATAGGTAAAGCCCTCGTAGAGGTAGGTCGATCCGAGGCCACCCGTGATGTACATTTTGGAATCGACCATATCTCTCCACACACGCTTCATCGAGGCGAGCAGGCGCTCGTCTCCGCTGTGACGCGCCATATCGGCAACACCGCAGTAAAGATAAAGCGCGCGCACGCTATGCCCCATTGCGTGGCAGGTCTCGTAAATATCCTCTTCATCCTGCGCATAGGTGGACGAGCGGTCATTCGTATCGGTCACACCGTCGTGCGCACGGCGCGTAAGAAAGCCCTCCGCCATTTCTCGGTAGCGCTCCTTGCCCGTGCATTCGTAGAGGCGGTAAAGCGCCAATTCAATTTCCTCGTGCCCGGGAGTGGAGAACGCTGCTGTTTTTTTCTCAAAAAACGCCTCCCAAATGCAATCGCACATCCGCTCCGTAATTCGCAAAAGCCGATCCTTGCCCGTTGCATGATAATATGCAACCGCCGCCTCGATCAGGTGCCCTGCGCAGTAAAGCTCGTGACGGTCTCTGAGCTTGAAGATATTTCCCGGCTCGATCTGCTGATGGAAGGAGTTGAGGTAACCGTCGTCACGCTGTGCCGCCTCCATACGGTCGATCAATTCGTCAATCAGCCGCTCGTGCGCCGCCATCGATTCGCGATCCTGCTCCATCACGTACGCAACGCCCTCGATCCACTTGGCAACGTCGGAATCGTAGAAATGATGAGGACGGATCGCGTTTTTGTGATAGTTGAAGCGCAACGCATCCATTCGTCCGCTCCCCTCAAAGCGCTCGCGCACGCTCTCCAGCGAAACGTTCTTGTTCAGATCGTACCGTTCCTTCCAAAATCCGTCATGGAGTTGAACGTCCCAAAAGGGTACGAATTTCTCATTTTTCATGATATCTCCTCCTTTTTTTGCATTATGATTGACTTTCTAAATTTATTATAGTATAATTGCAGTAATAAAGCAATGAAAAAATATAGGATAAGGTGAAAAAATCCGATATGTTAAGCATCAACGGAACAAATTTTGAATTTTCAAATATGGGATTGTTCGCAAGCGACGGAGAATGGATCCATCCAACCGTCACGGTTCCAACGTACGAGCTGATCTATGCCGTTTCGGGCGTGATCCACCTGCGTGAGGAGAATCGCCAATACACTCTGCATCGCGGGGAGATGCTTTTGCTTGACGCAAACCGCGAGCACGGCGGCACCGCAGTGAGTCGGGAGCCGACCTCCTTTTATTGGCTTCACTTTCACACCGATCACATCAAGCTCTTCCCTCTTTCCAAGCAGTTCACGCCGCCCGAGGGGATCCGCCGCAGCCTTGCAGAGCTGATGCACCTGCAGGACACCGATCACACACTGGCGGAGATCACATTAGCAAAGCTTTTGCTCGAGCTTTCCGCTCCGCACGAGCTGGGCAGCCGTCGCGCACACGAGATCACCGAATTCATCCGCATCCACGCCAATCGCCCCATCACGGTCGGCGAGGTGGCGCGTCGGTTCGGGTACAGCGCGGATCATCTTTCCCGATTGCTCAAGCAGGAATTCGGATACGATACCAAAACGGCGATCGTAAAGAAAAGGCTCGATCATATCGAATCTATGCTGGTCAACACCGATCACTCGATCAAGGAGATCGCCTACGCCTGCGGATTTGAGGATGAAAACAAGTTCGTCAAGTTTTTCCGTTATCACGAGGGAACAACGCCAACGGAGTTCCGCCGCCGTTATTTCCGCGTACATATGAACGACAAATAAAAAACGGACGCATCTGCGTCCGTTTTTTGTTACTGCTCAAGCGTGAGGTCACCGGGCTTGATCCATTTGACCTTATAGAGGAGCTCGCTGAAGAGGAGCGAGAGGATCGCAGGCAGGACAAAGCAGATCAGTCCGAGTCCGATCCAACCCATCGCGCCGACGGTTGCGGGATAGGAGCCGCCAAACCAACCGAGGATGATGCCGATCGGTCCGAGAAGTCCGCAGGTGCCCATACCCGAATTGATCGCCGCGCCGTACATCTGCATATCGAATACGCAGGTTGCGAGAGGGCCCGTGATGGCAGAGGTGAGCGTTGCGGGGATCCAGATGCGGGGATTGCGCACGATGTTGGGCATCTGAAGCATACTCGTTCCGATTCCCTGCGAGACAAGTCCGCCCCATTTGTTTTCCTTAAAGCTCATTACGGCAAAGCCGACCATCTGCGCGCAGCAGCCCGCAACAGCCGCACCGCCCGCGAGCGCAAGGCCTGCGTAATCGCGCTCCGCAAGCGTCGAAACACCGTTGACAACGGCATAGACGGGAATACCAGAAAGACCGAGCGCCGCGCAGATCGCCGCAGAGCTGATGGGGAGCGTGAGCGCCATACCGACGACAACGGAAACGAGAATGCCCATCAGAAGAGGCTGCTGAAGCGTTGCCCAACCGATGAATTGGCTGACAAAGCCTGCGAGATCACCGATGTAGGGCGCGCACCAGACGCTGAGAAGTCCGCCGACAAGGAGCGTGACGAAGGGAGTGACGAGAATATCAACCTTCGTCTTTTTGGAGACGAGCATACCGATCTCGGAGGCGATGATCGCGATAAAGAAGACCGCAAGAGGGCCGCCCGCGCCGCCTATGGTGTTTGCAAGTCCGCCGACCGCCGCGCAGGTGAAGGTCACGAGCGGATGCGCCTTGAGAGAATATGCAATGGCAACCGCCATAGCGGGGCCTGCAACGCCCTGCGCGCCCTTGCCGATCTGCGACATGATCGAAAGTCCGGGGATCATTCCAATGGCATTGAAGATCGTGCCGATGAGAAGCGACGCGAACAAACCGAGCGCCATCGCGCCCATCGCGTCAATAAAATAACGTTTCGCGTACTTTTTGAGTGTTTCCTTCATGATATAACTCCTGTTTTTTCTTGATTGACAAAATTATATCATACATTTCTGTCAAGTTTCAACACCGAAGATAACGAAAGTGCCAAAAGCCAACGCAAAAATTTCGACAAGGTGTACAAAATCAAGTTGACAAAGGCGGAGGGATTTTCGCGGACCTTTTTGAAAAAAGGTCCACACCCCAAAAACTTTACCGTAAACTGTCTCTGAACAGACTTTTCAGTCTTTATCCCATTCCCAAGAATTGCTGCCGCACATTTTTCAGGTGCCACCACCCTGAAAAATCCAAAAAAAGCTACACGCGCATCAAAAAGGAGCGCCGAAGCGCTCCTTTAAGTTTTTTTCATTACCACACGGTAGGCTCACCGTCAACGTAGTGCCAGTAGTTGCCTGCGGTCGTGGGTTGGGTTTCGGTGTAAAAGTAGATGGTGGCGTTGGTAATACCTGTGTTATCTTTTCCAATACTAATTTGAGCCCATTCGCTTTCCGTCCCAATATAATATATACTGGAAAGGCTACTGCAACGATAAAAAGCTAACGCGTCGATGCTTGTAACACTATTGGCAATTGTGATACTTGCAAGATTTGTACAACCGTAAAAAGCCTGTTCCCCAAGGCTTACTACGCAATTGGAAATTGTTACGTGCTCCAACGCAACGCATTCCTGGAAAGCGCCTTTGCCAATTGTTTTTACATTTTCGCCAAATATTACGCTTTTCAAATTTCCGCAACGAGAGAATGCCCATGCTTCAATTGTAGTCACGCTATCCGGAATCACAACAACTTCAAGATTAGTACATCCCGAAAAAGCAGAATTTGCAATAACTGTTACGCAATCAGGAATTGGAAAAGAAGTTGCGTTTTTGTCCTTTACTCCAACAAGTGTACAAGAATCTTCCGTATTTGTCATATTAAATACAGAAAGAACATCCTCCCATTTACTTACTTCTCCATTTACATAACACCAGTAATTACCTTCTGTTGTTGGCATTCCAGCACTGTAATAATAATGGATAGCATTTGTGAGGTTCTCATTACCAGAACTATTGATTGCGATTTCAGACCATTCTGCTTCTGTGCCTTTGTAGTAAACAGTTGACAGACTACTACAACCAGAGAATGCATAATCCTCAATATTCGTTGTGCTAGATGGGATTACTGTCATCACAAGATTTTTACATTCGCCAAACGCGCTACGTCCAATATTTGTTACACTCTCCGGAATTATGATATTTGCAAGATTGTAACAATAATAAAACGCATCCTCCCCAATATTTGTCACACTAGATGGAATGATAACACTTGTCAATCCTGAGCAATAAGAAAACACAGATTTTCCAATATTCTCAACTCCATTTGGTATTACAATTTCAGTAAACAAATAGCAAGCTGCAAAGGCATAATCACCGATGCTAACCACATTCTTTGGAATAGTGAAATTTGCAAGATTATAGCATCCCTCAAACGCCGACTTTCCAATGCTTGTAATATCATTAGGAATAATAACACTTCTTAAGCCACTACATCCTCGAAACATGAAATCTACAATTCCTACCATAGAACACTGAATCTCAGCATTTTGTAATCCAGAGCATTCTCGAAATACTCCTGCACCAATACTCTCTACATTGCTTGGAATCACAATGTTTTTTAGACTTCTACATCCATAGAAAGCCGTCGAACCGATGCTTATTACGCTATTCGGTATTTCTACGCTTGTTAAATTTTGACACTCATAAAATGCACTCGAACCAATGTTAGTTACACTATCAGAGATTATAACATCTGTCAAATTTCTACAGTATGCAAATGCGCTTACACCAATGCTCTGTACGCCAGTTGACATTCTAACACTTGTAATGCTATATCCTACGAAGGCATTATTATTAATATGTGTCACATCATTTGGAATATTTAATTCTTTAACTAATTCTCCATTAAGGTAAAGATCCTTATTATAAGCCGAATAAACAGATCCTATTGAACCGGAAAAATTTATTTTACAAAAGCTTGAAAGATCTGATATATATATCTTTTTTATGTTCCGACAGGAAGGAAAGGCATTTACTATATTTACAAGCTTTTTTCCGAGTGTTATTGTTTCAATATTATTACAGCCATTAAACGCTTGCAGATCTATGGTAGTCACACTATCCGGAATGATAATATTTGTTAGATTGCTACAATCTTCAAACGCATATTGTCCAATACTATCAAGCTGACTATTCTTATCAAAGTCAATGCTAGAAAGACTACTGCAATCTTCGAATGCATTTCTTCCGATACTAACAACAGAAGCAGGTATTTTAATGCTTAAAAGCTTACTACAAGATTTAAATGCATAACCTTCAATATTTACCAAAGTACCTGGAAGTTTAACATTTTCAAGGCTAACGCAATTGTAAAAAGCGTATCCTCCAATATTCGTTGTCCCCTCAGGAATCGATACACTTGTTAATCCTTTACAGCCAGAAAAGGCCATATATTCGATAGTTGTTAATCCGCTTCCTATAGTAACATCTGTAAGATTACTGCATCCTGCAAAAGCCTGTCTTCCAATGCTCTCCACATTGTTTCCAACAGTCACCTTGGTAATACTTTGGCATTTGTAAAATGCATATTTGGAAATCACTTTTGTACCGTCAGGAATTACAATTTCAGTTGCCAATACACCGTTAATGTAAAGGTTAGAGGCATAGTACAACGGATTTGTCTCAGCACTGGAAAAATAAATTTCGCACCATTTTTCAAGATCAGAAATATGTACGCTTCTCAAATTAGTACATCCTACAAATGCACTATCCGTAATTCTTGTCACACTGCTTGGTATTGTCACACTTGTTATATTTGTGCAATTTTTAAAAGCATCACTCCAAATGTCTGTCACTGGTTCTCCTAAGTATGTCGGGGGTATAACAATATCAGTATCTGTACATGTACCAATACCACACACTCCAAAGCCTCTACCATTCAAACGATACATTTCCAACCCCTCGGAGTACGTAACCGCCTCGACGTACACCGCCGTATATTTCTCGGTTGCAGTTGCCGTGAGCGTGAGCGTTTCGGTTGTGCCCACCTGCTCGCCCGCGCTGTTTTCCCAATGAGAGAAGCGATAGCCCGATTCGGGCGCGTTTGCGGTCAGCGTAACGCTTGCGTCCTGCGGATACCATCCCTTTGCAAAGCCGTCCTCAAGCTTTCCGTTGACAACGTCGATCTGATACGTCGTCGCATTTGCGAGGAAATCGGTGCGATGGTCAAAATAAGTCTGCGCCGCCGCGCCGTATGCCAGCATCGCATCCAACAGCTTGACAAGCTCCCCGTCGGACGTTGCCGCGTTCTTCTTTAAGTACGCATACATCGCAATGCTGAACTTTGCGGGTTCACTGTAGGTCTCAACGCCGTCTACGTTCACGTATGCGCAAACGTAAACCGTTTTGGTCATATCCTTTGCCGCAAGGTCGGTATATTGGAACACCTCGTAGCCCGTTGCCTCCTCGGTCTTTTCGGAATCGAGGCAAACTGTCTCCGTTCCCTTCCTGTATTCCGCAGGCGCTTCGTCCCACGCAAGAAGCTTAATGTCCTTTACGTTTTCCACGTTCTCGCTTGAAACCTTAAAATTCATAAAAACAGCATTTTCAAGAGAGAGGTTGAAATTCTGAATCCGCAACGTCGCTACGGCAGGCTCCTCGCCTTCTCCGCCGAGATCCGCTGCAAATGCAATTGCCGTGCTTGCGCCGATCAAGAGAATCAACGTCAGCACAACCGCAAGAAATTTGATCTTCCCTTTCATAGCATCCTCCTTTTCAATGTACGAGCATAAACGGATTTGGCTCGTCCGGCGTCTCATTTCCTCCGGGCGAAAGCGTCAGAATATCCCGCTGATCCGGAATAACGAACGCAAGCTTTGGTGGTTCATACTGTTTTTTCATCTTTTCCTCCACAGGGTAAAATTCAAAGTTTTTTACTTTGATGCTACATTATAACCTATTTTAGGTTAAATGTCAATACCCTATTTCAGGTTAAACTATAATATAAGTGAATCACATATTATTTAGGAGAACGTTTTATGTATTCAAGAATTCGTGACCTGAGAGAGGACCGCGACATGAACCAAACGCAGGTTGCAAAAATGCTCGGTATGTCGCAAACGGGATATTCCAAGTACGAAACGGGAGAAAACGACATTCCCACCACCATTCTCATCAAGCTCGCCCGCTTTTACAACACCAGCATCGACTATCTGCTTGGAGAGACCGACACCCCGCACCGCTACCCATAAAAAGAACAACGCCCCATTCCAAGCAACAGGAATGGGGCGTCTGCGTTTGCGGTCATGTCGATCGATCCGCTCGATCCTACCGACCGTAAACGCTTTTTTGCCGTGTGCTTCTTTCGTTACCAATCATCTTCTATACAGCTTCTCTGTCTTCCGTTCTCTTCACTCACCAACGCACGGCCCGTGGCTTTCGCAGCCCGGCATCATTTGAAAAAATCGCTCTTATTTCGTCTTAAGAGAGTTCTCGTAGGACTCGATCATCTTCTTGACCATCTGTCCGCCGACGCTTCCTGCCTGACGCGCGGTAATGTCGCCGTTGTAACCCTGCTTCAGGTTTACACCGACCTCATTCGCTGCTTCCATCTTGAATCTCTCGAGTGCTTCCTTTGCCTCGGGAACAAGAGTCTTGTTGCTAGCCATAGCTCAATTTCTCCTCTTCTGAACGGCATCGACAATCAAAACCGTTTTCCTTCGGTGCATTGACGCGACCCTCGATAACAATCTTCATTCTCAATCCGTTCGACTATCTATATCATTGAGTCGCGTCTCCGCGGCTCTGTCATTATTGTGAGCCGCCATTCGCGCTTTATGAATGGAAATGATAGGCGAAGTTGGTCTTTTTTTCGCATAAAAAAAGAAAAAAGCACCGAGATACGCACTCGGTGCTTTTTTTGATCAGATCTCCGTTCCGTCTGCCTTGAAGAGCGGAAGCGGTGCGAGATAGCGGATATCCTCTCGCTTTTGTGCGTCGCCTTCTGCAAGGATCGCCATTTTACCGACGATGCATCCGCCCGCCTTCACGACAAGCTCCTCGATCGCGCGCAGGGATTCTCCCGTACTGATCACGTCATCCACGATAAGCACGCGTTTTCCCTTCATAAATTCCACGTCCGCGCCGTCCAGGTAAAGCGTCTGCTTTTTTGCGGTGGTAATGGACTGAACCTCGCAAGCAAACACGTCGCTCATATAAAGCTTCTGCATTTTTCTTGCAAGAATATATTTATTCACGCCCATCTGACGCGCCATCTCGTAAACCAGCGGAATTCCCTTGCTCTCCGCGGTAATGAGGACGTCGTGCTCGGGCGCGATCTTGATCATCTCCCGCGCGCAGGCACACGTAAGCTCAACGTCTCCGAAAATAACAAACGCCGCAATAGAAAGCTCCTCATTGAGCGGACAAAGCGGCAATTCTCTTTCCAAGCCCGCAACCTTGAGTGTATAGGTCTTTTTCATACGATCATCCTCCATAATTCTCTGTACTCCAAATATTATTATAATGAAAAAAGCAGATCTGTCAAGGGACAAACGCGAATTTTAGAAAAATATGAACGAAAATGTACAAATCTGTTGACAAACATTTTCGAATTCTGTATAATATTGATGTACCACAAAAAAAAATCAGGAGGTTGAAAAAATTTATGGACAAATTTTTCAAAATCACCGAACGTGGCTCTAACTACAGAAAGGAAATCGTTGGCGGTCTCACGACCTTCTTTGCGATGGCTTACATCATTTTTGTAAACCCCGCACAGGTCGCTGCAGAGGGCGCAAACGGTTGGCTTGCAGGTCTTGGTGCAGATCCCGCAGCCCTCGGAAAAATCTGGAACTCCGTGTTCATCGCTTCTGTATTGGTTGCCTTCGTCGGAACAATGCTGTATGCGTTCTACGCAAAGCTTCCCTATGCGCAAGCATGTGGAATGGGTCTGAACTCCTTCTTCTGCACCTGCTTTATTTCCGGTGCTTACTTTGCAGGAGTTGACCTCATCGGCGGTTACCATTCCGGTATGGTCATCGTCTTCCTTTCGGGTATCGTATTCCTCATTCTCACGGCTACGGGCGCAAGAGAGTACATTGCAAAGGCAATGCCCGACTGCCTGAAGAAATCCATTCCTGCGGGTATCGGTCTCTTCATCGCCTTCATCGGCTTCAAGAATGCAGGTCTGATCACCGCAAACCAGTACACCTTTGTACAGTTTGTTGACATCAACGGTGCATTCGCAAACGGCTCCGCACTCGAGGCTTGGCGCTCCATTGCTCCCGCGATCATTGCATTCCTCGGTCTGATCATCATCGCCGTTCTCAACAAGCTCAACGTAAAGGGCTCCGTTCTTATCGGTGTTCTTTCCTCCGCAGTCCTCTACTACGTTGCAACCTGGCAGGTTCCCTCCCTTGACTTTTCCTCGATCGGACAGTCCTTCGCTGACTTCGGTGAGGTCGGTGTAACCGGTCTGTTCAATGCAGAGGCTTGGGAGCTTGCATTCACGGGCAAGCACATCGGCGGTATCTTCTCCGCAATCGTTCTGATCATCTCCTTCTGTATCGTTGATATGTTTGATACCGTCGGCACGCTTTACGGCGCGGCAACCGAGGCAGACATGCTCGACGAAAACGGAGACCCCATTGATATGAACAAGGCAATGGCATGTGACTCTGTCGCTACCGTTGCAGGTGCAGCGCTCGGAACCTCTACCTGTACGACCTACGTCGAGTGTGCTTCCGGTGTTGCGGCAGGCGCAAGAACGGGATTTGCAAGCCTTGTAACCTCCCTCTGCTTCCTCGTCTGCCTCTTCCTCACGCCTCTTGCAAACATCGTTCCCTCTTGCGCAACTGCACCCGCACTGATCTTCGTTGGTGTTTTGATGGTAAAGAACTTTGCAAACGTAGATATGAAGGATCTGAGAAGTGCAGTTCCCGCATTCCTCACGCTCATTATGATGCCCCTTACCTACTCCATCTCCAACGGTATCGGTATCGGCTGCATCTCCTACGTTCTCATTACCCTCTTCACCGGCAAGTACACCAAGAAGGACATCATTGCGACTCTGATCGCGCTGATCTTCATTGCAAAATTTGCTTTCGTTACGATGTAATGTGAACTGAATTCAAAAAAGGGTGGCTTCATTCGAGAAGCCGCTCTTTTGTTGTTTCACGGCAAATTTACGCATCCTTCAAATTTTTTTAACTTTTTGCGGTTGATATTCAACTCCAAAATGTGGCATTATATGAGTATAGCTTCAAAAAAGGAGGTGTGCGCTTTGGCAAAAAGGAAAAAGCCGCTTTGGCTGAGAAAGCTCCTGATCAGCCGTATGATCGTGGCATTGCTGATCCTTGTGCAATTTGCATTCGTTTTTCTCACCATCTATTATTACCAGCAGCTCCGTTGGGTACGCTATACCGTCACCGCGCTCAGTGTACTGATCTGCTTCCATCTTCTGACACGGCGGGATCAGAAAAGCGCGTTCAAGCTCTCGCTCATCTTCCTCATCCTGCTTTTTCCGCTGTTTGGAGGCGTGCTTTACTGCATCCTGCAATATCAGACCGAGAATACGGGCTTTCGCCGCAAGCTGGCGCGCTTTGAGCAAGCGGTAAAGGGAGAATACGGGCGAGACGAGCAGGCACTCTCATCGGCAAGTGCCGCACTTCCCGAAAGCCGTAAGCTCATTCAATATCTCGACCGTGTCCCCGCATTCCCGATCCGCAGCAGCACCGATACCACTTATTTCCCGGATGGAAACGCGATGATCCGATCCATTCTTGCGGACATTCGCGCTGCACAGTCCTACGTTTTTCTTGAATTTTTTATCATTGAAGAAGGAAAATTCTGGGATCCAATACTCGAGGCACTTGAGGAGCGTGCGGCAAACGGGGTGAACGTTCGCATCATCTATGACGATATGGGATGTCTGCTCCGTCTGCCAAAGGACTACGCCAAGCGTCTGCGCGCCAAGGGAATTCAATGCAAGGTGTTCAATCCCTTCCGCCCATTCCTGACCAGCATTCAGAACAACCGTGACCACCGCAAGATCATTGTTGTGGACGGCAAAATTGCCTATACGGGCGGCATCAATCTTGCCGACGAGTATTTGGGCGAGCGTGTGCTCTACGGAAAATGGAAGGACAGCGCCATCCGTCTCTGCGGCGACGGTGCGTGGAGCTTTACGGTCATGTTCCTGCAGATGTGGCGACTTCTTTCAAAGTCGCAGGAGGATATGGAGACGTTCCGCCCAACCCTCCTTCCCCACACAGAGGACAAGGGGTGGGTCCAGCCCTACTGCGACAGTCCCATCGGACACGAGCACGTCAGCGAGCAGGTCTATCTCGGCATCATTGAGCAAGCACAGGAATATCTGTATATTACAACGCCCTATCTCACCATCGACGGCTCGATCCTTACCTCCCTCAAACTCTGCGCCAAAAGCGGCGTGGACGTCCGCATCATCACACCTCACGTCCCCGATAAAAAGATCGTTCATTTCACCTCCCGCTCCTATTACCGCGAGCTGATTCGCGCAGGTGTGCACATTTACGAATACACCGACGGCTTTATTCACGCCAAGTCCTTTCTTGCAGACGGACGCGTTGGAACGGTTGGAACGGTCAATCTTGACTTCCGCTCCCTCTATCTGCACTTTGAATGCGGGACCTGTCTCTATGGCACGCCGTCATTGGAAGCGCTCAAGGAGGACTACCTCCAAACGCTCCAATCCTGTCACGAGGTCTCCGAGCGCGAATGCAAGCGCAATTTCTTCATCGGACTTTTGCAGGATATTTGCCGTATCTTTGCCCCTGTTATGTAAAAAAAGACCGTCTCACGAATCATCGTGAGACGGTCCTTTTCAATTAAGATATACCGTTCTCCAGCGCGTAGGTCATAAAGAAATCGGAGACCTCATTCGGAGTTACGTTCTTATCATTTTTAAACTGATCAATAAAGCTTACGGAATAAGATCTGAGGACGTCGCGGTCGATCGCAACACCCGCATCGGCAAACGCCACCTCAAATTCATCGGTGATCGCCTCCACGCGTTCCGCGTCGTTCATACCCGCAGTCGAGTTCATTACACCCGAAATGTCGCGCATCAAGTCATCGTATTCCACGCTTCCCGCTCCGTCGAGATCAAGCGACGTTGCGATCGCACGCATACCAATGTTCTTGATCGTGGGAATCATTGCGCGCATCGTCGCATTCTTCTCCAGCGTATCGGTCAACGCCTTGACAAAGCCGTTGGAGCCAACCATATCCTTGAGTGCCGCGTCATCGGAAGCCTTATCGAATACGTTATGCACCTTCATCACGTCAATGATGTCCGCAATGGTATACAGATCCGCACGCAGCACGCTCGAATTTTGAGAATCGGTGTGAAGAATATTGATCAGATCGGTGATCAGCGGATCGAACAGCTCGCCCGTGTCGGGACGCTCTATCTCCATAAAGCCCTCGCCGACGTTCCACGCGCCCGTAAGCTCATAGACCAATTCGGACATCAGCTCCGAGACCAGAACGGAATCCTCATAAGAATCCGCAACGATCCGAACCATATCCGAGGACAAGCCCTCGTTTGACGCATCTGCATAGGTAGACAAGCCGAACGCGAAACGCGAAACCGCCTCAGCCTCATCGTCCAGGCGAACAACAGATCCGTTTACGACGAAATCGGTCAAACCGTGGCTCACAAGATTTCCACCCGTTACACGGTGCACCTTCATCAGAAAGCTATCGTTGATCGGATCGATGTAATCGTCCACCATAACGGCAACGTCGGGCATTCCTTCCAGCGCACCGACCTCCTCCGCAACGTCCACCACGGTGCTTGCCGTTTGAGAATAGACGCTGACGGGAACGAGAACAACGAACGCAACGATGATTCCCTCCAGCAGGTTGTAAAGAATGATCTGCAGGAGCTTATGGTTTGCGCGCTCGTTGATCTGCTTTAAGCGACGTCGAAGAACGATCGTCACGATCAAATGGATGATCCAGCTGATAAAGCAAAGTCCAAAGAAAAGTGCTAAATAAACGAGCGGCATCACAAGCGCGTTGCCCAATCCTACGATCGCCTCGGTCAACGTCACCATCCGCATCGCTGAATTGGCCGATGCCTCGGAAAGGGCCGTTCCGCCGAGCTGTGAGATGATGGTTTCATCCACAATGCTGCGCTTGAGCGCAAGCGAAATGAGAAATGCCACCAACGCCGACGACGCGACCGTGATCACGCGAATTCTCGATTTTATAACTCCCCGGACAAAGCCAAACGCAACGGTTATAATCAAATAAATAATGATGATACCGAACAAAGCAAGATCGTTCACAGGTCGGTACCTCCTTTACGTATTTTGGATATCGCAAGCAAATAGAAAACAGAGAAAGCAAAACAATTCCCATACTATTTTACCATAATCTGCACGATTTGTCAATAGATATTTCAAATGCTCACGATACGGGCACTGCGGACAAAAAAAGAACCCTGCAAGCAAGGTTCTTTTTATCCTCGGAATTATGCAAAAATAGCAAGCAGATCCGCAAAGGTGGTCAGCTTATGTACCGCCAAGGGAGACTCGACCGCGCTGCCGATCGCAACGGGAAGCATTCCGCCGCCAACTGCCGCCTCCATTCCTGCAAAGGCATCCTCAACCACCGCGCAAAGAGCGGGAGCGGTATCGACAAACTGTGCCGCCTTGAGGAACACCTCGGGGTCGGGCTTGGACTTGGAAATGTCCGTTCCGTCCGCAATTGCGTCAAAGAAATCGGTCATCTCGGTCTGCTGAAGAATAAATCTTGCATTCTTGCTCGAGGAGCCGATTGCCAGACGGTAGCCGCGACGGCGAAGCTCACGCAGCGTGTCACGCACCTCATCCGAAACGTCTGCGGGAGACATCTGACGGAGGTATACGCGATAATCATCGTTCTTCTTCTCGGCAAGCGCAACCTTTTCCTCGTCGGTAAAGGGCTTACCCGTGTATTTTTCAAGAACGATCTCGAGACTTTCCATACGGCTTACACCGCGCAAGCGCTCGTTGTCTGCCTTGGTAAAGGGGATTCCGTAATCGTCTGCAAGCTTCTTCCAAGCGAGGAAGTGGTAATGG
Organism: Eubacteriales bacterium; assembly: GCA_045632205.1. Taxonomy (GTDB): domain Bacteria; phylum Bacillota; class Clostridia; order Oscillospirales; family CAG-272; genus UMGS1865. The sequence goes on from JAZQWH010000045.1 coordinate 19,493, forward strand.
TCGGTGGAAAGCACGACGCCATCGAGATCGAACAGGATCGCCTTGATTTCTTGATTGTTCATTGTCATTCTCCTTTTTCCTTTTTATGAGATTATTTTACCATAAATTCGCGTATTTTGCAAGGGGATTGGCGCAAAAAAGCCTTACTTTCCCACAATATGCTTGAGCAAGCGTCTCCAAAGACTCGTTTTTTTCTTCTGCATCCGCTTTTTGAAGGTGCTTCCGCAGCATTCGGGATACGCCTCCATCATCATTTCGGGCGTAACGTGATTTTTTTTGCAGAGCGCCTCAAAAAGCATCATGGTCGCGAGCGCATCACCGTCACTGCGGTGCTGATTTTCGGGCACCCTGCCGCACCACTCCTCCACGCATTTTCCAAGCCCCTTGGCGCGGGGAGAGCCGTCGATCAGGCGGCAAAGCAGCTCGGTGTCAAAGTGCTTATATTCCAGCGGAGGCAAGCTATATCGCTTGCAATCCTTGTAAAGCGCCTTTACGTCGTTCCCTACCGCAAATCCGACCGCAACGTCCGCACGGTCAAACAGCCGCTTGATCTTCTTGTAATGCGACGCAAAATTCGGAGAGGAGTGCACCTGCTCGATGGGATATGCAAGAATATTTTTTCGAACGTAGAAATTCCAGGAGGATTCGGGATTGATGAGCAGATCGCACGGTCCCTCCTTGATGCGGAATTTTTCATCCGTGACCACGTATCCAAAGGAGTAGACCGAGCCGGGAACCTTGCCGTCGGCAAACTCCATATCAAAAAATAAAATTCTCATGTATATACCTCAAAAATTCAATCGCCTACCATTATATCAAAAAAAAGCGAAAATTGCAATGGAATTGAGAAAACTAAAATAAAAAAAGCAAAAACCTCTTTACAAAATTGCTCTCCTGCGTTATAATAGATGCAGAATGAGCAACAACAGGCAGTTTTGTGCACCCGATGTTGATCTGTTTGCATTTTTGAGAAAGGAATATCCATATGTACAAGTGTGAACGCGAGGACGAGATCATCGCCCTGCTCAGCGAAACCGAATATGCCACGGTCGAGTATCTTTCGAGAAAAATGAACATCAGCCCCTCCAGCATCCGCAGAGACCTCAAGAATCTTGAAGAGCGCGGGCTTGTCAACCGCAGCTACGGCGGCGTGAAGATCGCAAACGCCACGGGCAAGCGAATTCCCTTTTCCCTGCGCAGCCACGAGAACAGTCTGCAAAAAAAGCAGATCGCAAAGGCGGCGGCATCGCTGATCCACACGGGCGACGTGGTATTTCTTGACGGCTCAAGCAGTGCCTATTTTGTGGCGGAGCTGCTCCCCGCCATCAGCGGTGTCACGGTCATCACCAACAGCATCGACGCGATGAGCTGTCTTTCTCACTACGATATCAAGGCATACTGCGCGGGCGGCATTATGTCCCCCGAGAACAAGGGCGTTGTGGTTGGCGACTACACGTTGGAATTCCTTCGGAAGATCCACGCGGATGCGGCGATCTTCTCGGTACAGTCGGTCAGCCGAAACGGTGATTTTTACGATTGCTACGCCGAGGAGGTGGCGGTGCGCAACGTGATGATGCAGAACGCCAAAACGCGCATCTTCCTGTGCGACTCCAGCAAGCTCGACAAGACCTCCACCTTCTATCAAGGCTCGATCAAGAATATCGATTACGTTGTCAGCGATACCGATCTGAACAGCTTTTTCGACGATCCGATGCCCGAAAAATACATCCTCGCCTGAAAGCAACCATCCCCGCTCCGATCGGAGCGGGGATGGTTTATTTGTTTTGTCGGATGCGGATCAGTTGATCGCTACTCCGTCAATGGTAAGCGTACCCGTGGAATTGGGAACGAAGCGTCCGTAGAGATCGCTCTGACCTGCGGGACGGTCGATCTCATCAGTTCCGTTGATCTGCTTGAGCGTGTTTCCGCTTGCAGTGATGTTGTTGATGGTTACGTGACCGATGTTTGCGGTTCCGAGAACAACACCGACGCGATAGCTGTCATCGTAGGAGGTCAGAACGTTATCCTTGACGATGCAGTTTTCGATGGTGGTGAAGGTTGCGGGGTTTGCACCTGCGTGACCGTTGATCGCGCCAACGGTTCCCTCGCCCTCAATGGTGCATCCGATTACGGAGCAGTTCTTGATGGTGACGTAAGTGTCAACGGGGCCGTCACTCTGGACGTTGTAGCCGGAGGTCCAGCCAACCAGACCGCCCGTGCGGCTTCCCTTGACCGTGCTGTTGAACAGGTGGCAGTTTTCAAGCGTGATCACGTCCATGGAATCCGCTGCGCAAATGAACGCACCGACACCGGTTGCATCAAATCCGGTGCTTGCATCGATTACGGAGTTTGCGATGGTCAGATTCTTGATCACGATTCCGGAGCCGCCCGCAAATCCGCCTGCAAAGAGGGGCGCGGTAAGACCGGTGATGGTTGCACCGTTACCGTCAATGGTAATGATGTCTGCGCCGTGGTAGCCGTCAACCTTTACGGGAGTCCAGGTCTCGCCCGTGAGATTGATGTCCTCACCGCTGAAGGTGATGACCGTGTTGCCTGCGCCCGATGCGCCCGCACCGGTGAGTGCGGAGGTCAGCTCGGTCTTATTGGTAACCTTAACGGAGGATGCGCTGGAAACGCCGTCGACCGTTACGACAGATTTTGCCGTAGAGGTATCGAGCGCGCCGTCATCGATGCGGTAAACGCCCTGTGCGGCGATTCTCGAATCGATAATGATGTTCTTCACGTCAACCTTTACGCTTGTAAGGAATGTATCATCGATCTCGATCATTGCCTTGCTTGCAACGGAGGTATCGGTTGCAACGAAGTTTGCACCGTTGATGGTAACGGTTACGTTACGGGGACCCTCGCTGTAGATCTTGATGGCACGGTTGCCGTAAACAAAGGTGCAATCCTCAACGGTGATCGTATCGCCGTCATAGCAGAAGAGCGCATAGTTGCCTGCGGGAAGCTGATTGAAGGTGCAATGCTTGAAGGTGGAGTTACCGTAGGTGGTAAGACCGTTTGCAAACGTGCAATCCTCGTAGGTGTTGTTATTGGCATCGGAATACTCCAAGCCCTTATACCAGCCGTCGCGCTCGTTGTCAAGCGTGAGGTTCTTGTATACGTTGTTGTTACCGGAAATGCCGTGGGTACCGAAATCGATTGCGGCATCATCGTCAAATCCGATCAGCGTAACGCCGTCCATAGAGAAGCCGGACGTCAGCGTGATCGCACCGTCGATCGCAATCATCTTCTTGCCTGCGTTGATGGCAGCCTTCAGCTCTGCCTCGCTGGTTACGATCGCCTCCGTGTAGGTTGCATCCTTATCGTAGAGATTGTCGAACGAATCGGACTCTACGGTGTACTGCGTTGCAACTGCGTTGATACCGAGGTTGATCACGGGTGCTGCCGCTGCTGCGGGATCGTAGTTTGCGTCGTTGCCAACCGTCTCAGGCATATAAACGATCATTGCGACGTACTCGAACAGATCGGGATCTGCCGCGTTGAGCGTGCTTGCCTTGGAGTAGCCCTCGGAGATGAGCGTGGTGTTGGTCATCTCTGCCTTCGCGGTGTCACGCGTGAAGGGCGCGGTTGCGGGGTCAATTCCCTCAACTACGTCAAAATAGATGTAGTCGGAGAGCTTGAACGCCTGACCGAGAACGTTGACAGAACCCGTCTCGGATGCGATGTTGACACCAAGCTGATACTTGAACGCCAGAGAGCCGACGTTTGCGACCTTGAAGTAGACGACCTCGGTGTAGCCGGGCTCCCAAAGAGCATCGGGGGCAAAGATCTTGGACTCACCCTGTACGTCTACCCACTTCGCGCCGTCCCAATACTCAAACGTCATATCGAGGTTACCCGATTTGATGACGTTGTTTGCACTGGTTACGCTGTCGGTAAACCATGCGAACGTTGTGCCAGCAAGCATTGCCACGCAAAGTACGAGGGACATGATTGCGAGCATCAGCGAGCGCTTCGTGCTGTGCTTTGTCATAATATATGACCTCCTAAATAAATATTTGCCGGCTTTTATATTGCCGTCTAGCGCAAATACCGACACAAGTCGCGAGACGGTAGAACTTAAAAATTCGCTTCAAGGAAGAATTCCGCGAACCCCAACCGTACCCACAGGTGCGATTTTTTTCCTTTTGACGATCAAAGGATACAAAGCGAGCCTTGTATCCTTTGATCGCCGCCCAACCCTTCCGAGTTGGGCGGATTATGAAAAACTAAATTATGCTTCGGTCTTCGGCTCCTCTGCGGGTGCCTCCTCTGCCTTTTCCTCGACGGTGGCATCGGCGGGCGTTTCCTCAGCGGGTGCTGCCGTAACTGCCTGTGCCGCAAGCTGTGCCTTGAGTGCCATCAGCTCCTGCATCTCGCGCTCAAGCTTCTCGCGCTCTGCCTGCATTGCAGCGATCTGCTCCTTTGCAAGCTCCTCTGCGGCAGAAGCGACGGGGGCTTCATCCTTCTTCTCCTCCACAGGTACTTCCTCAGCCTCAGCTACGGGAGCGGGCTCGGCAGCAGGGGCAGGTGTCTCGGCAACGGGTGCGGGGGCTGTGCCGTTTGCAAGCTGTTGCTTGAGTGCAAGCAGCTCCAGCATCATCTTCTGGCTCTCCTCGCGCTCCTTCTCAATTGCCTGGCGCTCTGCCTGCATTGCCTCCATCTGCTCCTTACGGTAGCGACGGAAGAGACGAATGACGTTGATACCCTGCGAAAGGATCAAAAGCAGGAACGGAACAAGGATGCAAACGATGTATCCGGGAGTGGTCTGGAGGAACATAAAGAACTTACCGAGCTTGGGAATGCTGGTAAGGTACTTACCGACAATAACGGTTGCAAGTGCTTCATCGTCCGTATTGGTGGTCGTACCGTAAGTAACAAATGCGATGCTTCCGTCGGCATCCCTGGTAACCTTACGGATCTTATGCGTTACCGTCTCGCCGTAGTTGATCTCACTCTGAGAAACGAAGGTAATGATGTCTCCCTCTCTCAGCTCCGTTACGTCAACCGCCTTGGAGATGACCACGTCACCCGCTGCAAAGTCGGTTGCCTTCATCGAGTCGGTTTGTACCACGAAGAACTTGAAGCCGAAGAGGCTACGGTCGTTCTGGTCAAACGTGTTCACGGAGATCAGGGTGAAAATCATCATAAAGACTGCAATTGCCACGACGATCCACACCAGGATAGTCTTGATGACCTCAAATGCTTTTTTTGCGTTCATAGCTTTCATTTAACTCCTTAATAAAACAATCTTTCGGGGTTATTCTTGGTTTGCGTTGCGTCTGCACAGATGTCAAAGTCAAAGGTTCTGTCCTGGAGATCGTTGCCCGAGGACTTGGGGAAATAGAAGCTGATCTTGAGATAACGCTTCTCTCCGATTGCGAGAATGTCATCCGCCGCGAGCACCCTATCGCGCGTCAGCTCACTCGCCTGTCCCTCGTAAAGCACCTTCTCTCCATATGTAATTTTGGTTTCCAGGGCCTCCGCAAGTCTTCCTTCTATATTATCAAAGTAGATCTTGTAGTAGACGTCCCAGGTACTGAGGTTTTCCAGATAGAATTCCTTCTCAACCGTCGCGCCCGGCTCGAAGGTGAATTCCTCCATCCGAATCACGGGCTGACCGCCGTTGAGATCGAGCTGAACGTATCCTGCTTCAAACATATGGTTGTCAACCGAGACGATCGAATAAACGATCGCAAAGGTTGTTCCGGTGAGCAGGATCGCCAAAACGATCAAGAGGATGATGCCCACAGTCATTCTTTTGGAATGCTTCTTTTTTGCCATTCGATCACTGCCCTACCTTTCTCATTTTTTTTGGGGGGTTCATCGCATTATTTTTTCTTTTTTTTCGGAGGCTTCGGCTTCTTAACCTTATGCGTCTGCTTAAGGATGGAGCTGAGTGCCATAGAAGAACCGATACTCAACGTACCGAACAGCACTGCCCAAGCATAACCGCCACCGCCCTGGGGCGCAGGCTTCTTGGGAGGTGCGGGAGGAGGCACGGGCTTCGGCGGAGCGATCTCGGGCTTGGGCTGAGGCGGCTTTTCCTCCTTCCTCTCACGCTTCTTGAACAGACCTGCAAGGAATACGATCAGAAGAATCAGCAAGCCGATCAGTGCAAGCACTGCAAGAGGCAACAGAGGACACCACGGACACCAGCCTACGCACCACGGTACGCAATCGGTCAGATCAATGGTGAGCTCCGGCTTCGGAGGCTCCTCGGGGGGAAGGCTCGGCTCAGGCGCTTTATCCTCATAAGGAACGTAATCGCCCGGGGCTATCCACCAGTCGAAGTCAAGCGACATCGACGCTCCCTGTACCTCGTTTCCAACCGAGGTATCGAGGTAGAATGTAATTTTATAATCCAGCTTACCGGGGTTTTCTCCGAACTCCACTCTCAAAAACTGCGGAAGCTCGGAAAGCTTTCCGTCGTAAAGAGGAACGTCGTTCACCTCTACGGCAAAGCCCATTGCCTCGGAAAAGCGGTTGATCTGTGAGGTTACGGTCGCGCTGAAGGAAATTGCGCGGACGCCCTTATCCTTAACGCCTATGTAGATGTGCTTGGAGGCGCTGTCACCCGGGAACATATTGCTAACCTGAAAGCGAACGTCTCCGCCCTCGTTTTTCTCGGCAAGCGAGATCAGATCGGTAGGGGCACTTGTAATCGAATTTCCCGAGGAAGCCCTTGCTCCCTCTTTTCTGATTTCGGTATCCATCAAAAGAAAGACACTGACAGCTAACAAAATAGCTACTACGACCAAAGCGACCGCCAAAAGCGGGCCTCTGGAGCGTTCGGATTCTCTGTAATCCTTCACTGAAGCGTCCTCCTTTTCTACCGAATTTCAGTTAAAAATAACCGCAAATGCGCATACGCGCGCATATGGATAGTTTATTATACCACTTTCTTTTTTATAATTCAAGTATTATTCAAAAAAAAAGCCGTTTTTCCAGGAAAAGACATCATCAAAAAAGGCTCAGGAGAGAGCCCTTTGGTCGATTATACCACAAAAAAACGGAAATGTCAACATATTTTTCCAAATTATGGTACAATACAAAAAAAGACAGATCCTACTTGATCTGTCTTTTTTTCTCATTCCATTGAGCTGTAAACGTCCTGCTCGAGGTGACGCGCGGTAAGCGCTCCCGCACCGCCGTCATATTGCGAGTTTTTGAGGTAGATCGCAACGATCTCATTCGCAGGATCGATCCAGAAATGCGTTCCGTAAGCACCGCTCCAGCCGTAGCAGCCGGCAGGCAGCAGGTTGCTTGTCCCTTCGGGGATCACGCGTACGGCAAGCCCCCAAAGCTCCTCACTCTTTTTCGGCACACGCGGTTGGCTGATCGCCTTGACCGAATCGGCTGAAAGCACGCGCGTATTTCCGTAAGCGCCTCCACCTGCAAGCATCTGCGCAAAGTGCCAATAATCCTCCAAGGAAGAGATCAAGCCCGCTCCGCCGAGCGGATTCTCCGTGGGATAAAAATCAAATACGCAGCCCGCGCACGTTTTGACAATCACGCTTTCTCCGTCCTGCTTCCCGTGCATAGGGATCATTTTTTTCCATTGTGACTCATTCGGTGCAAAGGTCGTGTTCCGCATCTCGCAGGGATCAAAAATTTCCTTTTTCAAGAATTCTCCGTACGGAATTCCCGTAACCCTTTCGATGATTCCCGTCAGCACACTGAATGCGCCGACTCCGCTATACTCCTGCTTGGTTCCCGGAACGTAGGAAAGCGGTTGCTTGGCAAGGAAGGAAACAAAATCCCCCACCGTTGCGCGATCCTGTGCCGTCATACGGGAGCGCGCTTCTACCCACGCGTCTCCGCTTCCGATGCCTGACGAGTGTGTAAGAATTTGCTCCACCGTAATCTTTTTATCTGTGGGAAAGCATTTCCCGTCCTCACCGCGCACCTGCATCGACGCAAAGGCGGGATAAAAGGACTCCACCGTTGTATCGAGCGATAGCAAGCCACGCTCCACAAGGATCATCGTCGCTACTGCCGTGATCGGCTTGGTCATCGAGGCAAGACGAAAAAGAGTCTGCTCGGTCACGTTTTCTCCGAATTGCGCGCGATAGAGCGTTTGTCCGCTTTGCGCAACCAAAACCGAGCATCCGCCGATATTGTTCGCCTCAAAATCCTCCGCCACACGCTCCTCAATTCTTCTCGCAAGAAGGTCTCGATTGATCTTCTTCACTGTCTCATTCCCCTTTCAAGCTCCAGCCGCAATCTCCGTGGTAGATCATCTGCCGCGTCATACCGCCGTCGATGCAAATATTTTCCCCTGTAAGAAAGCCTGCCATATCCGAGCAAAGAAACAGCACCGCATTGGCAATATCTTGCGGATTGCCCACTCTGCCTGCGGGGTGCTGGCTTGCATCGGCTCCCTCATAGGTCTTATACTGCGTATCGATCCACCCGGGAGAGATCGAGTTCACTCTCACCCGTCCCGAAAAGCTGACCGCCATTGCGTGGGTGAGCGCAGAAATTCCGCCCTTTGCCGCAGTATAGCTTTCGGTCTGCGCCTGACTCATACGGTCGCGCGAGGAGGAAATATTGACGATGCTTGCACCGTCTGCAAAATAAGGTGCAAAAAGCTTGGAAAGATAGAAGGGGGCGGTTACGCCAACCCTTTGTGCGTATTCAAAATCCTCATAGGTACAGTGATCGATGCCGCAGGATCTCGGCGCGGCGTTATTGATGAGGAAATCCACTCTGCCATAGTCATCGATCACCTTTTTTGCAAACGCTTCAAGCGTGCCTTTCTCGGCAAGATCGCCCACGAAATAATCGTTTTCAAGCAGATCGATGACACAAACGGTGGCGCCTGCCGCCGCGAATTGCTCCCCGATACAACGCCCGATTCCACGCGCGCCACCCGTTACAACGGCAACCTTCCCCTTAAAATCAAACATATGTCCTCCTTTTCCGCATCAGATCTGAAAAAGCCCCTCGCGGAGTGTATCGAATACGGCTTCCATCTCCGCCATCGTGGTTGCTTTCATAACGGCGCAGCGTGCCGCCGATGCACCGCGCATTCCGTGCAGATACCACGCCATATGCTTGCGCGATTCCGCAATTCCGATGCGCTCTCCCTTGTCCTCAACCAGCCATCTTGCGTGCTCCAGAGCGATCGAAAGACGCTCCTCGTAGGTGGGCGGTGTGTAATCCTGCCCCTCCATTGCCGCCAGGATCTCCGAGAAGATCCACGGATTTCCCTGCGCTCCGCGCGCGATCATAATTCCGTCGCATCCCGTTTCCTCATACATACGAATCGCGTCATCCTTGCAAAAAACGTCTCCGTTTCCCACAACGGGAATCGAAACCGCCTCCTTGACACGGCGGATAATCTCCCAATCGGCAGAGGGCGCGTACATCTGCTCCCTCGTCCTGCCGTGCACGCAAATGAGCGCCGCACCGGCATCCTCCATCCGCTTGGCAAACTCAACGGCGTTGATATGCTCCGCATCCCAGCCCGAACGGAACTTGACGGTTACGGGAAGCTTGACCGCGCGCACGACCGAACGAACGATCTCTGCGGCAAGCTCGGGATTTTTCATCAACGCGCTCCCCTCTCCGTTGGAAACGATCTTTGCCATCGGGCAGCCCATATTAATATCGATCGCGGCAGGAGGGATCTCTCCGCACGCGCCGCGATATTCGCCCGATTCGAGCAATCTCGCCGCCTCTGCCATAAACGGAGGCTCCGCTCCGAAGATCTGCACCGCCATAGGAGCCTCCTCGCGCAGAACCGCCGCAAGCGGTGCCGTGCGTACACGCTCCTCCGTGATGGGGCGCTTGCATTTCTGCTCATAGCAGAGCGCCTTGGCGGAAACCATCTCACTGACGGTATATTCTGCCCCAAAGCGGCGCGCCATACGCCGAAAGGGACGGTCGCTCACACCGGCAAGGGGGGCTAAGCAAAGCCCGTGCGATGCGGTGACCGATCCAAACGAAAGTGTCTTTTTCAAGTCATTTACCTCTTTTCCATAGTGTATCCATTCTACCATAAAAGCCCTCGAAAGTCAAGAAACGGCTTACAATTTTGCAAAATCGATCTTTTTTTCCTCTCAGCGACAAAAGAATTCGTTTTTTCAAAAAAATTGTTAAAAAAATATCGAATTGGGGGTTGATTTTTTGAAAAGAATATATTAGAATATATATAATTTGATTTTTTTGAAAAAAGCACGGTTTTACAACCGTTACAGAAAGGTTTTATAAATATGGCACAGATCAGAAAAATCGGTGTTCTGACCTCGGGTGGCGACGCGCCCGGTATGAATGCCGCAGTCAAGGCAGTTGTAGACAAGGCAATTTCAATGGGACTTGAGGTCGTCGGCATCAACGGCGGCTACACAGGCCTCATCAACGGAGATATTTTCCCCCTGACCAAGCAGTCGGTTTCTACGATCGTCAGCATGGGCGGCACGGTCCTCTATTCGAGCCGTTGCCCCGAATTCAAGTATGAGTCCGGTCAGATCACGGCGGTCAACACCTGCCGCGAGAACCGCATTGACGCGCTCGTTTGCATCGGCGGTGACGGAACCTTCCGCGGCGCGACCGATATGACCTTCCGCGGCATTCCCTCCATCGGAATTCCCGGAACGATCGACAACGACATTACCGCGACCGACTACACCATCGGTCTCGATACCTCCATCAACACCACCGTCGAGATCCTCGACAAGCTCCGCGACACCTGCGAATCTCACGCACGTCTGAACGTCGTTGAGGTTATGGGACGTGACTGCGGACAGATTGCACTCTATTCCGCGATCTCCAGCGGTGCGATTGCGGTTGCGATCCCCGAGCTTCCCTTTGACGAGGCGGCTGTTCTTGAGAAGATCCGTCAGAACCGTCACACAGGTAAGCGCGGCATGATCGTTGTGGTTGCCGAGGGTGTGACCAACCCCGACGGAACGCCCTATTCCGAAACGCTTGCAAAGAAGATTCAGGCAGAGACCGGAATTGAGACCAAGTTTGCCCGTCTGGCGCACATCATCCGCGGCGGCAGACCGACTGTCCGTGACCGCGCACTCGCCTCGAGAATGGGCGTGATTGCCGTTGAGCTTCTGCTTGAGGGCAAGAGCAATCTTGTCGTCTGCCAGAACAACGGCGAGGTTGGACCGGTTGACATTGCTTACGCGCTCATCGTAGACCGTATGTACAAAAACAAGCTCAAGGACGGTGACCTCGACCGCTTCAGCGCAGAGGAGATCCAATCCATGAAGGAGCTTTGCGCAAAGAGACGTGCAAAGGTCGAGCATCTCTACAAGGTTGCAGAGGACGTCAGCATTTGATGACGCAAAAAAAAGAAGTCGAACGTGCGTTCGACTTCTTTTTTTGTTTTTTATACGCCGCTGTATGCGTTAAAGCCGCCGTCAACAGGCACGATCACACCCGTAACAAATCCGCTCGAGCGATCGTCCGCAAGCCAAAGGAGCGTACCGATGAGGTCGGATACCTCTCCAAAGCGCTTCTGCGGCGTACTGCCAAGGATCTTGCCCGTACGCGCGGTGGGCGTTCCGTCCTCGTTGTAAAGGAGCGCGCGATTCTGATTGGTAACAAAAAATCCGGGTGCGATTCCGTTGACGCGAATGCCGCAGGGCGCAAAATGCACCGCGAGCCACTCGGTAAAGTTGGAGATTCCCGCCTTTGCAGCACTGTATGCGGGGATCTTGGTCAAGGGACGGAACGCGTTCATCGAAGAGATGTTGATGATGTTTCCTCCCGTTTTTACCATATCCTCCGCAAAGACCTGCGTAACGAGAAACGCAGAGGTGATGTTGAGATCAAATACAAATTTGAGTCCGCTCTCCTCAAGATCGAAAAAGGACTTTGCAACGTCGGTATCGGGCGTCATGATCTCATTATCGCAGGTTGCGCGCGGATTGTTTCCGCCTGCACCGTTGATCAGGAAATTGACCTTGCCGAATTTTGCCGCAATTGCCTCCTTTGCGGCAAGGATGCTTGCCTTATCCAGGCAGTTGGTTGCAACCGCCATTGCATTCTCACCGATCTCCACCGCGATCCGTTCAGCCGCCTCCGCATTGATATCAAGAAGCGCAACCTTTGCTCCGCAAGCCGCTAAAGCACGCGCGAATTCGCTCATCAGAACGCCTCCCGCGCCCGTGATGACCGCAACCTTATCCGAAAGATCTACTTGAAAAGGTAATTTCATCGTATTTACTCCGTTTCTTCATTATAATATTCCTTTACGAACGGAACACCGTCCGTAAATCCGATCTCGCACCTTGAGAGGCTCGATCCTTAGCGAACGCAGATCTTGACCCTGCCGTGCAGGAAAATCTTATTTTCTTACGCCTAAAGACTTCTCGATCGCCTCAAAGAGACCGGAAAGATAGCACGCTCCGAGCGCACGGTCGTAAAGTCCGTAGCCGGGTTTTCCATCCTCGCCCCAAATATTTCTGCCGTGATCGGGGCGGACGTAGCCGTCAAAGCCCTGCTCTACAAGCGCGCGAACGATGCCGTACATATCCAAGCTGCCCGCATCGGTCATATGACCGCATTCGCAGAAATCGTGCGTGCCCATCAGCTCGATCTGACGGAGATGGACAAAGTAGCTTCTCTTTGCAAGTGCCCCCGCCATTTTGACCATATCGTTCTCACGTCCCGCACCGAGCGAGCCCGTGCAAAGCGTGATGCCGTTGTGCGGGTTGGGAACCGCCTCAAAAAGCTTTTGGTAGCTATCCATACCCGTAATGATACGGGGCAATCCGAACATATCCCACGGCGGGTCATCGGGATGGATCGCCATATTGATACCTGCCTCATCGCACGCGGGCATAATGCAGTTGAGGAAATAGACAAGATTTTCAAACAGTCTTTCGTGGCTCATACCGCTGTACGCATCGAGCAGGGCATTCAGCTCATCCGAGGTATAGCTCTCATCCCAGCCGGGAAGGTGCAGGTCGTGCGGATCAAGTCGCATCAGCTCCTCGTGATTGTACGAAAGCGCGTTCGAGCCATCCTTCGCCTCGGTATGCAGATTGGTACGAAGCCAATCGAACACGGGCATAAAGTTATAGCAGATGCACTTGACGCCTGCGCGTCCGAGATTGCGGATATTTTCCGCGTAGTTTGCAATATAACGGTCACGCGTGGGAAGTCCGAGCTTGATGTCCTCGTGTACGGGGACACTCTCGATGACCTCCATTTCCAAGCCGTTCTCCTCGCAAAGCGATTTGAGACGGAGAATGCGCTCCATAGGCCATACCTCGCCCACGGGAACGTCGTAGACCGCAGTGACAACACCGCTCATATTGGGGATCTGGCGGATGTAGGAAAGCGGAATGCTATCCCCCTCGCCATACCAACGAAACGTCATTTTCATAGGATCAGTTCCTTTCTTTATCAATTCGGGATCGCGAGCGATTCTCCGTTGGAGCGATACATCGCAAGGATCAGACGCACCACGCGTCCTCCCTCCTCTACGTCGATCGGGAATCGTTCTCCCGTAAGCACGCAACGGTAGAATTCCTTGATGAGTGCGGCGTGCTCCACACCCCATACCTCCTTGCCGATCGAAGCCTTTTCGGTCGGCTTTAAGGGATACAGCGCATCGTTGACGATCAAAAATCCGTTCTGCGCATAAACCTTGGTTTTATCCGCAAGCGTAAGCTGCACCGAGATGGGGAGGCTTGTTCCCGCCGAGGTGGTTGCAAAAAAGTTGATGGGAAGTCCGTCAGCCGTCTCAAACCTCGCGCAAGCCGTGTCCTCAACCTCAATGATCCCCTTATGCGTCCAGTTTCCGACGGTGGAGATCACCCGTGTGGGCATTCCGCAGATCCACTGCAGAAGATCGAGCGTGTGGATCGCCTGATTGATCATCACACCGCCGCCCTCGTGCGCCACCGTGCCGCGCCACGCATCGGAGCGGTAATACGCCTCATCGCGCTTCCATACCACACTACCGTATGCGCCCGTTACCCCTCGCTCCGCCATTTTCTTCATCTCGATCATCGCGGGCTTGAAGCGATTCTGATGGCAAACGCCAAGCGTTGCCCGACTTCCCTGCTCCGCCTCACGCAACGCCGCAAGCTGCTCCATGGAAATACAAAGCGGCTTTTCGCAAAGCACGTGAATATCGCGTGCAAGCGCCGCAATTGCCATCGGTGCGTGCAGATCGTGCGGTGTGCAGATATGAACGACGTCGGGACGGATCTCGTCAAGCATCGTCTGATAATCGGTATAGATCGGTGCGGAAACCGAAAACTGCGCCGCACGTTTCTCTGCCCGTTCGGGACGGATGTCACAAAGCGCGCAAAGCTCTGCCCCCGCACCGACGATCGCGCCGATGTGGTTGCCTGAAATTTCGCCGCAGCCGACCAAAGCCACGCGTAATTGCTTTTCCATCTTCTCTCCCTCGCTTTGCTCGACTTTTTTACGACCTTTTCGATCCGTAGCTTCCCTCGGTATCCAAAACAACGTCGCCGCCCTCTTTGACGCGACCCGTTGCAATTCTCTTGTTCAGCTCCGCAAGATAGAGATCATCGTCAATGGGAAGCTCAACGGACTTTCCAAGCCAGGTGGAGAGCAGCATCGAATCCATCAGCTCAACACCGCGAATTCCCTCAACGCCATCTACGAAGAGAGGCTCAAGACCGAGGATGGCATTGGAGAAGTTATTCAGAATACCAACGTGCTGAGGATTCTTGCCATCGGTCTCAACGTCGATCTCCTCAAACACGGGATTTTTAAAGCCCTCCTTGGAGGTCTTGCAGAACTCGCGCTCGGACGTTGCAAGCTTGTAGAACTTAAAGACGTTCATCGTCTTGTCACCCTGGCAGACGATCTTACCTCTGTCGCCCATGATCTCAAGGCGGTTGGTACCGGGTGTATCGCCCGTGGATGTAACGAACACGCCCGTTGCGCCGTTTTCAAATTCCATATAAACGGTTACGTCATCCTCAACTTCAATGTCGTGCCACTTTCCGAAATGGCAGAAGGAATGCACCTTTTTGGGCATCATTCCCGTCACCCACTGGAGCAGATCGAGCTGATGAGGACACTGATTGAAGAGAACGCCGCCGCCCTCCCCTCTCCAGGTTGCACGCCAATCGCCCGAATCGTAGTAGAACTGGGTACGGTACCAATCGGTAACGATCCAGTTAACGCGCTTGATCTCACCAAGCTCGCCGCCGCGGATCATCTCGCGGATCTTGCGGTATACGCAGTTGGTTCTCTGGTTGAACATCATCGTAAAGAGCTTATCCGATTTTTTTGCGACCTCGTTCATCTCCTTGACCTGCTTGGTATAAACGCCCGCGGGCTTCTCGCAAATGGCGTGAATGCCTGCGTTGAGCGCGTCGATGGTGAGCTGAGGATGCGAATAGTGAGGAACGGCTACGATGACCGCGTCGATCTCACCGCTCGCAAGCATTTCCTTGTAGTCGGTATAGGTCTTGAGCGATGCGCCGCCCTCAAGGTCAAGTACCTTTTGCATCTTCTCGGGCTTGAGATCACAGATGGCGGTCAGAACGCCGTTCTCTACCTCGCCTCCGAGGAATTTCTTTGCGTGAGAGGAACCCATATTACCGATTCCGATGATACCGTATCTTACCTTTTCCATATCTTTTCTCCTTTTCAGCCCTCGCCGTTTGTAATCGGGTGACCGATTTCGGCAAGTAATTTTTTCAGTGCATTGACCGCGTAATCAAACGCATCGTCCGAGGTATCGAACACGCGGTTATTCTTCAGCTCAAGCTTGTCGATCTTTTTATACGCATCGAAAAGATAGAGATGAGGCTCCACCGTCAGAACGACCGTGCGGTCGGTCATTTTATCTACGCGGGAGAGGATCTCCTTATACTGTCCGTCGCCCTCTCCTGCGGCGATCATCGAATGATCGGCAAAAAGCGCGTCCTTGACGTGGATGTACTCCAGCTTCTCCGCCGTTGCCTCAAAGCCCTTGAGGGGATCCTGATCGTGGCGGACGTAGTTTGCGGCATCAAAGATTCCGCGAAGCCCGGGGAGTGTGTCCAGCAGATCCTTGACCTCGTTGGGATTCTGACCGTAAATATGCGACTCGTTCTCGTGACAGAGCGTGACTCCTGCGCGCTCCGCTCTTTCCAAAAGCACGCTCATACGGCGCATCACCTCGTCGCGGTGGAGCGCCAGCTCCTCCTGCTTGACAAAGAAGCTGAAGATGCGCATACGCTTTGCTCCGAGGATCTCGCAGGCACGCAGCGCACGGTCGAACGCCTCAAGGTGGATCGAGAAATCGTCGGTAATCTCAAATTTACCGATGGGAGAGCCGAGCGAGGGAACGGAAATTCCCGCCGCATCGAGCTGTGCGCGGATTGCATAAAGCTCCTCGTCGGTCTTTTTGATCACGTTTCCGCTCATACTGCGAGGCTCAATGCAGTGCAAGCCGTTTCGGTGCAATGCCTTGATCTGCCCCTCAAGTGCGTCACAAGCCTCATCCGCAAACGCGGAAATTAAAAATTTTGCCATACTTATACCTCCATTGGAATGATGGGACGCAGATGCGCAAAGCTTCTCGCCATCTGTGCAATGTCGCCATCCTCAAATTTATTTGCATTATCCTGCTCAACGAGAATATTTTTCACGCCAAGCTCCTCGCAGACAGCGGTCAACCTCACAAAATCGATCACGCCGTCACCGCACGCGCAGATCGCTCTGTCCTCGGTCTTGTCCATATCCTTGAAGTGCACGTTGATGAGTCGATCCGCACCGATCCGACGCAGATAGGTTTCCGCATCGCAATCGCCCTTTTCAAACCAATAAACGTCTGCGGTGAACTGCCACGTGGGGCAATTTTCGATCAGATAATCAAAAAAGTTGCGCGTCTCATCGTAAGCAGAGGTCAATTCAAACGCGTGGTTGTGGTACGCAATCTTCAGACCTGCCGCCTCAAGCTTTTCAACCGCGGGCGTAAAGGTCTTGACAAACAGCTCAACACCCTCGGGCGTGCGGTATTCCTTGGGCATCCCTCCGATTCCGACAACGGGACAACCGAAGAGCTTATGCTCTGCGATCACCGCATCGGTATCATTCAGGATTCGATTGGGATCGGTATGCGTGATCACGATCTCCATTCCCGTTTCCTCACTGATCTTGCGGATCGTCTCTGCATCGGTCACCTTGTGACCCGAAAGCTGAACGTTCTGATAGCCGATCTCCTTCAATTTCAAAAACAGCTCGCGCATATCCTCGGGATTTGTCAAATGGTCTCTTACGGAATACAGTTGTGCTCCCAGCTTCATCTCTGTCACCCTTTCATTTTTATAATTTCGGAGTGCAAAATCTGCAATCTCCCTACTTTGATTTCATTATAATAAAATTTATTTGCAAATTCAATTGCAAGTATTGCAAAATAGATTGCAAATATTGCGATTATATGCTATACTGTATTTATCAAGAAAGCAGAGGTGATCGCGTATGAAAAAAAAGTTCATCACCAATCAGTACGGACGTTTGCACATTCATCACACCGTCTCCCCCACGCCGAATCAAAAAAGCTTTGAGCGTCACTGTCACAGCGGATATGAGCTGATCTACGTCACGCAGGGAATTGGAAAATACGTTGTAGAGGGAGTCGAATATCCGCTCCTGCCAAACACGATCCTGCTCCTGCGCCCCTATGAGTATCACTACGTCTGTCCGCAAGAATCGCACACCTATGAGAGATACGTCGTTCATTTTTCGGAGAAGATCCTTATGGAAACGACCAAGTCCCTCACCATTCTCAATACGCAGCAAGGCAGCTCCGGTATTTATTTCCCGCCCAAGGCGATCTCTCCGCTCATCCAAATGCAATTTCAAACGGTGGACCTTGACCTTCCCTGCGAGGAAGAAGAATGCGGGGAAAATCCCTCTCGCGCAGAGGCCGTGCTTTGCGCCGCAGTCAACCAGATCCTGCTCCTGCTCTCCTATCTGCAGGCAGACACTCCTCACACACACGAAACCGAATGGGTGGGAGAGGTCATTCGCTATCTCGGGGAAAACATCACCACCGACATTTCGCTCGATGAAACAGCCAAACGCTTTTTCGTAAGCAAATACCATCTGTGTCACGCATTCCGCGCGCACACGGGCATCTCGGTGTTTTCCTACCTCACCGCCAAGCGGATCGCGCTGGCAGAGCAGCTATTGGAGGATGGAATTCCCGCCACGGAGGTGGCTTTGCAGGTCGGGTTTGGAGATTACTCCACCTTCTACCGCGCCTACCGCAAGCAAATGGGAGAATCCCCCTCCGAGATCAAAAGAAGACTGAACGCGAAGAGCTGAAAAAAGCACCGTCCCAAAAAGGACGGTGCTTTGCTTATATAATGGATACCGACGTATCCTCCACGATCTCGTCGAGGCAATATTTGCAACGGACGACAGGCTCTCGGTTCTGCCATTTTCCGTCCGTGAAGTCGGGGCACGCAACAGGCGCTCCGCCCTGATTGATCGATTGCTCGGAAAGCGGACCGATGGCAAGCCAGAGTGCGGTATCATAGGCGTCGATGGGCGTATTCGTGCCGTTTTTCACACTCTCAATGAATGCGCGACATACAAGCCAATCGATTCCGCCGTGTCCCTCCCGTACGCCTTTGGTAACGTACTCGGCGTGAAGCGGATGATCGTATTTTTCATACATCTCCTTCTCGTTGTCACGGATCTTTTCGGGCATCCCCTCAAGATACACGACGTGTCCCTCCTCGCTCGACATCGCCATTGTGCCGCGCACCGAGAAATTACGGCTGTAATACGCACGCGGAAGCGTGGTATCGAGATTGAGGACCACAGTCGCTCCGTCCGCGCAGGTAAGCACGGTGGTGACAATATCACCCTGACGGTATTCCGTCTTTGCCTCCTCGCTGTCTTCTCCGAATCGGCGCTTTGCGTAATGCTTCAGCGCAACGCTCTTGCTCGCAAAGGAGGAAAGCGAGAGGACGCGATTGCCGCGATTCAGGCTCAGGACCTTGGAGATGGGGCCAAATTCGTGCGTGGGATAATTCTCACGGTTCTGTGTTTTGTAATGTGCCAGGCGATAGTGCGGAAATTCCGGCTCGGCGGTGGGCTTGAAAAGATCCTCATCGGGCAGATAGTGATGGTAACCGCCCGTGCAGTGGACCACCTCTCCGAACAGACCCTTCTTGACCATATTGAGCATCATCATCTCGCGTCTGCCATAGCAGCAGTTTTCCAGCATCATCACGGGCACACCCGTCTCCTCGTGAACGCGAACAAGCTCAAAGCACTCCTCCAGATTGTCCGCAACACCAACCTCGATGGCGGTGTATTTGCCCGCACGCATCGATTCTATCGCAAGCTGTACTCTTCCGCTCCAGCACGTCATAATGAATACGGCATCGACCGTAGGATCCGCAAGCACTTCACGGTAATCGAGCGTTTCGCGCGGTGCGGGTCGACCGTTTTCGGTCAAAAGCGCACTTGCACGCTTGACACGCGCCTCGCAAAGATCGCAAACCCACGCGATCTCCACGTCCCCCATCGAAATGATCGATTTTTGCATGACGTAATATCCGCGACGTCCCAAGCCGATATAGCCGACTCTGATTTTTTCCTTCATAAATTCTTCCTCCTCTGTTGACATTCGTAGGATTTATGCTATAATGATTATAACATTACAAAAAGCATAATTCAATGCAAGAAAAGACAATGTAATTGTAATTTCAGACAGTATCGGAGAAGAAATAGATGTATAAAACAGAATCTGTCGACGAATTGTTTTCGGTTACCTCCTTCCACAGTGCAATTCCCTTTCAATGGGACGAAAGCTTTATATTTGACGGCGAGGATCACGATTTTTGGGAGATCGTGTTCGTCACGGAGGGAGAGGTGGAGGTCACCGAGGACGAAAAAGTCTACCGCCTGCAAAAAAACGATCTGATCCTGCACGCACCGATGGAATTCCACCGGATCCGAAGCGTTGCACCGAGCCATCCCGCGGGCTTCATCACCTCCTTCTCCACGCTCGGCACCCCGCCCGCCGCACTGCGAGAGGGTTGCTTTGCCTTGCAAGCGGAGGAGGCTGAGGAATACGCGGCACTTGCACGACGGATCTTTGCATTTTTTAAAGGACATACCGATTCGCCATACGCGGGTCAAGAGGCAGCCGCGGCGCTCTCCGCCTTTCTCATTCGTCTTTGCGACGGTGAGCGACCGCTCCAGCACCCCGAAAACACGAAGGGCGCCGCAGAATACCGACGTGCCGTTTCGGCTATGCGAGAGCGGATCTGCGACAACTGCACGCTCGACGAGCTTGCAAGAGATTGCAGCATCAGCGTCAGCTATCTCAAGCTGCTTTTCAAAACCTATGCGGGCATCAGTCCCAAAAGCTATTATCGCAAGCTTCGCGTTCAGCACGCGATCGCAGAGCTTCGCGCAGGGCGAACCTCTGCGGAGATCGCTGCGGAAATGAATTTTTCCTCGCCCGCGTATTTTTCCAACTTCTTTCAAAAGCAAACGAGGCGTGCCCCAAGCTCCTACCGAAAAATGAAATAAAAGAACACGGCGTACGGATCGGTCCGTACGCCGTGTTCTGAATTAATAGGCAGTGAGGCACGCTGTGGTCAGCGTGAACGAGACCTCCTGCTCCACACCGTTTCTCGTAATGGCGATCTTAACGGCATCCCCCGCCGCACCTGCTAAAAGCGAATCGATCACGTGGTGCATCCGCGTTACCTTGACGGTGCGTTCTCCAACGGTAATCGATCGGATCACGTCGCCCACCTTCAAGGTGCTTTCGCCAAGTCCACCCTTCTCGATCTCCCTCACACGGATCTGCTCGGTCTTGACGATCGTCCCGCGCTCCTCATCAAGCGCTGTGGACATGCTCGCAACCTCAACCGTAACGCCGAGCAAGGGGCGCATCATCGTCTTGCAGGTCTTTTTATAACAGTTGTGAATGATATTTTCCGCAACGCCGCGCACGACGTTGGAGGGAATTGCGTATCCGATGTTTTCAACCGAGGAATCGATGATCTTGGAATTGATGATACCGATCAGCTCCCCCTTTGCATTGAAGAGTCCGCAGCCCGAGTTGCCCTCGTTGACCGCCGTATCCACGCGAATGACGCGCGTCTCAACCTTTCCTTTTCCCTCAATGATGTTCAGATTGATATACTCGGAATCTACGCTCACGACACCTGTGGTGACGGAAAGTCCGCTTGCCTCGGGATTTCCGACTGCAATAGCGGTCTGTCCGACAAGGATCGAATCCGAATCCGCAACCGTTGCCGCGCTGACCGCACCGCGGGAGATCGCTCCCCTGAGCACGTCGCTCTTTTCTACGCGAAGCACGGCAAGATCGTAATTGGCAGAGCCGCCGACAAAGGTAGCGGGAATTGCGTACTCGGACATCTCCATACCGTAAAGATAGATACTGATTTCATTGCAGATCGCCGAATAGGTGTTATGATACACCACGTGATAGTTGGTGAGGATGAATGCCGAGCCGTCTGCACTCAGCTGATAGATCACACCCGAGCCGACCGCCACACTGCCGGCGCTGCCGCCCTGCAGCTGATCGTTGGTGTGAGCCGAGTAAATGCTCACGGCAGAGCGCATTCCCGCGGTTGCGGCATAGGTAACGTCGATGGCATCGCCGCCCTCAATTATAATATTGCCTCCGGGATTTCC